>DAITMW010000217.1:0-13181 GCA_036834945.1 Steroidobacteraceae bacterium
CGGAGTTGCCGCTTCTGACCCAGCCGATCATCGACACCCCGCAGACCATCACCACCATTCCGGAAGAGGTCATTCAGCTGCAGGCGGTTACCGACCTGCGCGACGTGTTGCGAAACGATCCGAGTGTCAGTGCCCATGCCGACGAGGACAATTCGCAAGGCACGAACGTGACCATCCGCGGATTTTCCGCGCGCTACGACATGTATCTCGATGGCCAGCTCGACATTGGTCCCTACTATCGCGACCCGTTCGACCTCGAGGCTGTCGAGGTGCTCACCGGCCCTGCGTCGGTGCTGTTCGGCCGTGGCTCGACCGGTGGTGTGATCGAGCAGGTCAGCAAAAAGCCGCAGCTGGCCCAATTCGCGGACGGCACGCTGAGCTTCGGGACCGATGGTCTGAAACGGATCACCGCGGACGGCAATGTCCTGCTGTCGCAAGAGCAGGGTGCGGCGTTGCGCATCGTTGGCATGGCGCAGGAGTCGGGCATCGCGGGCCGGGACGTCGTCGGCACCAAGAGGGTCGGCGTCGCGCCTTCGCTGTCAATCGGCATCAACAGCCGCACACAGTTCACCCTGAGCGACCTCTATCAGCAGCAATGGGACAAGCCCGACTACGGGGTGCCCTGGATCGACCTTGGGAGTAAAACCACGAACCTCAGCTACCCCGCTCGGGTTCCACCCGAGAATTTTTACGGCTTCCGCAGCGATTTCTCGGACGTGAAGGTCAACATACTGACCGCCAAGCTGCGTAGCCAGGTCGCCGACGCTCTGACCGTGCAGAACCAGCTGCGCTACGCGGTTTATGAGCAGAGCTATCGCGAAGTGGAGCCCGGTGTCGGGCCGGTGTTCGCCATTGGAACTCCGCTTGCGGATGTCACCGTCACTCGCACCGGTCGGGGCGGCGCCATCCGTCAGACGGTGCTGGACGATCTCCTCACGTTCACGACGACGTTCCATACGTTAGGCCTCATGCACACCGCGGTGTTCGGACTGGATGCGAGTCGCCAGACCTCCGATCCGACGGTGTTGAAATTCTCCGGCGTCCCGGGTACCAACCTGCTCGATCCGGACGAGAACCAGGCCTTCAGCGGCAGCTCCAAGCCCAGCTCCAGCGTGCACTTCGTCGCCAATACCCAGGCGGTGTTTGCAACGGACACGGTTGAGCTCGGCGAGAACTGGGCGCTCGATGCGGCCGCGCGCTGGGATCGTTTCGATGCCGACTACCAGAACCAGGTGCCGGCCCCGGTCCGCTTGCAACATACCGATACCAAGCCGACCTGGCGTGGAGCTTTGATCTACAAGCCCCAGGAAGACATCAGTGCCTACGCGATGTATGGCACGTCATTCGATCCGTCCGCGGAAGGACTCTCTCTGAGCGCCTCTACGGCCGACCTGGCTCCCGAGAACAGCCACACCGTCGAGACGGGAGTCAAATGGGACCCCAATACGAAGTTGTTGCTTTCCACGGCGCTGTTCAAGACGGTCATGAACAATCTGCGCGAGGCTGATCCTACGAATCCCGTGTTGCAGATCCTGGCCGGAAAGGCGCGCAGCCAGGGTGTTGAGCTGCAGGCGCAGGGATACCTGACGCGCGAGTGGCTCGCGCTGGCCGGCTTTACCTACATGGACGCCTCGATCCTGTCGTCGCCGAACGGCGATCGCGGCTCACAGCTCCAGAACGCGCCGCGTGAAAATCTGCGCCTGTTCAGCGCTTACGATCTGACGGACAGGCTCACCGTGGGGGGTAGCGTCAACTACACCTCGAGCCGGGTGCCCGGGACGGTGGTGGATGGCAACGGTTTCAGGCAGCGGGCGCCTGGATACTGGACTGCTTCGGCGTTGGCACGCTATCGAGTTGCGTCCAGGGTGAACGTCCAGTTGAACGTCAACAACATCGCCGACCGGCGGTATTACGACGGCCTCGACGACAACCACGTCAACGTGAGCCCCGGCCGTTCCGCCGTGCTCAGCGTGATCGTCGACAAGTAAAATACCGGATCAAGTTCGAGTCGGTCCCGAGAACTGGCGGATGGCGGCTAGAAAGTAGTTGCCGTCCGCCGGGGGCCGGGTCATGTGGGCCGGGAGCGCCTGCCAGGGGAGGTTGGGCCGCTCGTGGTGCAGCCGATGAAGGTTGTGATTCAGCACGAGAATGGACACCCAGGGATGCAGAGTCAGGTTCATGGCGGACTCGTTGCCACGGCCTCCCATCCCGTAGTGAGGCAGGTTGTCCAGGGTTGAGTAGATGAATGCCCTGCCGTAGAGTCCCAACAACAACGCAGGCCAGAACACGGCATAGTGTACGAAGGCAAACACGAGGAGCAGGGCGGCTGCCGTGAAATCCACGCGGATGCGCAGAATCCGTTCCGGAGCGGCGGACCATTTGAGCGCCGCGCGTCGCATGGCGGCGATGTCGGGCTGCGTGCCGTGCAAGGAACGCTGTATCGCCTGCTCTCTCCAGCGCGCCGGCGCGAACGCGACCACGCTCACGAGGGCGGTGAAAAGGTAGTGACCGCCGCACAGATGGAAGCAATGCCGTGACCAACTCATCCACGCCGGCTCACCTGGCCTGATCCTGTTGGGTCGATCGTGCTCGTGGCCATTGTAGCGGTGATGCATGAGATGCCCGAACTGGACTGCATCGAATGAAAAGTTCAACAGAACGCTCAGCACGCGGGCGGCCACCCTGTTGGCAACCGGGTGAGGCATGAGGCGGCCGTGGATGGCCTCGTGGACCAGGCCCCACAGGGTCGGCGTCAGCAGCACAAAACCACCCAGGATGCCGGTGAACAGTGCGTAGTGATGTTGCACCAGGAGCGTCACTCCCCAGTACAAGGTCGCGTACATCCCCAGTACGCCCAGTGCGAGGACCAGGTTGAGCCGCCAGGGAACCTGGAACACGCCTGTGGTCCTGGCGTCCATTTTCATGGGATCGGTGGCGAAGAATGGCATCTTGGGGCGCTTCCTTCAGTGGCCGGCCGTCCGGCGCGCGTATTCTTCCACACCGCGGCCGCATTGCATGTTTTGCAACAGAACTGTCATGCGCCGGGTGCGGTGAGGCGTGGGCCGGTGTAAAATTTGCGAATCCGCAACACTGGCGTTGAACGCTCATGAGCTACATCACCCGTCGGGAGTTCGTCGGCACCGCGGCCGCCACCATGGGTGGTTTGGCGCTGAGCCTCGAGCTGCCTGCTCAGGAAAACGCGCGACCGCTCGCCGCGGCCGGTCCCAAGCCACCGCGAACCCCCTCCGCTTTTTTGCAGATCGCCGAGGATGATGGCATCACCATCATCACTCCCGCGGTCGAGATGGGACAGGGTGGCCACACCTCGTTGCCGATGATCATCATGGAAGAGCTGGGCGGAAGTTGGAAACAGCTGGTGATCGCTGATGCCCCGGCTGCCGCCATCTATAACAATCCGATGTTCGGTTTGCAGGCCACCGTCGGCAGCTTCTCCGTGCGCGGCTGGTATACGGAGCTGCGCCGGATCGGCGCTGCCGCGCGCATCATGTTGGTCCAGGCGGCGGCGCGAACCTGGAAGGTATCGGCCAGCGACTGCATGGCGGATGGTAGCCTGGTCATGCATCCTCCGAGCGGGCGAAAATGCTCCTTCGGGAGTGTCGCACGCCTGGCGGCCAACATGCCGATCCCACAGGATCCGCAGCTCAAGCCGGTTGCGCAATACACGGTGATCGGAAGCTCTCAGCCCCGTACCGACATCCCACAGAAAGTGGACGGTAGCGCCCGATTCGGCATCGACGTGATCCTTCCTGACATGCTGTACGCGGCTGTCAAGACCTGCCCGACACACGGTGGGAAGTTAAAGGCCGTCGACGACGGCGCTTGCAAAGGCATGCCGGGCTATCAGTCTACAGTGGCGCTCGACGATGGCGTCGTAGTCCTGGCACGTTCCTATTGGCAGGCGCGCAAGGCGCTCGACCGTGTGAAGGTGGACTACGACCTCGGGAAGCTCGCAGATCTCGATAGTGCGAAAGTATCGCAAAGCCTGCACAAAGGCTTTGATGAACCGGGAACAGTGGCGCGCAACGACGGGGATGTTGAGGCCGCTCTGGCCCGCTCGGCGAAGCGTCTCGAGGCGACCTACGAGGTTCCCTATCTCGCGCACGCCTGTATGGAGCCGATGAATTGCACCGCCCGGGTCACCGACGAAGGCTGTGAGGTCTGGTGCGGCACCCAGAATCCCCAAGCCGCACAGGCCGCCGCCGCGGGTGTGCTGGGCATTCCTCCGGCTCGCGTGAAGGTTCACGTTCAATTCCTGGGTGGCGGCTTTGGCCGTCGCGGCGAGGCCGACTTCGTCGCGCAGGCCGTGAAGGCGGCGAAGACTACGAACGGCAGGCCGGTGAAGCTCGTGTGGAGTCGTGAAGAAGACATCCAGCACGACTTTTATCGGCCGGCTGCCGCGATTCGATTCCGAGGTGGCCTGGATGCCAGCGGCAAGCTCATCGCCCTGGAATGCAAGGTTGTCACCGCGTCGGCGCCGTCATTTGGCCGGCCTGGCCCGCCCTTCTATACGGAAGCGGTTGCGGATGCGACCTACCAGATCCCCAACTTCCGCGTAACCGGACTCAACAGGGATCTCGGTATCCGGTTCGGTTTCTGGCGCTCGGTGAATCACTCGCACAATCCCTTCATGATCGAAGGGTTCATTGACGAGCTCGCGCGCGGTGCCGGAAAGGACCCGTACCAGTTCCGACGCGCGATGCTCCAGCAGGATACCGAGCGTGCGCGACGCCAGTTGGCGGTTCTGGACCTGCTCGCGGAAAAAGCCAACTGGCAGCACCCGCCGGCCGGACACGCCTTTGGTATTTCCGCTTTCGAGGCATTCGGCAGTTATATCGGGACCGTCGTCGAAGTTTCGGTGCAGAACAATGTCGTATCGGTGCATCGTGTGATCACGGCTATCGACTGCGGTGTGGCGGTCCATCCCGACAACATCAAAGCGCAGCTCGAAGGCGGCACCGCGTTCGGGCTGACTGCCGTGCTTCGCGGCAAGATCACGCTGCAGAATGGCGCGATCATGCAGACGAACTTCAACGACTATCCGGCGCTCGGGTTGCTCGAGATGCCCAGGATCGACAGTTACATCATCCCGAGCACCGCCGCCCCTGGCGGGGTCGGTGAGCCCGGCACTGGACCGATCGCGCCGGCATTGGCGAACGCCATCTACGCGGCATCGGGCATGCGATTGCGCACGCTACCCCTGTCCGAGCACCAGCTCTCCTATAAGGCTGTGAGAACCTGACTATGCTCGTCCTCAACATCAACGGATCGGACCGTAACGTCGACGTCGAGGCGGATACTCCGCTGCTGTGGGTCCTGCGCGATGAGCTCCAGCTCACGGGGACGAAGTTTGGTTGCGGGTTGGGCCTGTGCGGGGCGTGCACTGTGCTGCTCGACGGCAAACCGGTCCGCAGTTGCGTCGTCCCCGCCAGTGCGGTGGCCGGTAAGCCGATTGTGACCATCGAGGGCCTGTCGCCGGACAAAAGTCACCCGGTGCAACGGGCCTGGGTCGCGGAGAGCGTGCCGCAGTGCGGCTACTGCCAGTCCGGCATGATTCTGTCGACCGTGGCGCTCCTGAAGAGCAAGCCGAATCCCACGGACGAGGAAATCGACCTCGCCGTCACCAACATCTGCCGCTGCGGTACCTACAACCGCGTGCGCAAGGCGATCCATCGCGCCGCGCAGCTGCAGGGAAACGACGAGGCGTCGAAGCCGACGAAGGTTTGAGAGACGGCAGGACGCGGACCCTGCCGCCGTCAGGGCCCGCGCTAGCGTACCTTGTAGGTCGTTTCAAACATCGGTTGCAACCCGGCGTCGCTGCTGATGATCCGATGTTTGAAGTACCAGTGACCGTTGCGCTTGACGAGCTCGTCGTGCTCGCGGCCCTGCTCGACGAACGTGGGCACCGATTGTGGCGTCTCCGAGTTGATCCCGGTCCAAATGACGTCCGCGGTGGCGGTCTCACCATTGACGACAATTCGGGGATTCGTCAGCAGCATGCGGAACGTCCCTTTGTGATGGGGCGTTCCTGCCGCGATTTTCTTGTAGAGATCCTCGATCGGCTTCTGACCCTGCGCGACCAGGCCGTTCACGTCCAGTACGCCGTCAGGCAGGTAGTACGTCCCGAACTCACTCTGCCCGCTGCCCAGGTGCCCGTAATAGTCGACCAGCATGTCTTCGATCTGCGCACGATCGAGTAGCGTCGCCAGTGTGGTCGGCGGATTCTCCGCGAATGCCTGGCGGGCGGACGCGCCCAGCAACAGCCCCGCGGAGGCGAGCGCGAGGTGCCCGAAAATGCGAAGTGACATCGAGTGGTCTCCTGCGTTGTGTTCAGGGGAGACCGTATCCTGTCATGCGCCCGTCAACGGGTCACGGCAATTTCGGGAGGGCGTCCACAATCACGTGCGCCCTTCATACTCCCGGCGCAGAATCCGCGCACCCTCGGCCATCGCGACCATCTTTCCGAAAGCAACATCGCGCGGCAGATACTTCATCCCGCAGTCCGGCGCGATGATCACATTCTCCGGTGTGACATGCTCGAGTGCACGACGGACGCGGGCGGCGACGGTCTCGGGGGTCTCGACATTCATGTCTGACAGGTCGATGGCGCCGATCAGGAACTGTTTGCCCGGCAATTGCTCGAGCACCGCGCAGTCGAGGTTGGATTGCGCCGTCTCGATGGAGATCTGCGAGCAGCTGCACCCGGCGAGCTCGGTCAGGAAGGAGTATCCACTCGGACGTGAGTGGATGATCGCGGCATAGCCGAAACAGATGTGCACGCAAGTCGGACCCGCGATGTCCTGCAAAGCACGGTTGAGAGCGCGCAGGCCATACTGCCGGGCTTTCTCTGGCCGCGCCTGCAGATAAGGCTCATCGATCTGTACGAGGTCGGCGCCCGCGGCAAACAGGTCTTTGATCTCCTCGTTGACGGCCACCGCGTAATCCATCGCGGCGTCGGCTTCGGATTCGTAGAAGTCGTTCTGCGCCTGCTGGGTCATGGTGAAGGGCCCGGGCACCGTCATCTTGACCCGTCGCGTCGTGTGACTCTTGAGGAACATGAGATCCGCTACTTCGACCGCGTGCTTGCGCCGGATCCTACCCACGATCCGCGGCACCGGATTGGGATGGCCCGAGCGATCCAGGGCCGTTCCGGGGTTCTCCAGGTCCACTCCCTCGAGGGCGGTCGCAAACCGGTTCGAGTAACTTTCCCGGCGGATCTCGCCGTCGGAAATGATGTCCAGGCCCGCATTCTCCTGGGCACGTATCGCCAGGATCGTGGCGTCATCCTGTGCTTGAGCGAGGAACGGCTCGGGTACGCGCCACAGGGCTTGCATACGCACCCGCGGGGGGAAGCGACTGGCCAGGCCGGGGCGGTCGATGAGCCACTCCGGTTGCGGATAACTTCCTACGAGTGTCGTTGGAAACAGCATCCGTCTTCCCCTACAAAAGGTGGATCGACCGTACCATACGCCCGCAAACGATGCATCCTCGCCCACCGCCCTGTTCATGGTGCAGAATGCGCGAATGCAGCTGGCATCCAGCGGTACCGCGCGCAAGATAAATCGTGACATCGTGCTCGAGCTGGTGCGAACCCAGCAGCCTGTTTCCCGTGCGGATCTGGCTCGGCAATCCGGCCTGCAACGCAGTACGGTCTCGCAGATCATCGAGCAACTCCTGGCCGAGCAGTGGGTTTGCGACGGCCGCACGGCCGTTTCCAGCCGCGGACGGCGACCTACACTCATCCGCCTGAATGAGAACCTGGTCGCGCTGGCCCTGGACATCCATCCGCGCCAGGCGACCATTGCCGTCGTCGACCTCAACGGCCGGCTCGTGCTGCGCTCCATGGCGCCTCTGACTTCCGACCCCGCGACATCGACCCAGCTCATCCTCATTGCGGCGCTGTCGCCGAGCATCATCTATATCGCCGGTGACGTCACTTCGGCCTGGCACCGTTATGGCCCGGTTCTCGACAAGGCGGTCAGGGAGCTCACCATCGCCGGAACTCCGCCACGGGTCGTGGCTTCACGGGACGGCGATATTGCACGCTTGCGCGGTGCCGCCGCCCTGGTTTTTCAAGGTCGAAACCGCGCCTGAGTCATGGAGCGGACGATCAGGTCCGTGCCGAGAACCAACAGACCGCTGAGAAATATCATGCGGAAGGTGGCCGGTTTCACCCTGGCGCGGATGAGCTGCCCAAGCGCCATTCCGACCAGCGCCGGCAGCGTGCAAAGCATCGATGCGCCCGCCGCGTCCAGGTGAAATGCACCGCGGCTTGCCAATCCGGCCGCCAGCGCGAAGGTCGAGACGGTGAACGACAGTCCGAGAGCCTGGACCAGGTCTTCTTTTTCCAGACCGAGAGCCTGCAGGTAGGGCACTGCCGGAATGACGAACACTCCGGTTGCACCCGTTACGACACCCGTGACTGCGCCCACGAGCGGCGAGAGCCAGATCTCCGCTCTGCGGGAAACCGACAGTCGGATGTTTGCCAGGGCGACACCGGCGTACGCGAGAAGGGCGGCTCCCAGCGCCGTGGTGGCATGGCTGGCGCGATTGCCTGCGATGAGTCCCGCTGCCGCCCATGTTGATACGCAGATGAGTACCAACATGGAGCCCGTTCGCCGGGCGAGCCTCGAGCGATTCGGGCCCGCGAAAAACTGCCAGAGGTTGGTCACGGCCGAGGGAATGATCAGGAAGGCTGCCGCTTCGGCAGGGGCCATGACCAGGCCCAGCAACCCCATGGCGACGGTCGGCAGTCCCATGCCGGTGATCCCTTTGACCATTCCGGCGAGAACGAAGCTGAGCGCGATGCCGAGAATTTCGCCTTGGTTTGCCGACATGGGCTCACCATGACGGTCGGGGACCTGCGAGGCAATTTGGGAATCTGGTAGTGTGCCTTCGTATCAGGCGAAGGCAGCCGGGTGGTCTCATGCGCTTTGAATTCGTCGATCTGCAGCTGTTTCTCCGCATCGCCGAGGCCGCCAGCATCACGCACGGCGCGGCCCAGGCCAACATGGCGCTCGCGTCCGCGAGCGCGCGTGTCAGGAAGATGGAGGACCTGGCCGGAATCGCGCTGCTCGAGCGTGGCCGGCGCGGTGTTACCCTGACTCCGGCGGGCCGTGCGCTGGCGCATCATGCCCGGCTCGTCCTTGGGCAGATGGAGCACATGAAGGGTGAGCTGTCCGAGTTTGCCGGCGGCCTGAAAGGCCAGGTTCGCCTGCAGGCGAACACGGCGGCGCTGAGCGAGTTTCTGCCAGGTATCCTGGGTCGGTTTCTGTTGGGCAACCCGCGCGTCGATGTCGATGTGGAGGAGCGATCGAGCTACGCCATCGTGCGCTCGGTGGCCGAGGGGTTCGTCGAGATTGGCATTGCGGCCGACATTGTCGATTTTGGTGATCTCGAGGTCTTCCCGTTCGCGGTCGACCGGCTGGTCGCCATCCTGCCGCGGCACCATCCGCTGGGTTCCCGGCAGACGCTGTCTTTCCACGATCTCCTCGAGCAGGAGTTTGTCGGCATGTCCCCGGCGAATGCGCTGCAGCAACACCTGGGGCACCATGCCATGCAGGCCGGCAAGGTACTCAAGCTGCGAGTCAGGTTGAGTAGTTTCGATGCGGTGTGCTCGATGGTGGGCAATGGAGTCGGAGTGGCCGTCATCCCCGAGGCGGCCGCGCGTCGCTGCAAACGGGCCACTGCTATCCGGATCTCGCGGCTGACGGATCCCTGGTCGTTGCGTCACCTCCATGTTTGCGTGCGGCGCACGAGTGAGCTGCGGCCGCCCGCCCGACAACTGGTGAAACACCTGGTCGATGCATAACATCGCTCCCCGTATCGTTGTGTACCCACGCGGCGCCGCGGCTCCGACGGTTGAGCCTGGTTGGATCGCTCTGCCTCAACTGCCTGCGGCGGAAGGTGAGCCTTTTGTGTTCGGAGACGGAACTCACGCCACTACGCGGTTGTGCGCTGGGGTCGTGGATCTGCTTTGCCGGCAGAGCGGGCCGGAAGCCGTTCTCGATGTAGGTACCGGTACCGGGTTACTTGCTCGTATTGCACGAGCCCGTGGCGCGCGATTCGTTGTCGGCACTGACATCGATCCGGCTGCACTTGCCAGTGCGAGCGCGCATGCGGCCCTGGATGCTCACAAGGTTGAGATTCACTACAGCACCGCGGCACCTGACCACTGGGGCGCCCGCTTCGACCTGGTGGTCGCGAACATATTGGAAGCGCCGTTGCGATCGCTGGCACCGGCGCTCGGCCGTGCATTGAAGCCGGGCGGCATCCTGTTGCTCAGCGGCTTTACCCGCATGCAGATGCCCGCGTTGCGGGTTGTCTATGAGGCCCTGGGTCTGCGCTACATCAGACATTCCGATCTCGACGAGTGGATCCTGTTGATGCTTGCGGCTCCCGCAGTGTGAACGCCGCACTTGCCTGCCCTGGCCGCAAAAGTAACCCAATCGCGCCCCGGAGGCGGTTCGTCGCAACTGCCTGGCGCACGTGATTTTATGCGAAGATAGTGGCGCCAGGCCAACCCCGGGGGGGCGTGTTTCCGCGGCCAGGAGCAAAACCATGACTCGACGAGCCAGAGTGTTGAGCGCTGTCCTGATCCTCGTGGTGGTGGCATTCTTGTCGTTGGCCCTGGTGTTGAGCCACGACTCCCCTTGTGGAGCGGCGCCCGGGGTGCCCGCCAACACGCCGGCGATGCAGGCAATCGTCCATCGCTGTTACGGCCCGCCCGAGGTGCTCAGGCTCGAGGAGTTGCCCAAGCCGGTGCCCGGCGACAACGGGGTGCTCGTCAAGGTGCATGCCGCATCCGTCAATCCCCTGGATTGGCACTCCATCCGCGGCAATCCCTACATCATGAGGGCCCAGATGGGGATCGGTGCTCCCGCCGACATACTGCTGGGTGTTGATTTCGCGGGCACGGTGGAAGCCGTCGGTAAGAGCGTCACCCGGTTCAAGCCGGGCGACGACGTGTTCGGTGGCAGGGACGGCGCAATCGCCGAGTATGTGCTGGTGCGCGAGCAAGGCGCGATCGCGCTGAAACCTGCCAACATGACGTTCGCGCAGGCAGCGGCAGTGCCGGTGGCGGCGCTCACCGCTTTGCAGGCGTTGCGGGACAAGGGAAAACTCCAGCCTGGAGAAAAAGTGCTGATCAACGGAGCCTCCGGGGGTGTTGGCACCTTTGCGGTTCAGATCGCAAGGTCATTGGGAGGGGACGTCACCGGCGTCGCGAGCACCCGCAACGTGGAATTGGTGAAATCGCTCGGCGCAAACCAGGTCATCGATTACACCCGCACGGATTACACCGAAGGCACGCAACGTTACGACCTGATCGTCGATCTCGTGGGCAACCGCTCGGTGGGAGAAAACCGCCGCGTCCTGAAGCCCGATGGGACATACATCGGTATCGGTGGAGGTGGGCCGGAGGAGGGTGGATTTCTCGGCCCTCTCGTCGGAGCGATCAAGCTCGTCCTGGTGTCGCGTTTCGTGAGCCAGAAGCTCGAGTTCTTCATCGCGGATCTGAACAAGGATGACCTGGCAATCATGGCCGACCTCATGCAGTCCGGAAAGGTGATCCCGGTGATCGACCGGAGTTATGAGCTGGGTGAGACGGTCGCCGCCGTCCGGTACCTCGAGCAGGGCCATGCTCGCGGCAAGGTCATCATCACGACCGAGTAACCCGGCTTCGTCTCAAACCGGGCGCAACAGCACCTGGTTGCTCAGGAGCGCGGTGCTCATCCGGGTCACCTTGAAGCCGGTGGGCTCGACGAGCGCGGTGAACTCTTCGGCACTGCGGGGCACCAGTTTGAAACGGCTCGTGGTGATGAATTCGCGGGTGAGAGGGTCCGGGCGTGTCACGGTGCCTCCGACCAGCACGACATTACGACCGCTGCGCAGAGCCTCGAGATTCGACCGGATCGTGGCATCGTCTCCGTATTCGAACAGCGCTCCCTCGGTCGATGCGGCGATGAGCGTGTCGGATGTGCTCAGCTCGCGCACGAGGCCCGCAAGGGTCGACGCATCCTTCCAATTATAGGAGACATGCGTGAAGCGAACGTTGAGGCCATCTAGCGGACCACCGTGATCGCTCAATGCCGCAAGCGCTCGCGCGGCGAACTCAGGGCCCTCGGAATCGGGGTCGAGAACATGGAGGGTTATTTCCCGCCCCTCGAGCGCCGCGGGTGCCGACTTACGCAACAGGATCAGGGTATTCAGGCTGTCGATCGCGGTGCCGCCACCGACACTGAGCAGGTGCAGAGGCGCGCCCTCGCGTGCTGCCAGTTCGCCTGGCAACGCTTCGGACAACAGTTTTGCCAGTTGCTGCAGGCGGACCCGCATCGACATCACCCCTGGGGCCGCCGCCAGGCGCTGGTCGACCGGTGTGTTGAATGGAGCCACGAGATTTCCGGCTCCGAGCTTCATGATGTAGGTGGTCATTCCACTGAGCACAGCCCCGTCGCCGCCCAGGAGCTCGCGCGCCAGCAACGAACGACGCACCATCGCGCGCATCATCCACTTCAGCAGGAATCTCGGGACACGCTTACGACGGCGCTCCGATTCCGCGAGCTCTTTGCGTAGCAGGGTCAGCGAGCCGGAGTCATCAGGCACGACAAAACACGGGTTCGAAACATCAATCACCGGCAGGCGCTGCCCCTGGCGGGTAGTGGCATAGAAGACTCCCTCATGGCCACCGGTTTGGGTCGAGCTTCCTGTCATATTCATCAGTTTATGGTCGGGTCCCCATGCCCCCTCAGTATATAGGCCGTATAGTGATTTGCTTCAAAGCGCGCGCGACGGGAGACCAGTGGTGCAGATCCTCCTCATTGTTTTGTTCGCCATCCACGCCCTGACCGGAGTGTTCTGGGCGGGGTCGACGTTCGCGATGGCCCACACCGGGGGCGAAGTCTCGGAGCGGTTATCCAGGGCTCAAAGAGGCGCTGCGACGCTGGCGATCCTGGCGGGCGTCGGACTGTGGGGCGTGTTGCATCGAGGTCCACCGGGACCGATGGAAAAGACGCTTGCCGTCGGCGCGGTCTGTGCCCTCGCCGCGGCGATAATACAAAACGCGCCGCGCAGGTCATCGCCGGCCCGATCCCAGCGGATCGCGGCAATCCTGTTGACCATTACGGTCGTCTGTATGGTGACCGCGCGTTACTCTGGCTGAGCCC
>DAITMW010000218.1:0-13124 GCA_036834945.1 Steroidobacteraceae bacterium
AAACGAACCGGCCCAACGGATCGCCGTAGCCGAGGTCATAGCCACCGATGAAGTTATTGGCCGTGCCGCCGTAGTTCGCGTAGGGCGGGGCTCGGTTGAACAGGTTTCTGGCGCCCACGGTGAGCTTGAAGCCTTTCAGCCCCTTATAGAAAAGCTGCGAATCGACGGTCTCGTAGGCGCGCACGAATCGCGTTTTTCCGCTGATGCTCGCGGCCGTATCGTGATAGCGCTTCTGATAGTTCTCGGTGAGCGACAGGCCCCAGTCGGCGAGCTCGTACAACACCGTCCCGGTGTAACGGAAGCGTGAGACGACACCGCCCTGGGTCGATACCTGGGTCAGTCCCTTGTCGAGCTGGCTCGTCCAGCTGCCGTCGGCATTCTGGCTCACATAACGATAGAAATAGGTCCCGTTGGCCAGCAGGGTCACCCGTCCAGCGCGGCTCAGACCGATGCGGTACTTGAAATCCGCGTCGAGCCCGCTCACGTTCGACTTGAAGAGGTTGGCGTTCGTCTGGTTGATCGAGACGACCTGCCCGTCGGCGTTGCGGTTGATGTAGCTGGCGAACTGCTGCTCGCTCGCGGCACTCTGCATGATGGTCGCGTAGCTGAGGCCACCGACGACAATCTGGTTCTTGAGGAAGATCCAGAAGGAGTCCAGGTCCAGGCTCATGTCCCGGACCGGCTCGAGCACCACGCCGAGGCTGTACGAGTTCGACTTTTCCGGCGTCAGGTGAGGGTTGCCGCCCGTGACGGTGGTGAACTGGAAACTGCAGGCCGGGTTGCTGGCGCTGAAAGTCGGGCACTGGATCCAATCGCGCGTCCCGTTGGCCGTGACACTGGTCGCCGTGGAAGCGTACAGGTCGGTCAGCGACGGAGCGCGGAAACCCTTGCCCGCGGCGCCCCGCAACAGGATCCAGTCCGCCGGTTGCCAACGCAGCGAGATCTTCGGATTCGCGGTGTTGCCGATGCCCTGGTAGTGGTCGTAGCGGCCCGCCAGGTCGACCTCGAGCCCCTTCAGCAACGTCGCATCGAATTCGAGATACGCCGATTCGACACTGCGCGAGGCGGATTCGGGCAGCTGGTTGCCGCCCTGGCCGGCAATGTCCCCACCCTGTACCGCGGCCGCCGGATCATACTCGAAGGTCTCACGCCGCAGCTCCACACCCGCGGCACCCTGGAGCGGGCCCGCCGGGAGCTGGGCCAACTGGCGGCTGACCCGGCCATTCAAGCTCGAGATGGAGGTCTTGGATTTGAAATCCTGGCCCACGAAGAGCGTGTCCTGCGCGGCCGCCAGTGCGTTCGGATCCGTGGTGGGACCGAAGGGATTGATGTTGCCCTGGTCGAGCAGCGGCATGATCTTCGAATACAACGGATAGCCGGTCTCGAGGTTTTCGGTCACCTGCACCTGGCTGTACAGCACGGAAGCGTCATAGTCCCAGCCACCGATGTTGCCCTTGATACCGCCCACGAGCCGCGTCGTGTTGGCGGTATCGAGGGTGTTGCGCAACCCGTTGGCGAAGTCGCGATAGATGAGATTGAGGGGTTGTCCATTGATGTGATTGGCGATCGCGAAGTCGGTCGGGTAGTAGGGACTCGTCGGGGGCAGCAGGAACGCCCCGGTGCCGGGGGCCACCGCCTTGTTGTTGTAGGTCGGATATTGGGTCGCCAGCAGGTTGGCCAGGTAGGCATTGTAGGGATTACCGGCCAGCAACGGGTTCTGATACGACAGGGGCACCGGCTGCACGGTGGTGCGCGTGCGCACCTGGGCGAAGCTGTCGTCGGTGTAGAGCTGGCTCGAGGCGCCGAGGGCCACGTGGCCGTTGAACATGACGCTGAGCTTGTTGACCTCCGGCTGCAGGGAGTCGTATGGGCTGTTGTCGAAGCGGCACTGGGTCGGGAAATTCACGTCATTCAGTGAATAGGGGCCGCAGCTGCCGGCGCCCGGGCTCCTGGTGCCGCCCCCGTTGGCGGTTGGTATGGCGACATTGGCGGGAAAGGCAAAGCTCGACGTGACGTCGTTGCCATAACCCGGGTTGTAGCGCGTCGCGAACGGCCGGTCCGCCCCCATCAGCGCGGTGAAGTGTTGGTAATTGAGGCCCAGGCCGGCGTTGTAACGGTCGTTCACGAGGTCGCCCAGGCCGCCATACAGCGAGACATTCTCCTGTTGCCCGCCGCCCTGGTCGGTCGGCGTCCCGCCGGTCGCGCTGACGTCGAGGCCTTGGAAATTGGAGCGCAGAATGAAGTTGACCACGCCGGCGATGGCATCGCTGCCGTACAGCGAGGAGGCGCCGTCCCTGAGGATCTCGACGCGCTCGATCGCCGCCACCGGAATGGCGCTGATGTCGACAGAGTTACCCGCGGCACCCGCGGAGCCACCTCCGTAGACCGCCGACCGTTGACCATTGATCAGCACCAGGGTACGGCTGCTACCCAGGCCGCGCAGGGAAATGGTCGAGATGGCACCCGCCTGAACTCCGGTTGACTGGGCCGCCACCGCGTGTCCTGCGCTGCTGGCCGCGGCGATCTGACGAAACAATTCCTCGGCGTTGTTGGCGCCGGTGCGGGCTATGTCGTCCCGACGCAATACCTCGACGGGGAGGGCGGTCTCACCGTTGATCCGCTTGATGGAGGAGCCGGTCACGATCACCTCTTCCATGGGCGCCGGGTTGGCAGCGCCTCCCGCGCCCGCCGTGGCATCCAACTGGGGTGCCCCGGGAGGGATGGTGGAGTTGGCTTGCGCGAGCCGCAGCTCGCGTCCTTGCAACAAGGGCGGGGCCTCGCCGGGCGGATCGCTGACTTTGCGCAGATCCCCACGCGCGAGCCGCGGTCTCGACGTGGGAGCGTTGACCCCGGTAATCACCACTGTGTTGGCGGCCACCACGTCGAATTCGAGGGAGGTGTCTTTCAGCAACAGGGCGAGCGCCTTGCCCGGGTTGAATGTCCCGACCACTCCGGGGGAGCGCTTGCCTTCGACGAGTTGTCCGGGGCTCGTGACCTGTACACCGGACTGCTCGGAGAATTGCAAGAGCGCGGAGGGTAGCTGTTGGGGCGCGATGTCAAAATGCTTTTCCGGGCCGAGCTCCATGGCGGCGCTGGCCAGGCGGACATCCAAGCCCAGCGCGCACACGATACCGGCGACCAGGGCCAGACCTGCGCGCGGCGGGCTTGAACTTCGTCTAGCGTTCATGCGTGTTCCCTTGTGCGGTTTGTAGTTTTGCGACCGCCGTCGTGTGTTAGACGAATAGCCTGTTGAATATGGGAATGCGGGCCGGGGGCGGGAACGTGCCACTCTATTCCCGTTTTGGGGCTCTCGTTCGTCTAAACTGCACTCGAAGCGCCAAAACAACTTCCCGAAGGAATCACCGTGAGAACGGTGCCGCCGAACATCGATGAGGTGGCCGCGACCGCGTCCGGGGACGGAGAAGCGCGTGCGGCCCTCATCGAGCGGTTGTTTCGCGAGCACAACGAGGCTTTGGTCCGATTCCTGCGCGGACGGGTCGGCTCACACAACGAGGCGCTCGAGGTCGCACAGGAGGCGTATGTGCGGCTCCTGAGCCTGGATCAGCCCGGCGCCGTGAGCTATCTGCGGGCCTTCCTTTTCAAGACCGCCGCCAACATCGCCATCGACCGGCGCCGGCGCGACCAAAGTTACGACAGGGCAACCAGCGGAGGGCAGCTCTTCACGGAGTTCGCCGAGAACCGCACACCGGAGCGGCAGGTCGCCGGACAGCAGACACTGCGTCGCCTCGGAAGCCTGATCGAGTCGATGCCTGCGAAGTGTCGCGCGGCGTTCGTCATGAGTCAGATCCACGGCCTCGATGCCGCGACGATCGCAACGCGTCTGGGGATAACGGACAGCATGGTACGCAAATACGTGGTACGGGCTTTACTCCGCTGCCGCGAGCACATGGACCTGGAGCGCAATGACTGACCCGGGCGCACCATTCTCGTTGGATATCGAGCGGGACCCGGCGTACCTGGCCGCGGCCGACTGGTTCGTGCGGCTGCAAAGTACCGAGGTGTCGGTCGAGGACACGCTGGACTGGCAGGCGTGGCTCAACGAGAGTCCAAAGAACGCGCAGGCGTTCGCCCGGATCGAGGAGCTGTCGCAGGTTTTGCGCAGCGTTCCGGTGCCACCCGCGGTTCCGGCAGATGAATTGGCGCATGATCACTACGACGCTTCGGTTCCGCTGAAAGATTGGAAGGAGCGGCGGACGCTCCCGTGGCCCTGGATGACACTCGCCCTGGCCGCGTTGTTGGCGGGAATCGCCTTCACGGTAGCCACACTGTTCTGGCAACGGGCTCCTGCCAGCACGTTCAGCACCGCCGTCGGCCAGAATCGCAACATCACGCTCGGTGATGGCTCGACAGTTGCTTTGGGTGGCGATACCCGAATCGAAGTCGCCTTGTCGTCGCGGGTACGCGCCGTCCGGCTCACGAGAGGGGAGGCACTGTTCCGGGTCGCGAGGAATCCCGCCAGGCCCTTCAAGGTCAGGGTTGGGGATGCCACCATCGTTGCATTGGGAACCGCGTTCGACGTCCAGCTCGGCAGTGATCGGGCGATTGTTTCCGTCACCGAGGGGCGCGTGCTGGTCGAGCCCACCGCTCGCTTTTTGCCAGTGTCGGTCCTGCAGGAATTCAGGCCCAAGTTACGAGCGGTACACCTCGATGCCGGGCAACAGACCATCGCCGGGAGCGCCGGTATCGAAGAGCCGACGGAGGTGGAGGATCCCGCCGCGGCCACGGCCTGGCAGACCGGCCGGCTCGCCTTCCGCCTGGAGCCTCTGCGTTATGTGCTCGAGGACGTGAATCGCTACGCGCGCAAGCCGATCGTGCTGGAAGGCGAGGGGTTGGGTGAGATCGTCATCACCGGCACGGTGGAACGCGACAACATCTCCGGGTGGGTCAGCAGCCTGGAGCGCGCTTTCGACCTGGAAGCTGACGAGGAACATGACAGAATTGTCATCCGCGCGCGCTGAAGGGCGTATGCTCCGCCGCAAGCCTCGAGAAAGCTGCGCGGAGGTCCCATGGGCTGGACACCTGATCCGACTTTCTACCCCTCGGCTCGCCTGGCGATGCAGGCCCCGCAGGAGAAACTGGCCTATCTCGCAATCCTGAGCTCGGCGGGTGATGAGCCCGACGCCCTGGGCGTCGTCGATCTGGATCCCGTCTCCTCGAGTTACGGCAAACTCATCGGCCGTACGCCGATGCCCAACGTGGGCGACGAGTTGCATCATTTCGGCTGGAACGCGTGTAGCTCGGCACTTTGTCCCTACGCGCCCCATCCCCACGTCGAGCGGCGCTACCTGGTGGTTCCCGGCCTGCGCTCGTCGCGGATCCACATCCTCGATACCAAGCCCGATCCGCGCAGTCCGAAGATCGTCAAAGTCATCGAGCCCGAGGAGCTGCATCGGCGCTCGGGTTATTCGCGCCCGCACACGCTCCATTGTGGACCGGAAGGCATCTACATGAGTGCCCTCGGGGCCCCCGATGGCAACGGTCCCGGTGGCCTGCTTCTGCTGGATCACGATGCCTTCGACGTGTTGGGACGTTGGGAAGTGGACCGCGGCCCGCAGGAGCTCGCCTACGACTTCGCCTGGCACCTGGGCCACGACATCCAGATCACCAGCGAGTGGGGCACTCCCAACATGATCGAGAACGGTCTGGTGCCCGAGCTGTTGCTGGGCTCGAAGTACGGTCACCGCCTGCACGTCTGGGATCTGCGCCGGCGCAAACACCTGCAGGAGATCGACCTGGGCGCCGAACAACAGCTCGTTCTGGAGCTTCGCCAGGCGCGTGACCCGAGCAAGCCCTATGGTTTCGCGGGCGTGGTCATCAGCCTCAAGGACCTGTCGTCTTCGGTCTGGCTCTGGTATCGGGACAACAGCCAGTGGGCGGCGCGCAAGGTCATCGAGATCCCGGCGGAGCCGGCCGAAGCCGACCAGCTGCCGCCGTTGCTGAAGAGCTTCAAGGCCGTGCCGCCCCTGATCGCCGACATCAATCTCTCGCTGGACGATCGCTTTCTGTACGTCTCCTGTTGGGGCACGGGTGAGATCCGTCAGTACGACGTGTCGGACCCGCACAAGCCGCGGCAGACGGGCTCGGTACGGTTGGGCGGAATCGTCAAGCGCTCGCCTCATCCGGCGAGCGGTCCTCTCAACGGCGGTCCGCAGATGGTGGAGGTCAGCCGGGATGGCCGGCGCGTATATTTCACCAACGGGCTGTACCGTGCGTGGGACGAGCAGTTCTATCCGGATGGCATCAAGGGTTGGATGGTCAAGTGCGACGCCGATCCCAACGGCGGCCTGAAACTGGATCCGGAGTTCTTCCTCCCCGCGGAAGAGGGCTATCGCAGTCACCAGGTCCGCCTGCAGGGCGGGGATTCGTCGTCGGACACGTTCTGCTACTCCTGACAACGTGACGGGCACCTGGCCGTGGATCGCGCTCGCGGGACTGGGCGCCTTTCACGGCCTGAACCCTGCGATGGGTTGGTTGTTCGCGGTGGCGCTCGGGTTGCAACGCCAGCGGCGCGACGCCGTCCTGCAAGCCTTGTTACCCATTGCTCTCGGCCATGCTCTATCGATCAGCCTGGTCGTGCTCATCGTCAGCGCACTGCGTGCCGTCATCGACCTGCGTGCCCTGGAGCTCGCCTGTGCGACGGTGTTGATCGGGTTTGGCGTGTACAGGCTGGTGGCGCGTCATCGGGGGCGCTTCGGCATGCAGGTCAGCTCCGCTCAACTGGTGTTGTGGTCCTTCCTGATGGCGACCGCTCACGGCGCCGGACTGATGCTGCTGCCGGTGCTGTTGGGGATGCCCTCCGTGCACATGCACGGCATGAGCGGCGTCGAAGGTACCGCCACAACCGCGGTTGCCGCTGTTGGCATTCACACCCTGGCCATGTTGTCGGTGGCGGGCAGTGTTGGAATCGTCGTCTATGAGTGGCTCGGGCTCGCATTCCTGCGACGTGGCTGGATCAACCTGGATCTCGTCTGGGTCATCGCGCTGCTGGGCACGGGCGCGATTCTGCTCGTCATGGCGCTAGGAACGCGATAACCGCCGCAAACGCTGGCGCGGCACGCCATTTATCCCCGCAAATGAACGGCTTACCGCACCCCGGCCGACCAGCGGTCGGACTGTCTTGATATCGTCATCTGATGACGTCATCATCTCGCGGCCGTGAACATACGCAAACTGATCGGCCCCACTGTCGCCCTGGTACTGATCGCCTCGGTCGGAGGCGGTATCTGGTACTCCCATGACAGGCTACGCGTGGAACATGACACTACGGAGCAGCGCCGGCTGGACGCCGCGCAGACCGTCACGGTGCATGGTCTCATCGGATCCGAAAAGGACGCTTTTTTCGCCGATCCGAAAGTGCAGGCGGCGCTGGCGCGCCAGCATCTCGTGGTGACCGTCGAGAAGGCGGGCTCTCGCGCCATAGCGCACGGCTTCAATCCACAACAGGACGACTTCGGGTTTCCCTCGGGGGCACCCGCGGCCGCGGAGTTGAAATCGCTCGCGAAGGCCTCCGAGACGTTCACGCCATTTTATACGCCGATCGTGATCGCGAGCTGGCGGCCCATCGCGCAGATCCTGGCGGCGAACCACATCGTCACGGAGCGTGACAACGATTACTACATCACCGACCTGCCGGCGCTGTTGAAGCTCATGCAACAACACACGCGCTGGAAGGACCTCCCCGGCAGCGATGCGTTCTCGACCAACAAGGCGGTCCTGGTCAATTCGACGGACGTGCGCACCTCCAACAGCGCGGCGATGTATCTGTCGCTGGCGAGCTATGTCGCCAACAACCAGCAGGTCGTGCAGAGCCAGACGGAGGTGGACTCGGTATTGCCCTTGATGACGGAGCTGTTCCTGCGGCAGGGATTCCAGGAGAGCTCCTCCGCGGCGCCTTTCGAGGACTACCTGGCGCTCGGCATGGGGAAAACGCCCTTGCTGGTGGCCTATGAAGCGCAGCTGGTGGCGTTCTGGCTCGCTCATCCCGAGCGGCAGCACGGCGACATGGTCATGCTGTACCCCACACCGACAGTGTTCTCCAAGCACGTCATCGTTCCATTCAACGACAAGGGGCGGCGGCTGGGGATGGCGCTCGAGCGCGATCCCGAGCTGCAAGAGCTGGCCCACGAGTATGGGTTCCGCACGGGCGGCAGCACGAAGGGCCCCGAGGTTTGGGAAAAGCACGGTATTCATACGCCACCGACCGTGGTGGACGTCGTCGACCCGCCGAGCAACGAGTGGCTGGAAAAAATGATTTCCAGCATCGAGCAGAAGTTTCCTTGAGGAGCATCAGATGTCCACCACCGACACGCTCACACCTCCCGCGGACCTGGAACTCACTCCGCCGCAACCTGTCCAGGCGGTCACGCCCGAGTCCGCGAGCGGCCGGGTGAAGCTGAAACCTGAGGACGTCGCCGAGCTCGACGCCCAGGTGCGTGGGTTCATCGACGCCATGACCGGCCTCGACGAGCAGGATCCGAAGTTCAAGGACTGCCTGGACCGGATTCACTCCATGGGCAACAAGGACGTCGAGCAATCCGCCGGCGTGTCGAACCGGCTGTTGGATCGTCCGGTCAAAACGCTGAAGAACGGACTGTTCGATTCGGGTTCCGATATCTCGCGTGCGCTGGTGGACCTGCGCACGACGGTGGAGAAGCTCGATCCCTCCAGCCAGGGCGATCTGTTCGCGCCGCGCAAGATTCTCGGCCTCATCCCGTTCGGCAACCGCATCAACGAGTACTTCGACCAGTACCGCTCGTCGCAGAGCCATTTGAACGCCATCGTCGAGACCCTGAAGCGGGGCAAGGACGAGCTGTTGCGCGACAACGCCGCCATCGAGCAGGAGAAGGTGAATCTGTGGGCTCTGATGGAGCGCCTCGAGAAGTACATCTATCTCGGCAAGAAGTTGGATGCGGCGCTCGATGCGAAGGCGCGGGCCCTCGATACGACCGACGCGCAGAGGGCTCGGGTCGTGCGCGAGGAGTTGCTGTTCTACACGCGGCAGAAGGTGACCGATCTCCTGACCCAGATGGCGGTCAACATCCAGGGTTACCTGGCGCTCGATCTGCTGCGCAAGAACAATTTCGAGCTGATCAAGGGTGTGGATCGGGCCACGACGACGACGGTAGCCGCGCTACGTACCGCCGTGATGGTCGCCCAGGCGCTGGTCAATCAGAAACTGGTCCTCGACCAGATCTCGGCCCTGAATGCTACGACGGGCAACATGATCGAGACCACCAGCGAGATGCTCAAGAAGCAGACGGGTGAGATCCATCAGCAGGCCGCTTCCAGCACCATCGAGGTCGACAAGCTGCGCAAGGCTTTCGAGAACGTGTACCAGACCATGGATGCCATCGCGGACTTCAAGTCGCGTTCGCTGGAGTCCATGCAGAAGACGGTGGACTCGCTGTCGAGCGAAGTCACCAAGGCACGGACCTACCTGGACCGAGTGCGGCAACGCGAGTCCGCCGCGGCGCTGACGGTCGATGCCAGCTCGGGTGATGTTCGCTTGTGATGCCATGAGAGTGCTCGCATTCCTTGCGGCGGCCGTGCTCCTCTACGGCTGCTCCGGAGGTTCCGGCGGCTCGCCGGCGACTTCCGCGAGCACCACGCCTGCCGCGACTCCTCCAGTTCAGACAGCGCAGCTGCGGATCCTGGCCGGCTCCGAGCTCAAGGAGCTCGAGCCGGACATCCTGAACGCAGCGCGCTCCGCTGGCGTGACTGTTGGATTGGCGTATGCGGGCACGCTCGAGATGGTCGATCGGGTGAACCAGGGCGATGCCGTCGATGCGATCCTGCCGCCGAACGGCGCGTATCCCTCGTTGGCCCTCGGGCGCAAGGCCGTCGCCAAGGAGAAGCTGTTCTATTCGCGGGTCGCCCTCGGAGTGAAGGAGTCGAAGGCGCGCGCACTCGGTTGGGATCGGACACCGCCGAGCTGGAGTGACGTGACACAGGCGGTCAAGGACGGAAAATTCGCCTACGGGATGACGAATCCGACGAGCTCGAACACCGGGATGAGTGCCTTGTTCGCAGTGGCCGCTTCGAGCGCGAAGAAGACGGAGGATCTGGCGGCTTCCGAAGTCGACAGGGCGGCCTTGAAGGATTTTCTCAGTGGCCAGAAGCTCACGGCGGGGAGCTCCGGCTGGCTGGCGGATGCCTACGTCCAGGATCAGGACCGGCTGGATGGACTCGTGAACTACGAGGCGGTGTTGCTGCGTCTGAACGAGCACTCCGGACTGCGGGAAAAGCTGACCCTGATCTACCCGCGCGACGGGGTGATTTCGGCTGACTATCCCCTGATGCTGCTGGATGCAGGTAAGAGGGCGGCTTACGACCGCCTGGTCGCCGCGCTCAAGAGCCCGAGCTTCCAGTCCAACGCCCTGGAACGGGCTTATCTGCGGCCGTCCGATCCGACCGCCAGGCGCTCGCCGCGACTCTCTGACAGCGTCGTGGTGGAACTCTCTTTCCCCAACAACCTGGAGGTCATCGACGCGGCCCTTGCTGCCTATCAAGCCGAGTTGCGCCGGCCCGCCACCTCCATCTATCTCCTGGACGTGAGCGGCTCGATGCGAGGTCCGCGCATTGCAGCACTGAAGCGCTCCCTGGAGTTGCTGACCGGAGTGGATGCTCAGGGCTCCGTAGCGCGCTATGCTCGCTTCCAGAACCGTGAGCACGTGATGTTGATTCCGTTTGCGAGCTCGCCGTGGAAGGCCATGCGTTTCAACTTCGAGAACGAGGCCACGAAAGCGCAAACGGAAGGGGAGCTACGCGCCTTTGTCGAGAATCTCCAGGCCGGCGGCGGGACCGCAATCTATTCGACGCTCGATCTCGCCTATGATCTGGCCTACCAGGAACTGTCGCGTTATCCGGGGCGACTGGTGACGGTCGTTCTGCTGACCGATGGGCAGAGCAACCTCGGCCTCCCGTACGACGAATTCCGGCGGCGCTGGTCGGGTCGCAGCTCCGGGGGCGCCGATCCCATCCGGACTTTCCCCATCCTGTTCGGCGAAGCCAGCTCGGGCGAGCTGGAGGACATCGCGCACCTCACGGGCGGGCGGTCATTCGATGGACGCCGCACCGATCTCAGAAACGTTTTTAGGGAGATCCGGAGCTATCAGTGAGCCGTAGATGAGCGATCTGCCGCTGAGTACGCGCGTTCTGCTGTATCTGTACAGCACACGTCACATCGTTGCCTGCGCCGCGGCCCTTCTGGGCCCCGCGCTGTTATTCCTGGGTGTCATCCGGGAAGGCTGGCTGCTGATTACCGCCGCGCTTTACGCCGCCGGCTACTTCGCGACACCCGCGCCGCAGATTCTCGACCCAGGATTGACGCAGTCCCTGTCGTTCGACGCGCTGCTCGATCGCTATAATCGACTGGTGAAGGAAGCGCGCTCGCAGCTCCCACCCACCATGGCCTCTCGTCTCGACAGCATCGGGCATTCGATAGAGGAAGTTCTGCCGCGACTTACCGATACGCGCGCGTTCGATGAGAACCTCTACACCGTAAGGGAGACGATCGCCCGCTATCTCCCCGAGACACTGGCTAACTACATCGCGTTGCCTCCGATGTTCCGGGTCAACCATGTGTTGAAGGATGGCAAAACCGCGCGTGATCTTTTGATGGACCAGCTCACCGTGCTCGATGACCAGATGAAAGAGGTCGTCGCGAACGTCGCGCGCGGCGACGCCGACGCGCTGCTCGCCAATGGACAATTTCTCGAAGCCAAATTCCGTGAGCGGGATTTCATCAGGCCCGTTACGACCGAGAAGAAAACCGCTGCCTGAACTTTCCGGAGGTCCTCTCATGCCCCGTACCATTATCGATATCCCGACCGGCGAGATGCGACAGCTCGACGCACGCTGCAAGGCGTTGGGCATTTCCCGTGCGGAGGGCGTTCGTCGCGCGGTGCATGCTTTCCTGAACGTCAAGTATGGCCTGGACCAGGAAGGCTTCGGCTTGTGGTCGCGCACGCCGGCCGAAAACAAGGCCACGAAGTCATGACGGCCGTGTTCGATACGGCCCTGGTCATCGACTACCTGCGGGGAGTCCGGCGTGCCCTGGATGCTTTTTCCCAATTTCCCGATCGGTCAATCACGGTGGGGACCTGGGTTGAAGTCATGACGGAAGCTCCCCCACGCCTCGAGCCGCAGACACGGGAGTTTCTCCGCGGGTTCGAGCGCCTCGCCATCAACGAGGCGATTGCCGATCGCGCCCTGGCACTCATACAGCAACACGGCCGTCTGAGCATCCAGCACGCCATCCCGTGGGCCACGGCGCAGATCAACAGTTCGGTCTACGTCAGTATCGACTTTCCCCGCCTCCCCGGGCCGGACCCGACGGTCTACATTCCCTACCGCCGTGAACGCAAAGCACACGATTGACTCTGGACCCTGATCCAGGGTTTAGAGTGGGATCCCCACGGCACACCAGTGAGGAGGAGCCCATGGCTCACCCCGACAGAAGCTATCTTCCCGCGGCGGGTCACGACCGCTGGCTGGCTTTCTACGACCCGATGGTCAAGCTTCTGGGCGCTGACTCGGCCCGAACGACGCTGCTCGATCATGCGGATCTGCAACCCGGTCACCGTGTCCTGGACATCGGTTGCGGCACCGGCACGTTCGTTTCGCACCTCAAAACGCTATATCCCGACGTGGAGGTCGTAGGCCTCGACCCCGACCCGAAGGCCCTCGCACGCGCGAGCCGCAAAAGCCAGCGGGGCGGAGTGTCGATTCAACTCGACCAGGGCTTCGCCGACGAGCTGCCGTATCCCGACCGCTCCTTCGATCGGGTATTCTCCTGTTTCATGTTCCACCATCTGCCGGCTGCCGAGCGGGAATCGGCGCTTCGCGAGGTGCGCCGGGTGCTCAAACCCACCGGGCGCTTTCACCTGGTCGACTTCTCGACGCCCGAATCCCACACGTCCGGACGGCTCTCGACCTGGCTGCATTCCGGACATCGGCTGAAAGACAACACCGACGAGCGTATCCTCGGCCTGATGCGCCGGGCGGGCCTCCTGGATCCGCGACGTCTCGAGGCCCGGCACTTGCTGGTCGGACACATCGCCTACTTCCAGGCTTCGGTACCTGCATCGGGATGATGAGCGGCA
>DAITMW010000219.1:0-13102 GCA_036834945.1 Steroidobacteraceae bacterium
CCACGCCATGGCGCACGGCCGCGGACTCGATCCGCGCACGCACCGCGTGCTCAATCATGGGTCTCAGCAACACCGCGGCCAGGCTTACGACCAGCGCCGTGGCTATAGCTCCTCCGAGCCACCACCGTAGCTCGCGGGTTCGAAATGTAATCATCGACGCAAGGATGCCACAGCCGGATCGCGCGGCGGCTGGCGGGCGTCGGGTCGCAGACGGCGCCGATCAGGTCTGCTGCCCTCACGGACGCGCGCGGCACGGCGCCGCGCGCGTCCCAGAGTCTCGCTTATCAGTGCAGCACGAACACCGTGCCGCGACCAATCGCGCCGCCGCTCTGCGTCAAACCGTAGAAGTTGCCATCGCTGGCCTGGAGCAAGCTGCCTCGCGGGCTCGTCCCATCTCCGGATGCACCGCCGAAGGAAGAAAGCACCGTCTCGGTTTGTGTCGTCGGGTTGTACTCGAACGCAGTGCCACTGGTGGCATGCGCACCGCCGCTGCTGGTCAAGCCGTAGAAGTTGCCATCGCTGGCCTGGATCAGCGCGCCGTACGGAGAAGATCCGTCCGACGTGGTGCCTGCGAAGGAATGCAGCACCGTCTCCGTGTGCGTCGTCGGGTTGTACTCGAACAGCGTGCCGAGGTTCTGCGCTCCGCCACCGTGGGTCAGTCCGTAGAAGTTGCCGTCGCTTGCCTGGATCAGGCTGCCCATTGGGTTCGCGCCGTCAGATCCACCCATGAAGGAATACAGCACGGCCACAGCATGCGTGGTTGTGTTGAATTCGAAAATCGTACCAATGTCGTTTCCCACGCCGCCGTTGGCGGTCAGACCGTAGAGGTTGCCATCGATCGCCTGGATCAGGCTGCCGTAGTACGGGTAGGCTCCGTCCGATCCAGATTGGCCTCCGAACGAATGCCGCACGATATAGATGTTGGACGTCGGGTCGTACTCGAACAGCGTGCCATAACCGCCGCTGGATCCGCCGCTGAGGGTCAAACCGTAGAGCTTGCCGTCGCTGGCCTGGAGCAAGCTGCCGTAGGGGTTTGAGCCGTCCGATGAGCCACCGGCGAAGGAATGCAGCACCGTCTCGATATTGGTCGTCAGGTCATACTTGAACAGCGTGCCGGCGTTGTGGGTCCCACCGCCGTACGTCAAGCCGTAAAGACTGCCATCTGCGGCCTGGATCAGGCTGCCGTATGCGTAAGCCCCGTCCGTGCCGCCCGCGAACGAATGCAACACTGTCGCGCTCTGTGTCGCCGGATTGTACCGGAACAGCGTGCCCTCGTTGTTCGCCCCGCCATCGAAGGTCAAGCCGTAGAAGTTGCCATCGCTCGCCTCGATGAGGCTTCCATACGCGTGAGCGCCCTCCGATGCATCGAAAGAATGCGCGACGCTCTCCGTAAGGGCGCTGCAACTCACGTTGATGTTGGTGACATCGGTACCACTGATCGTGCCCGTGCCACTGGTCACCGCGCAGCGAATCCCATCGGGGCTGCTCTTTACCATGATCGCATAGGCCGCCCCGTTGGCCAGGCCGGTGTTCATCGTGAAAGTGGTGGCGTTGGCTGCAATGGTGGTCGCATCGGTGCCATTGTTGAGTAACATCAGTCCCGTATGCGCTCCCAGCCCCGAGATCGAGCCACCGACGGTATAGGTGTTCACCGAACAGCTCACCGCAACGTTGTTGATCGCATGAGCCGGCATCGTGCCCGTTGCATTGGATACCGTGCAGGTCTCATTCGTCGGTTGGGTTTGGACCGTCACCGAGTAGGTGCTGGTGTAAGGCACATCCGTATGCAGGATGAAGCTCGTCGCCCCCGCGGAGACCGGCAAGGTGTCGCCCCCATTGTTGGCCAGGACCAGGCCATTGGCCGACAGGCCGGAAACCGTACCGCCCAGGCCGAAGGATTGGTCGGAACAGGTCACCGACACATTGGTGATGTTGAGCGTCCCCATGGTGCCCGACCCATTGCTCACCGAGCAGGTCAGTCCCGGCGGACTACTCTGTACGGCCACAGCATAATTCGAGCCAAACGATACCCCCGTGGGCATGAGGAAAGTAGTGGCATTCGCCGCAACTGTCAGCTGATCAGTGCCGTTTGACAGAACGAGCCCGGTGTTCGCGCCGAGCCCGGCAATCGTTCCGCCTACAGTGAAGGGCTGATCAGAGCAGCTCACCGCCACACTGATGACCGCGGCAGCCGGCATCGTGCCGGTGCCATTGCTCACCGAGCAGGCCAGTCCCCCAGGTTGGGTCTGCACCGTCACGGAGTAGCTGCTGCCGAAGGCCACGGCAGTGGGAAATGTGAAGTTGTCGGCCCCTGAGGAGACTGTCACCGTGTCCTGTCCATTCACCAGCACCAGTCCAGAGCCGTTCAACCCTGAGACCGTGCCGCCCAGGCTGTATGCCTGATTCGAACAGGTCACCACCACGTTGGCTACGTTGGCCGAACCTATCGTGCCCTTTCCATTGGCCACCGAGCAGGTCTGACCTGTCGGTTGGGTTGCTACGGCGACCGTATAGGTCGTCCCTGAGCTCAGTCCGGCAGCCAGCGAGACGGTGGTTGCGGAATTCGCGACCTGTACCGTCGACCCATTCACGTTCAGTGCCAATCCGCCGCTCGTCAGTCCGCTGACCGTACCGCTCAGTGTGTAGGTCTGTGCTGGACCCGTCGGGTCCGGGTTGTGCCCATGGTGACATGCAACGAGGTCGAGGGCGGCTACGGTCGCCAGCGTGAATCGAGCGAACGCCGGCACTGGAAGTCTCTTCATGTTGTCCTTTTGTTGGTTCTGGTTTGTTGGGCGCGCAAGGGTATTGGGTATCCCGTGGCCTGACAACATTTGGCAGGTCGGGCTCACGTGTCATTCGGCGGCGGGCGCCCACGTACACTCCAAGGACACAGCGTGGTGCACTGTTGGATCCTCAGGGTTGAGTATCGCCGAGCTACTTGATTACACGAGGCTTTCTGTCGGTTGGGCTACGGAGCCAACCCGGCGCCCATCGCACACGACCAGCGGCACCGGCGCCGCGAGACCCATTCCGCATACATTGGAGGAGTTCCTTCCTGAACAATTCCGATGTCCGTCTCGCCCAAGCAGTTCGGTCGGTGACCGTTGATGATCAATTCCATAGGCCAAAGCCCCGCGGCGCGAGTGTCGTGTTGTCTTCTGCAATGACTGCGCTTTTGCGCGCTGGCTTGAAAATCACGTCAATTCCGGCGCTGAGCTCGTCGTGAGCATCACGGCGACATTGCGTGATTGGTCGAACAGTAACGCATGTAACTGCTCAGGAGCGCCTCTTGGAACCCGGTACGAATCGTCCTTACAAAAGCACACTGCCAGCCATTGCGGGAGTGCTGAATCTCGGCGTATCGATACTGTTGATCGCTTGCGGCGGTGTGGAGACCGTCCTGCACAACTCTGGGGTAACTTCGAGTGACGCTGCCAACCCATATGGCAGCCTGGTTGAGGCTGCCGACGGCAGTTTCTCTGGAATGACGCTCAGCGATCTCTCCACCGCCAACGGCGCGATGTTCAAGTTGTAGGAATAAAACATGAGGAAGTCGATATCGACGCCGCTTTATGCGTTGGTTCTGAGCATCCCGCTTCTGGCGTCGGTTGGGTGTGGGGACGACGGCTCGCAGGGTCCTGAAGGTCCCGCGGGACCGCCGGGGCCTCAAGGCGAGCTAGGCGCACAAGGGTCTCAGGGCGCAACAGGCGCACCGGGGGCTCAGGGCCCAGCAGGCGCAGTAGGCGCGGTAGGCCCCCAAGGGTCCCCGGGTTCGGCAGGCCTGCAAGGACCTCAGGGGCCGGCAGGGCCGGCGGGACCGCAAGGCCCGCAAGGACCGCAGGGTCCTCAGGGGCCGACCGGCCCACAAGGACCTGCGCCGACCAGCAACATGGTGTTCGCGGAAGGGACGGTGGCGGGCGTTTTGCCGACCAATATCTTTACCGACATCGGTCCTAAAGCTCAGATCATCATCAAGGCCGGGCAAAGCATATTGATCAACGCCAGCGTCAACCTCGGCTCTGCGTCAGCCGGCGGGGCCAGCGGCTTGAATCTCTATATTTGTACACCGGGCACGGTCGGCGCCGGCATGTTCGGCATCGCAGTTCCCCAAAACACCAATGTCCCCATGGCGCTCTCTGCCGTACTCAACAATCCGGGAGCGGGCACCTACACAGTGGGCCTTTGCGGGATAACCAACAGCGCGAACTGGAACAAAAACGACTGGGGTTATGTGACCGCCATTGCCTATTAACAGGCGCCGTCTTCATTCCGGAGCCGCGCCGCCTCGCGAATATCGCCGGGTGTCGATCCGAAGCGTGCACGGAATGCGTGATTGAAATGTGACAGATCGCTGAAACCAACCTCAAACGCAATGGTGCTGATGGGGCGCACCGCAAAGCGCGGACTGCGCAGCATCTGCTGCGCGCAATCGAGTCTGTATTCGCGGATGAAACGGGAAAAAGTCGTTCCCTCCCGCTCAAACAGCAGGCGTAGGTAGCGTGCACTGACGCGCTGACTGGCGGCAATTTCGCTCAGAGACAAGTCGGGACGACGGGCATGGGCGATTGCATAATCTTTGACGGCGCGTAAGCGGGCGGCCGCCAATCCACGGGCCGATGCCTCTTCGGCGGCAGAGCGCGTAGCTCCCAAGCCCAGTGCCAGGAGATCAAGGACGTGGTTGGTGGCTGCTTTGCGCAGCTCGATCGAGCTGACAGGATCGCTCATGAGATTGTTCAAATAGCCGCGTAGCAGTCGTAGCGCCTCGTGATCCCTGCGAATCACAGTTGGCGATTTCCGTTCGCCCTTCGCGAGCATGGGGAGCAGGGATTCGCGCTCCATCGTGATCACCGTGCAGACGGCCGGCGCCGCCGACCACATCGTGCAGCGGATGTCAGTGGGCATCAACAACGCATCGCCGGGCTGCAGAGCGAAATCCTTGCCGGACGTGCGGACAACTCTCTCGGTATGAACGATCGATAGCACCAGGGGGTACCAGTTCCTGGCGACTTCCGGGCTGGTGCGTTCTATCGAGCTCGGTGAATGCCTGACGTTCATGACCGCTGCACCGGGCAGCACGATTGCGTTCGCCGTCATTGAGAACCGGTCCCGATGGGGGATGACTTCGATGCCCTTCACGGATCGGCCAAACAGCGTTACCCACGCGTTGTCTTGTTCCTGTTCGGTAAACGGCTGGTTGGAGATTTTGTAGTGCGACGTATGAGCTGAATGCACAATTGTGGTTCCCTGGGAGCGGCGCCGCCTGTTGGAACAGAGTGCCTCCTGCAAAAGGCGGGACTGTCGCTGCGGTTGGTGTTAATGTTGTCTCGCGGGTCGGTCTTCGTCAAGGCATCCGCGCACGAGAATCGGGGCGTGCGGTATTCATCCCTATCCGGGCTACATGACCCCGCGCGCGTACGGTGCCAACAAATCATCCAGCTCACCGAGGCCGCCGTCAGGCGCTCCTCGTCCACGTCCTGAAACGTGCGCCAGTCGCTACCAGAAGCCCGCGAACTCGCCCGGTAAGCAGGCCATCCGCGCCCACCCCAGTAACGGCGGTCTCATTACCGAATGGCACGAGTTTGTGGCTGTTTGAGAATGCCAAGTTATTCGTCTGTCGCCCAGATCTCTGAATGCGTTCGCCGAACGCCTGGTGGGCTCGATGAAGTCCGAGTGCTACATCTCAGTCGCTACTTCGGCGACAACGTCCAGGGAGCATGCTCAACTATCATCATCGCGCAGCTGCGTGAGATACAGATTTTGTTTATGGACAGAACGCGGGCGGCTACATGGGCTCTGGCGGAAAGCGCCTGCTACTGACCAACGAAGCACCCCGTCGATACTGTGTCTGCAAGATGAGGACGAGATTTGGAGAATACGCACACGCGGCGCAGAGGTCGTCCCGCCTGAACGGATCGCCGAGATGCACCAGCCCGCTCCTGGCGAACTGCTGTCTTCATGGGCTATCCGGAGAAGTGTTCAAAGTCATTTTACAAACTACTCATCAGGCGCGCGACGCGGCTCGTGACGCAAGCATGGCGCGGGCCACCGATCCCGGGCTTTCATGCAAATTACTTCTCGCTTCGCTGTTTGCCTGCGCCAGCGTGGCGATGATGCGATCCACTGAGCGATCGACATTCTCCCAGCCGATCGGATCGCGGCGGGCTCGGCAGATCCCAGCCCGTAGGTACGCCTCTTCGTAGGAGTCAGTTTCGCGCAAGTACGCCACCACGCTGACACGCAACGTCTCTGATTGATGCCGCTTGCGCCGGGGCATCTCGGTGCGAGCTCGTTGCGGCACTCCTTGGCGTCGCCAGCGGCGAACTCCACCGCCTCGAGAAAAAACGACAGCCCGCGCGAGCTGGAGAACCAAGAAAATGAGTTCTGGTAGCTGGAGTTGGTAGCTAGGATTTCGGAGCGTCTCGGCGGACCGCTTCCAATCTATTGAATTTCTGCTGATTTATGGTGGCCAGGGGCGGAATCGAACCACCGACACGCGGATTTTCAGTCCGTCGAGCGATCACTAATTTCCTTAACAATCAGTCACTTGCGGCGCTTTCTGCACCGCGTTCCAGCCTCATCAAGGCACACTTAGGCACGCCAAATGTGAATTCGACGCGGCTTCCCTAGCGGCGACTCGCTTCCGTCGGGCAAGCTATGATGGGGGTATTTATGTTACTTCACAGTCTACTTCACACAAGCCGGATGGGCGGCTAAACTTCCACGCATGCCCACGCCGGAAAACCCCCTTCGAATGGCGCCTCCCCTGGAGGTACCGCTATCCAATGCGCCCCTTGTACGGGTCATCGCTCAGGTGCGCTTTCCGCTCGTGGTGGCCATTGAACAGCGCGACTTCGTCGCGCCGTTTCAGGAAACGATTCGAGGCCAGTACCCAATATTGCGCCAAGATCACATGCATGGGGTGCTGGTAAGCCCGGCCGGACTGACTCCACAGGCGCCGCAGACCGTTTGGCGCTTCTCCGACGAAATGAATTCCTGGCGGGTTTCACTCGCGCCAGAGTTTCTCGCGCTCGAGACCGTGGCCTACTCTAGCCGGTCCGACTTTCTTGCGCGGTTTTGTGACGCCGTTTCGGCCTTAGCGACGCACGTAAATCCAAAGCTGGTCGATAGGGTTGGGGTGCGCTACATAGACCGCATTGTCGGCGACGCGATGGAGGACATCGTCGTTCTCCTGAATCCCGAAGTCAGAGGCATTCTCGGCACCCCTCTTGCCTCTGATGCTTCTCACACGATCTGCGAATCCATGTTCTCGCTCGACGGTGCCGCGATGATTACGAGATGGGGCAGTTTGCCTCCGGGCGCCACGGTAGATCCGGCTGCGATAGAACCAACTGGCCAGCCTAGTTGGATCTTGGATTTGGATATGTTCAGCTCGGCGCCCGTATCATTTTCCGTCGAGCGCGCCGTTCAGGATGCTGCACGATTCGCTGAGCGCATCTACACCTTCTTCCGATGGGCCGTGACCGACGATTTCTTGCGGCGGTATGGAGGCAAGTTATGACCCTGACATCAAAGGAATCCACTTCTGCAGCCGGTACATTTTTCGCGCGCCAATTGCGTGAGCCGTTAATCGTCGGTGTCATCGTGGTCGGCATTGGAACCTCGACGCAGGCGCTGCCCGCCATTGTCGCCTTTCAGGCTCCGCGCCCTCAGCAGCAAACAAACTCCGGCTTTTCCGTCGAAATGCGCGAGCCGGCTCCCGCTGCGATAGCGGAGCTTCGTCGCTTGACAGGATTTACGTGGGAACAGCTAGCTCGCCTGTTTAACGTGAGCCGCCGGTCCGTGCACTTCTGGGCAAGTGGTAGCAAGATGACCGCCGAGAATAGCGCGCACTTGGAGCGCGTGCTCGACACCGTTCGGCTCATCGATCGCGGTTCTATAACGGAGAACCGAGCCGCCCTACTGGCAACGAGAGACGATGGCGCAACGTTGCTGGATCAGTTCGCCGCTGGAAATTACGATGTCGTGATTTCGGCGCTCGGACACGGCCGTCAACGAGCGGCAAGCATGGCGACCGCACTCTCGCCGTCTGCAAAATCGGCGCGCCTGCCTCGCCCGCCGGAAGAGCTGGTGGGTGCGCTCCAAGATCGCGTGCACGAGGACGCCGGCCCAGTTCGAGCGGGCAGAAGCGTGAGGACGGAGAGTGGCTCCTGAGGGAAGTGTTGATTCCCAGGAAGCCGTTATCAACCGCGCGCTTCAGGCTTGGCGGCAGGGCGATTGTACTCTTGAGCCGCAATGGTTCGTCCACCGAATCAACCCGTCTCTCGCTCTAACCTCTCCTGGTTCCGCTGCAGCCCGAGAGGGCGCGGAGTTGGCCGAGCAGCAGGTCAATGGCCTCGTGGTGGTCTCCCAGACTTGCGACATTGTCAGAGCATGCCAGGAACGGCCCTACTTGGAGGTCTGCCCTCTCGTGCGGGTCAGTGATGAAGTCCTGCAACAGATCGAGCGCGGCCGACGGCCAGCGCTTGCGTTTCTCCCGCGACTCGCGAGCCGACAGTTGGTTGCCGACCTGGATCGCACAATGACGGTCGAAAAGGCGATGGTGCTGTGTTGGAGTAGGGTCCCGGGGTGTGACTCTGATCCAGAAGTGCGGGCTTTCGCACAGGCCCTCGCACGCAAGCGCGCTAGATTCGCATTTCCCGACGATTTCAATCTCTGGGCGAGAAAGCTGCATGGTCGCCTTGTTGACAAACACGACAGAGATTCTCCTGAGGGTCGGGCACTCCGCGCTTTACGAGAGATTCGAATTCAGGCAAATCCTTCATGGGAGGGTGGCGCCGTCACCGTCATCTTCTTCTTCATTCGTCATGATGATGACTCCAGTTTTGAGGGCACAGCTTGGCAAAATTTCCTCGACGCCTGGCTGAAGCTGTTGCCTGCTAACGGCAGATTCACGGTGCATGGCCAGGTTTCGACACTCGACGAATTGGCTGCTTCCGACTACGTTCATAGTGACCCGCTCGATCTCGACCATCTTTCTCTCCCTGATCAGGCATCGAAAGGGTAAGATAGATGTTCCAGAAAGTCTGTTAGGCAGTTTTGCGTTAATTCGTCAGGCCGCGTTGCGGATTAACGCGTCAGAGTTGGTCTTCTTCATCGTATGCCAACGCCTCGGCAATAAACCGCCTGTCAGCGTCATTGAAGGGGCCATAGCATTTCGATGACCGGGAGAAAGAGAACCGACCAGCCATAACAGGCACCGCGACGACGGGCCACAGTCGCCGCGCAGCGACGACTATGTCTGTCGAGGGTCCTTCGCCGTAGGGTGGATCGATGTCTATATCAATCTTCTGGGGCTTCGAGATGCCCCAACTGGTGTAGTTCGGGTGATAGTGCCGCTTAGTTGCAGAGGCGACGGGCTGCTCTATGTCGCCGCACGCGTGGATGTGGACATAGTCGGATTCCGTAGAGGAATCGCGCATCTGTTCCAGGTGGGCAACCAGCGCAGCGCATGCCTCTTCTTCGCTCTCGAAAGGCATGCCTGCCGGGTTACGGAGCGCACCGAGTAGGAAGGGAAACGTCAAACCCACTCCACGCCGCTGATGGTGATGGAGGAGCTTCATGCAATCGGCAGTCATGGACGCACCCACTGCAAAAAACGAATTCTGTCATGTGACGTCGGTCTCCCGAAACCATATCCAACCCTCCTGTTTCGCAAGGTCAAGGTTCGTGGGCTCGACACAGCGGCGCAGTAGAAAATCTCGGGCGGCCAGCAGGCATACCACGGCATCCAGCGCGTGTTCGCTGGTGAGGATCGCGTTGGCGCAAGCCTGCAGGTCCATGTCTTCGTGCTTAATCTTCTCGACCACTCTCGCGCGAAGTTCCCGGTCTTTTTTGTACCCCGGATAGGCTGCGCCGATGGCCCTGCATGTTGCCGCAGGATAGACCTCGATAGCCCAAGTGCCGCTGTCCGGAGGCGTCCATGCAAGCGGTACAGGTGAACCCATTTGGAGGCCGAGAAGGCCGAGCATCTCAAGCGCCACGTGCGCCGTGTGCGCTATAAGATCGGCGCCGACCGACAGCGGCCGGACACCGAGACGCTGTTTGACCACCCAATCGGTATCCCGCCAGAACAGATCCTTGCGATTACCCGGCACAGGCACGCCAAGCGCGGTGACCCGCAAGGCCGGCCGACAAAGCGCGCGGCCAGCCTAGCGGCGCGTCGAGCGCGATCAGGGTGTCGCCAGTCCCTGAGTCTAGCCAACTACGAACCACAGCGAGAGCCGATTCCTCTCGGCTGCAAACCTTTGCGGCCTTGACGACGAGCGTCATTGACTGGTTGAAGTCTGCCAAAGCCACCCCGGTCCTTTTGTCCTCGGTGGCGCAGTCGATGCCGATAAGCTGCACGCCTTCCTCTTTCCGGGCCTCGTCGTTCTCGCGGACATTCCCGCCGTACAACAATTTCACTCGCCTGACGGTCACCCTATCGCCCGGTGCAATAAGCCGTGGCGGAGCATACCTTCGTCACGCGAAGGTGGAGCGCTACGACCTCTGCGTCGGGTCACCTGCTGGAAGGTGATCGACACTAGTATTCCTGAGCGTCACTAGTATACACTAGTGTAACCGTAGTAAGATCGAACGATGGAGAGTCAGATGCAACAGTTCCCCGTTGATGATGAACTCGCTGCCTTGGTGGAGCGTCTAGCCAGGGCGAAACCATTTGAGCATCTATCATTCAACGATGCTCTATGGCGGGTTATGCGCGCACATGTCCTCCCTAAAGCGACCGAAAACGGTGACGATGCTCTCGACAAGTTGGTCGAGGACGCCATGGCAAATGCGCCAAGCTTGCTCAAGAAGGCGCCAACGCCCAGCGTATCTGAATGGGTGGAGTCTGTTCCTGAACTGAAGAACCGCAAAGGTCTAACAACATGGAAGGCCGTGTGTACCTTGTTGAAGATCGACACGGCGGGTGATTCAGCGAGGAGGAAGTTGAAGAACTGGGTAAAGGCAAACCGCCCTGGCTGGCCGTTGGTACCGGACATTGACTGACGCCTGATGCTTTGCTCTTGGCTAGCCAACCTGGGCACGGAAATGACCACCCAGAAGAAACGATCACCGAAGTAACCCGGCGGGCGGTTGTCGACTACCTGTCCGTGGGGCGCCATTAATCGGGTGCCCTCACTGAGGATGAGTTTCTGGGTCGGATATGCGACCGCAAGCGTATGCCGTCGACACATCCTAAGCGTTTAAACATAATTTCTAAATAGTTTCGACATAGTTTATATTAACGTCATTGTATTGACATTAATACTTTTTCGGGCCAGACTCTCCTTCCCTATCACGCGCGAGGAGAACGCTCATGAGCAACATCGAAGACACTATCGTCGTATTCACCGCCAAGAGTCCCGCTCGGATAGTGGCCGATGGCGGCTCTCAGTCCTGGGTTCTGGACCCGGTCCGTGCGCGGCAGTGCATGTACTTGGTGTGCACGCAGAACCAGCACAACAAACACGACTACTCGGACGCGACCGAGCCGCACGGCTCAGGGTTCTTAATCGGTCGAATCTCCGAGATCCGTCGACCGACGGACCCCGACGACGGCGGACGGTGGCAGATCGCCATCAGCGAGTACGCACGCATTAACGTCCCTGATGCCTGGGACCACGGGCGCAACCCAGTGCGGTACACCTCGCTCAACGAGCTGCGGATTAACCTTCAGGGCCTTGAGTGGCGACCGGTGGAAGCGGTGCGCGGCCCTGAGCCGCCACCGCGCTCTCGCGAACCGACGCGGAGCGAGGCGGAGCCACTGCTGACGATCGCGGAGGCGAAAAAACGCCTCGCCGTCACATTCGGCGTGAAACCCGACGCTATTGAGATCACGATCCGGGGCTGAGTGATTCGGTAGCTTCCGCCCCGCCTTCGACGCGGGACTCCTCCGCGATCAAATCCTCGACGACCCTCTGCACGACAATGTCAATCAGCCCGCTCAGCGCCCTCGCGCGCCGCTCCTCCGCTTCGTGGTCGCGCACGTAGTGCAACGTGCGCACGAGTACGCCGACCTACTGAGACCGAAAACAAAGCCCGAGCCAATGAACTCCACGACAAGCTGAAAGCGGCTCCAGAAGCTTGGGATAGGCCGAAACGCGTTTAGGAAGACGCAGTAGTCCGCTGGCTCAAGGAGACGGGCCACAAGGCCACTCACGACGAGGACATCAGCAAACTGTGTTGGCTCGATAAGTTTCTGGCCGGGACAGAACTGACAAACATCAACAGGATGTTGATCGACAGGATCACCGAAGCGAAGCGCGCCGAGGGCGGCAGCAACGCGACGGTGAACAGGACGCTGGCACTTCTAAGGGCGACACTGAGGCGATGTCACCGCGCTTGGGAATGGTTGGACCGCGTACCTGCCGTACGGCTTCTGAAGGAGCCGACGCTGCGTATTCGGTTCTTGACGCGCGACCAAGCGGTGGTGTTGCTTCGGGAATTACCTCAGTATCTGCGGGACATGGCGACCTTCGCGCTTTCGACCGGGCTCCGCGCGGCCAACATAACAGGGCTGTGCTGGGATCAGGTCGATATAGAACGGAGGCAAGCCTGGGTGCATCCCGACCAGGCCAAGGCGCGGAGGGCGATCGCCGTGCCTCTCAACGATACGGCGTTGAAAGTGCTGGAAGGACAGAAGGGCATTCATCCTGTCCGTGTCTTCACCTACGAGGGCGAGCCGGTAAAGCAGGTCAGCACCATGGCTTGGTACAAAGCGCTGAAGCGCGCCGGTATCGAGAACTTCCGCTGGCACGATTTACGGCACACCTGGGCCAGTTGGCACGTGCAGGACGGAACCCCGCTGCACGTCCTACAGGAGCTGGGCGGCTGGGAAACCGCGGCGATGGTGCGGCGCTACGCGCATCTCGCCGTCAGCCATCTGGCGCCCTACGCCAGCAGGACCGGGCTTCTCATCGCGAACAACGGTCGGACCGAATCCCCGGCAGCCGTCGCGACCGAAAGTCCGGGCACAAATTGGTCACAGCGTGCTGGTGCCTGAAAATAGGCTCTGCTGTAAGTTCGCGAAATACAGGGAGTTTTATGGTGGCCAGGGGCGGAATCGAACCACCGACACGCGGATTTTCAGTCCGCTGCT
>DAITMW010000220.1:0-13098 GCA_036834945.1 Steroidobacteraceae bacterium
TCGGCGTGATGTACTCGAGTCCATTCTTGAGCAGATTCGCATGCAAGCTGCCGCTGCCGGCCACGGTGGCCTCGGCGAGTGCCCGATAGCCGATATGGACACTCTTGCCATGGCCGTACTGGTATGTGGACACGGCCACATTGAAAGGGCTGCCTACGCCTTGGAATCGTCCGATGGCCTGAGCTCCCGCTAGTTTGGCGCGCACGCCCTCTTCCGCCAGTGCGAAGGATGCCGTCCCAGTCACTCCCAAGGTCGGATCGAATACCTCGACGGCGCTCGTGTGTGGGATCTCGCCAGCCAACTTGACTCCCAAGGCCTCCTCGAGGTTGTCGCCCTCGTCATCGCCGGTGGCGACCAACAGTCCATCGCCGCGGAATACCGCTTCGCGCAGTGCCTTGCGAGTACGCTCGTCAGGGCGCTCATGCTGACCCAGGAGCGCGTAGAGGTTGTAGGCTCCCGAATTCATCTCGCGCTCGAAATCCTCCTCCTCGGTCACGATCCGGTATGACCATCCCGAGGCCTGCAGCAGGCCTTCGAGGAGCGCCCGCTGAGCGGCGAGTGTCGGACCGCGGCGAGGATCCGGTGCCCACCGGGTATCCAGGGAGTGAATGTTGGACGAGCTGAAGTCGCCGAAGCGCGTACCGCTGGCGATCGGCCATCCGGCACTGGTTCCCATCCGTCCGGTGCTGAGGATGATTGGCGGTACCGATGCGCCCGTGGCCGTGGCTTTGATGTGCAAGCCGGTCGGCAAGTCCTGGGCGCCGCGCAATTCGAGGGTGACGACATCGCCGGAGACGCCGGTGATGAGCAGGTCGGTGCCCTTGCCCGACGAGCGGTTCACAGTGCCTCGGTAACTGGCGAGCGCGACCGACTCGTGATCGATCAGATTTCCGGAGTCGTCACGTAGCTCGACATCGACTGTGGCATCTCGTGGCAGTTGAGTATGGAAAGCGGCCCACAGCTCGATGTCGTGGATTCGACCGCAGGAGCCTTCGTCGCGGTCATCCATGAGCACGAGCAGTCGCCCTCTCGTACCGGCTTGCAGCGCTGCATCGATCTGGATGGGCGGTGGCACAACCTGGAACCCAGCCGAGCCGAGCTGCCGGGTCGTGCCGTTATACGTTGCAGAGAGAACGCAGCCGTAGGCACCGACGGGCAGCGAGGCCGTCTGCACGCTATCGAGAATGACCTGTTGCTGTTGCGAGGCGAAGTCGAGCACCTGGGTCGTGCTTTGGATCACGGCCTGTGTACTGAGGTTGACGAGGGTTCTGGTGAGTGTCACCCCCGTGAGCGCGGCGCTCGAAATATCTGTCGCGGTGTTGGTGCATAGCTGGCTGACTCCCTGATAGACGCTGGGGGTCTGCACGCGTACCGACCCTGACAAAGCCTGGAGGTCGCTACGGGCGACCTGGAAGGAGCCGTTTGCGGTGGTGACTCCCGCAGAAGTGGCTGCGTCCGTGGCGACGAGCTGTACCGCATAACCTCCGCTCGCAGCGTCACTCAGATGCACTGTACTCGTCAGGTCGACATGAGCCCCCGGCACGAGTGCATTCACCGAATAGCCCGCCGAGAAGATCACCGCGCCGCTTGGAGCTGTGACGGTGAGCTGCACCGACATCGGCGCCTGGATGGCGTTCGGACTGCTGTTGAGCAACCGGCTGGTGAGAACGGCCGTATCCCACGCCTGGTAGGTTTGCTTGTCCGACGTTACAGACGACGTGACCAGGGTCCCCGGCGCCCGGATCTGGAAAGGCGCGGTGGCTTGGCCTACGACCTTCTGAGAAGCATCCAGAAGGTCGATTCGAACGGCGTAAGACCCAGCCAGGGTGCTGCCCGTCTGGAATGTAAAGCCGGTGAGCGCCTGACTCTGCCCTGCTGCCAGTGACATCGGCGGAGTCATTCCGAGGTCAGCCACCGTCGCGCCGGTGGCATCGACCACCAGTAGATGGGCTACCGTCGTGGACGTGCCTTGACTGAGGTTGGTCACCTGGCCGCTGATCTGGACCGTTTGGCTCGCGTCATAAGCCGGTTGGTCCGTCGCCACCGTTACGCCGAATATGGAAGGCAGGAAAGTGAGATATTGCGGGCCCAGGGCCGTGCTGACCGGATTCCCGTTGACGTCCAGGTAAGAGAGCTCGAGGTCGTAACTGACCTGCCGCTGCTCGCCTGGAATCGGGTCGTGGACGATGGCATCGAAGTCCAGGCTCTTCGTATCCTCGGCACTGAAGGTATCGAAGTGCCAGGTGATCACCGTTTGCCCGGCAACGACCTGCGTGCTTTGCGGCGTTACCGCGAAGCTGTTCGGGTCTACATCGATTCCCGCGGGGAGCTTCGCCACGACATTGACGTTGGTCAGTATGTCGGTGGGCGGCGAGACGGCGCCGCTGCGGACCTGAAAGCGCCACACGCCTGGAGACCCGACATTGCTCGTCGTGACCAGGTTCAGAATGGCGGCCGTGAGCGAGTCCGGATGCTTGTAGAAGTTGATCCGGTCACCGGCGTCGAAGCCCATCTGCGCCGGTACACCTCCCAGTCCCCCACTCCCGCTACTCGCGTCCCCCGTGGTCCATTGCAGCTGCTCGTAGCGAAATTCCACGTCGAAGTCGCCGGGAGCGACGTCACTGCGATCGGTGAGGATGAGTTGGAACGCATTCAGCTTGTCACCGTGCGCGGAGTAGTAGCCGACGTAGTCCCAGGTGACGATGAATTGATTGCCCACCTGGGCGTAGTAGACATTGTTCTTCAGATCACCCGCGGCGCCGCTGCGGGTGTCCACATCCGCCCACCAGGGAGCGATCATCGGTTGCGAGCTGATCGGAAACGACATCGGCGTGTAGGTCGAGACCGGTCCCCGAAATGTCACGTTGCCGTTGTTGTTGATGTAGAGACTCTGGTAGGTGTTGCCGAAGAAAGTCAGCCCGTTCGGGAAGCCGGATCCCAGGGGGATGGAGGCGGATGAGCCATCGTCATTGCGGCTCAGGGCGAGGGTGCCGAAATTGTCCGCACCGCCCAATCCGGAGATCATCTGAGCCGCCCGGGCGGATGGCGCGAGCCCGAGGGTCGCGACCAGGAGAGCCGCCATGAGGAGTGACCGGGCCATCCCTGACATCGACTGCGCGCTCACGGGTTGACTCCCTTCAATTGAATGGTGACGTGAACCCGCTTATCCCCGTCGGGCACCGCTGTCGTGGGTGAGATACTTTCGCTCGGATCTATCCGGATGGCCGGCGCGACGCTGATCTTCTGGCTGGAGATGACACCGGGTGATACTCCGCCGGTGGGTTGCACGTCGATCGTGTACTGCCCGGCCACCGCGAACTGGTACGGGAAGTTGGCTACCACGACGGAGATCTGCGCATCCTGCGGCTGCAGCGTCAACGAGCTGTTGCCGGAGTTGACGCTCACTCCGTGCGGATCCTCGAGATTGAATGTGAACGTCAGGCTGACCGGAACGTTCGAGCGATTCGCAAGCGTCGCTTTGAGCTGAACTTGTGCATTTGCCCCCACGTTGGCGTAGAGCGGAGTCGGATCGATGACCAGCGAAGGGATCAGCTGAGTGGCGAGCACCTCGACGGTGGTCGAGCGCTGGGCCAGCAGTTGCAGCGAGTTGAGGTCGTACGCATCCAGCGTGAGCTGGTAGCGGCCGGGCGGTACGTTCAGGTTGTTCCAGGCAAAATCGGTGGACACACTCGAATTGGCGGCCAGAGTCAGCAGCGAGTCCGCGGGTGCCCCGGGAAGCGCGCCGTGTACGGCGGGAATACGACCTATCTCCTGACCTGACTCGTCCTGGATCTGCAACACCAGCTGCAGGGAGACTGGTTGGCTCGCGTTGTTCACGAGCTGCGCTGCGAGATCGGTCTTGGAGTAAGCCGGATAGGACGGCTGGCCCGGGGCAAATTGAGTAATGCTCAGACCCGGTGTGGTCACCGGCTGCAGCGGGATGTTGGTGGTATAGCTCCCGAATTGCGCGACCTGGAAAGTGCTCGTCGCTCCCACATATCCGCTGGCCTGTGCGGACAGCGTGAACTGCAACGAAGTGATCCCCGTCAGCAGGAAGTGGCCATCGGTTCCTGTGAGCGACGTTACGCTACCGGCGGTTACACGTGCGCCCGACAAAGGCGTACCGGTAGACGCATCGCGCACCACCCCGCTCAGGGTGACCGATGTCGCCGACGCAGCCTGCGTCAGGCGCAACGTGCCGAGGTCATTGCGGGCTGCGTCGATGGCGACGAAGGAGACCTGGACCGGGTTATATCCAGAGGCGCTGACCAGCGCGGAATAGCTTCCCGCACTGATGCCGGTGATGACAAACGATCCATCGGTGCCCGTGGTGGCCGTTTGGCTCGTACTCTGTAACTGGATCGTGGCGCCGGCGATGGCGGCGCCCGACTGGTCGTCAACGACTTTACCCAGGAGACTGGTCTGAGTTTCCGGCTGGCCGTCAGCTGGAACCAACGCAGGGGAGAATCTCAGTTGCGCACCCGCCTGGGAGTTGACGGTACCGCTCGCCGTACCGTATCCGCTGGCGCTGACGGTCACATTGATCTGACCGGGCAGCACGGCGAGTCGGAATTGTCCGTCCGCGCCTGTCGTCGTCGAGGCGGTCGAGGTCCCGGTCACTTGAACCAACGCGCCGGCGATCGGTTGCGCGGTCACCGCATCCGTTACGGTTCCGAAAATGATGGTCGTGGAGGGTATCTGGGAAAGCTGCGCGAGGCCCGTGTCCGTGACCTGCCCCGCGGCGACGCCCGCTGTCAGGCTAGCACTCGTGTATCCGACCAGATCGAGACGTACCGTGTACTGGCCGGGCGCGAGGTTGCCCACCGAAAATTGGCCGTTCGTGTCCGATGTGGCCGTGGTATTGGTCGGCCCGGAGACCGTGACCTGCACGCCCGACAACGGTTGCCCCGTAGACAGGTCCGAAACCCGCCCCGACACCGTGCCTGCTGTCGGGTTGGTGGGCAGGGACACGTTCTGCAGCAGATTGAGGGCCCGGAGCGCCAGCGCCGTGCTGTAGGCGGATCCGTCCCAATCACCGTTCGGTGATTGCCGTGCGCTCAATGCCTGCGCGGCATTGGCGTACAGATGGGGATCTGTCGTAACCGGCACGATCGCAAGCAGAGCGAGTGCGCTCTCCCAGGTGGTGCTCCAACCGCCGCCCGCCGCCTGTTGGGTATACAGGAATCGGGATGCCGCATCGATGTTTGGGCCGAGGTTGAACCGGAGTTGGTATCGCTGCAGCGCGTGTGAGACGAGCGCGGTCGTGTAGACCGTGCTGACTGTCGGGTCCGCCCCGGCAAAACCACCGTCGGAGCTTTGATGCGAAGTCAGGTATCCGAGCGCCAGGCCGGTAACATTCGGATCGGCATTACCGGCCGCGTCCAATGCTTCCAGCGCGAAACCCGTGTCCAGAGGGTTGCTGTCGTACCCGGCAAGGTCTCCGAAACCGCCGTCAGAGCTCTGATGCGTAGTGAGCTCCGCGACCAGGGTCGTAGTGGCCGCCCCCGCCTGGGCACCTGCGATGATCTGTCGTGCCAGGTATTCGGTGCCGTGATAAGGCTCGGCACTCAAGAAGGCCTCGGCGGGCGCCAGCCCGGATGACTGCCCGAGCAACCGCAGGGTCCGGACGCTCTCCGCGGTTGCCTGAAATGGTGTCGCTACATCCGACGTGGTGGAGTAGCTGCCATCACTGCGCGCCTGTTGGGAGAGCCAGGAGGTACCGGCATCGATCGGTCCGGCCCGCACGGCCGCGGACGCAAACAGGGTGGCGGCCAGGGCGAGTACGCCGGTCAGCCGTACCCACGCATAGAGAGCCCGGGGCGCGTTGCGCACCCCATCCTGACAAAGCACCATCGACTACTCTCCCTCGTCGTCCGTTCGTCCCTGACATGAGTTGGTATGTCGTCAGGTTGGTCGCGTGCTCGAATTGCCGCTTTACACTAACTTACGAACGCCAACATCTCCTAGTGATGCCGGTCACGTTTTCGGCGGGAGGGAGCCGCCCATTTGACAGATCATTGTCACGGCGGCGGAAATATCGCGCGGCGTTGGCCTATCTCATCCCAGAGTGACGCGCGTGGCCTGCAGTTGGGCCTTGATGGACAGCTCGGCCGCCAACAGACACTGCTGCGGGTCCTGAGCCCGATGCGTGCGCTCGACGATGTCAGCCACGAACTGGGGACCAAACGGCAGAGCTCCGTGGGAGCAGTCGATGTAGCGGGCGCTTTTGCCATCGACGACGTACAGGTTGTTACCCTGCTTCGCGACGGCAACGTTCGTGTATTTGCGTGCCTCGATGTAGCCTTCCGTTCCTAAGATGAACAGGCGGCCGTCGCCCCACGTGCCCAAGCCGTCCGGTGTGAACCAATCGAGTCGCACATAACCCAGCCCCTGGTTCCCTCGCAACGTCATGTCGCCGAAGTCCTGAAAGCGCGGGCGATGCGGGTGACGAACATTGGCCACCTGCGAGGCTACGACCTCAGCCGAGGTGGAGCCCGTGTAGTACAGGAACTGGTCCACCTGGTGGGAACCGATGTCGCAAAGGATCCCGCCGCATTGCGTGTCATTCCAGAACCAGTCGGGCCGCGTCGACGCGCCTCCGGCATCACCTCCAGCAACTCCCTGTTGAATCTGGTGAGGCGCGATATTGATGGTCTGGATGACTTTGCCGATCACGCCCTGCCGGATCAGCTCGCCAGCGTGCACGGCGGCCGGGACCTCGAGGCGCTCTGAATACATGATCCCGTACATCCGGCCCGTCTCGGCGACCGTCCGGCGAATCAGTGCCAGGTCGTCCAGAGTGGTCACGCCCGGCTTGTCGGCCAGAAAGTCCTTCCCGCGCTTCATGGCGCGCACGCCGATGCGGGCGCGCTCATTGGCGACCTGGGAGCTCAGCACGAGCGTCAGCGACGCGTCGTCGAGGATTGCTTCCGGGTCCTTGACCATCCTTACGTTGGGATAGCGCTGCGTGAAGACGCTGAGTTTGTCGGCTTCGGCACCCCAGGCGGCCACCAATTCGCCGCCACCTCGTTGAATGGCTTTGATCATGCCGTGGATGTGGTCGTGGCTGATGCCACAGACCCCGAAGCGAATCGAGTGTCGCGGCTTGCTTTCCGGCTGCGGCGCAAGCGCTTCCTGGGCCGCGGCTGCGGGCGGGGGCGCGTCCAACGCCGCCGCTGAAAGAGCCGACAACGCGCCTGCCGCGCTCAGTGTCTGGAGAATCGTACGGCGGTCCTTGGAATGTCCGGTCACGCGTTCCCTCCACCGCCCAGCTCGTGTTTTGAAGTCGAGCAAAGGTTACCCAATCGCGCGATGATCGTCCCAGGGAGTTTGCGGCTTTCGAGTCTACGGATTGTCTGGGAGCCCACCATGAAACATCTCGAGCCCGTCGTCTCACCCGTCATCGCGGCACTCCTGGCTCTTGGCATGGTCGCGTGCGGCAGCAATCCCGCGCATCGGACCAGGAATCTTCCCGGAGTAACAGTTGGCGACGGCATCAGCGCCCGCTGTATTCCAGATGCGGTCGAGAAACGCCGGGCCTCGATGGCCGGGACGGTCGATCCCAGGGAGCCCCTCAAGGTGGCGCTCCAACTGCCGCTGCGCAACCAGGCTGAGCTGACTCAGCTGTTGCACGACCTGTATGACCCGGGCAGTCCCCGGTTTCACAAGTACCTGAGCGTGTCGGAGTTCACCGAGCGTTTTGGACCGACCGAGGCGGATTATCGGAAGGTCGTGCGATGGGCGCGCTCGAAAGACCTGAAGGTGATCGCCAAAACGCCCAACCGGCGTCTGGTGGCCGTGGAAGCCCCGGTGGAGAGGATCAACCGGGCATTCCAGGTCCAGATCAGCAACTATCGGCATCCGACCGAAGGGCGGATTTTCTATTCAGCCGATCGCGAGCCCGCCCCCGCCGGGCTGTCCGTCCCGCTGCTGCAGATCACCGGCATGAGCAACTATGTGTTGCCGCGACCGATGCTCCAGCGTGGAACGGCGACAAACCTTTCGGGCTCCGGGCCGTCAGGACAGTATCTGCCGACTGACATGCGTGCGGCCTACTACGGGAAAGGTCCGCTGACCGGCGCGGGCCAGACGATCGGCATTCTGTCGTTTGACGGCTACCTGGCCGCCGATGTGCGGCTCTACTTCGCGAAGACCGGTATGAAAGCAAAAGTGCCGATCAGGAATGTGTTGGTCAACGGATTCAGCGGAGATTGCACCACCGCGGGCTCCACCACGACCTCCGCCTGCGATGATGGTGAGCAGGTGTTGGACATCGTCAACGCGATCGGCATGGCTCCCGGCATCGAGCAGATCCTCTTCTACGAAGGCTCGAGCGACACCCAGATCCTCAACAGGATGGCCACCGACAACATCGCCAAAATAATCAGTTCCTCCTGGGGTTGGAACCCGGCGGATGCCGCGAGCGATGACCCCATCTTCCAGGAATTCGCGGCACAAGGTCAGACCTTCGTGAGCGCGAGTGGTGACAGCGGCCAGTTCAACAGCGAGACCTACTTCTATCCAGGGGTCGATCCGTACGTCCTCCAGGTCGGTGGTACCAGTCTCACGACGAAAGGCCCCGGGGGGCCCTGGATGGCGGAAACCGCATGGCCCGAAAGCGGCGGTGGCTACGTCGGCGACACGGCCATTCCCACCTGGCAGCAGCTCCCGGGCGTCGTCAATTCGGCGAACATGGGCTCGACGGCCCTGCGCAACTCGCCCGACGTGGCCGCGGAGGCGAACTTTGACAACCCCACCGTGGTCAATGGGAAGTTGGTGACCGGCTTTGGCGGAACGAGCTTTGCCGCGCCGCGCTGGGCCGGCTTCCTGGCACTGGTCAATGAGCAATCGGTGGCCAACGGCAGGGGCACAGTAGGATTCGTCAACCCGGCGCTTTATAACCTGGGGACGAGCGTGAACCGCTCAACCGTTTTCCACGATATCACCAGCGGCAGCAATCCGCCGACCGTGGGTGACGGGAGCGGCTTCAATGCCGTTCCGGGCTACGATCTCGTCACAGGCTGGGGTAGTCCTGCCGGTGCGGCCTTGATCGATCAGCTGGCCGGTCGCAAAGCAAAGTAGCGACGCCCCACAGTCTTTACGAGGCGCTTTGTATGCATCGCAGACGCGGACTGCTTCCCCTCCTCGCGGCCCCTCTTCTTGCCGCGACGATCCCTGCCGCAATGATCCCTGCCGCGGCATCCACCCCCGTCGATGTCGCCGCCGCGGACAACGCGTTCGGCTTCCGCCTGTTGAATGCGGTACAGAAGACAGTTCCGAAGGGCAATGTCATTCTTTCACCGGTCAGCGCGGCCCTCAACCTATCAATGGTGCTCAACGGCGCGGACGGCGTTACAAAACGCGAGATGCTATCTGCATTATCGCTGCACAGTTCGGAACTCGACGCCATCAACACCGCGAACGCGGACTTGATCAAGAAAATCCGTTCGCCAGCCCGGGATGTCACGTTGTCGGTGGCGGATTCTCTATGGGTCGACAGTCGTCGCGCGACACTTCGACCCGACTACCTGAAACGGGTGCAGGCGTCGTACGCCGCAGAGCTTGCCGATCTGGATTTTTCCAGCCCGGCGACCACCGCGCGGATCAACGGTTGGGTGTCGAAAGAAACTCAGGGAAAGATTCCCAAGGTCATTGACACGATCGACCCGACGGAACTCCTGTTCCTGGTCAACGCGGTGTACTTCAAAGGACAGTGGACGCACAAATTCGACCCGGCGAAGACCCAACAGCGCGACTTCACACTCGATGGCGGCACCACCCGGCAGGTACCGCGCATGGCGCAATCCGGTCGCTTCGAATACTTCGAGACACCGGAGATCCAGGGAATCCGCCTGCCCTTCGGTGATGGAGCGCTGGTCATGGAGATCCTCCTCCCGGCGAAGTCCTCGAGCCTGGGGGCATTGGAGGAGCAGCTGTCGCCCCAGACCTGGAAGGATTGGCGCACGCACTATGCGCACCGCCCCGGGACGATCGAGCTGCCGCGCTTCGAGCTGAAGTCGCGTTATAAATTGAATGCCCCGCTACAGAGACTCGGTATGAAGCGGGCTTTCCAGCCCGGAGCCGCGGAACTCACAGGCCTGCTGTCATCCGGCTCGGGACCAACTCACACGGGACAGTTGTCGATCTCTTCGGTCCTGCAGTCGACCTATTGGAAGGTGGACGAGGAAGGCTCTGAGGCGGCCGCGGTGACCACGACCGGTGTCAGGGCCACCGCCATCGCCCGTCCGGAGGAGCCTTTCCACATGATCGTCGATCGGCCGTTCTTCTGTGCGATTCAGGACCAGCGCAGCGGCGCGCTGCTGTTCATTGGAGCGATTTACAATCCGGAAAGTTAGCTCGAGCCGCTGAGCTATTCAGCCAGATACGCCGGCTGTGAGCGTTGCACGTGATGGCGCAAACAGAGCGAGCGCGAGACACAGCGTCACGGCACCTGACAGAACCAACGGCGCCGTAAACAGATACATCCCCGAAATGGCCGTGATGACGAGGTTCATGACAAAGAACACGGCGGCTATGCGACGAGTGCGCCTGGGCTCCGTGATGACCAGGTCGGCCAGCAGCCACAGGGTTACGCCACCGGCCAGGAGATTGACGCCGAGGATGAGGCCGAAACCCCCGTAGAAATCCATGAACGTCCGATCGAAGCCCATGACGTGCATCGTGTGTGATTTCATGGCCGCGACCACCACGCTGGCCAGCGGATCATTCGCGGGGGTCCAGGGTCTCCCCAACATGTGACCGATCCCCAGCAACAGGGTCAGAACGGCGGCACAGCGCAGGAACAATCGAGCCCGCATGGCTTACTCCGTAAGTGGTGGCTTACGGTAATGCGAGGCTCAGCTGAAGTCAAGCGGGTCACATCAGAACATCGTGTTGGTGTTCGCCGCCTTCTCAGGGATCGGCTGAATGACATCCCAGTGCTCGACCACCTTGCAGTTCTCGATCCGCAGGATGTCGACAATCGCATTGCCGCGATCGCCCGGTGTGAAAATGCCGTGCGAGTGGATGGCCACCAGATTGCCATCGGCGATGACACGCTTGATCGAGTACTGGATGCCCGGATTCTTCGCGAAGAAAGGCTCCAGGAACGCAATGGCGGCGTCACGGCCGTTGGGGGCCAACGGGTTGTGCTGAATGTATTCGGGCACCACCCAGGTCTCGAACGCCGCCCTCACCTTCTTGTCGATGTAGAACTCCGTCATGAACCGGGTGGCCACCTCTTTCGGCTTGAGATGGCAGGTTTCGGCCAGAGATGGGGTAGCCGCCGCTACCAGACTGACGATCGCCATCGCGAGAACGAGACGTTTCATGACAATCCCCTCGAGCTTGCCGGCCGGCACCGGAGAGGGCAACGAAACCACGAAACCGCTGGCGTGGCAATAAAAATTCCCCGGGGCTGTCGATTCGCGCGCGGCCGCAGCGTCTTTCAATCAGGAAACGCTGAATCGGGAGATGATGATGAGCGCCGCAGCCGAAGTCGTGTTGACCACCACCCATCGCGAGCTCGCCTCGGGGAGCGTGCGATTCGCGGAATGGTTGACGCGCGGAATCGTCACACTGCGGCAGCTCGCTCCTTATGCGGCCATTGAGCTCCTGCTCCCGGGCGGCTCTCTGATCGCGCTCGTGTTATGGATCTACCGTCGCCACGTCCGCAAGCAGCCAGCCGAGAATCTCGCGCCAGACTACAAACACGAAGAAATGCCCGGCGCCGGGAAAAATCCTCACGGTTGCTGCGGGCAGTAAAGCCGCCAGGGCGGCGGTGGCGCTCGGCGGAACGATCGTATCCCGATCGCCATGCCAGAGTGCGACGGGACAGGAAACCCGCTCGAACGAGATGCCCCAGGAGCGCGCTTCGAGTTGCAGATCCTCGAGAAATGCCTGGTGGCCATTGCGGAAAGCTTCCGCGATATCGCTCATCAACATGCAGCGGATCTCACGTCGACGCAGGATTTCCCGGTCGCACGCCGGCACGCGCGCGATCATGCGGTCGACAAAGAAGCCGGGAGCTCGCGCGCCAATCAGAGCCGATGCGGCTAGCGCCGGAGCAATGAGTGACGGAATGGACGCGGCCGCCCTGAAGCCGGCCCGCACTTCCCAGTTCTCTGCATTCAACATCGAACGCGGTGGCCCGACGCCGCTGATGATGGCGGTTCGTGTCACCCGTCCCCCGAGCTGCGCGGCACAAGCCGCTGCGAAGGGACCACCACCCGAGACACCCACTACCGCAAATCGAGCGACCTGCAAATGGTCAGCGAGCCTCTGGACATCGTTCGGCCAGTCGCCGATCCGGCGCCCCGGCTGGGCGTCTGACTGACCCCAACCGGGGCGGTCGACATGGATGACTCTGGCGCCAGCCGCGTGCGCGATACTCTCATCGGGTGCACCTGAAGCCGCGACCCCGGTAAACCGTGGAAGGCGAACACGACTGTGCCGCCCGAGTCGCCTCTTTCGCACCACGCCAGCTGCCGGCCGTCCGGCAGTGTGAAACGCCGGACCTCGATCAATAGAAGCGACCGCCGGCAGCGACGAGCAGCGTGGCGAGGCCCAGTATCAGGTTGATCCCGACCAGCAGCCGGATTCGTTTGACCTGGGCATCGGCGGCGGCCCAATCCGCGCTGGCAACGGCAGCGCGAAAGCGGCGCCACGGTATGAAATAGAGGCCCAGGTAGATCAGGATCATGACGACACCCGTCGTCATCATCACGCGCACATACGGGCTCACCGTCGAAAAGCCGCCGAACTCCTGGGAGATCATCGTGTAACCGCTCGCGGCGAGCACCACGATACTCAGCCACACCCAGAGAAAGAAGCGCGCAAAGACACCCTGCCAGACGGGCAGCCGGACTGAAGGCTCGACCGAGCTCAGCGAGGGACGCAGCACCATGTACGCGAAGAACATCCCGCCGACCCAGATCACAGCGGCCAACACATGGAGCATCAGTCCAATCATCATTCCCATTGCGTGCCGCTCATCATCCCGATGCAGGTACCGAAGCCTGGAAGTAGGCGATGTGTCCAACCAGCAAGTGTCGGGCCTCGAGACGTCGCGGATCCAGGAGGCCCGCCCGGCGCATCACG
>DAITMW010000221.1:0-13037 GCA_036834945.1 Steroidobacteraceae bacterium
GCCTTGGGATGGGCCGCAATGATCTGCTCCGTCAGACTCGTCCCCGAGCGCGGCATGCCGACGATGAAGAGCATCTGATGCCCGTCGACCTGCGATCGCGGCGCCTTGCGCAGAAAGTCCTCTGAGAACACTTGGCGAACGGCGCGGAATTCTTCCGCAGTCCGCTCTCGGTCGAACGGGCGCGTGCTGCGGCGGTACGCATTCGCATCCCGCAGGTGAGCGAATGCGCGCTCGGCGTCTTGCTCAGCATCGTAAAGACCACCCAGTACGAACTGCAGTTGCGATCGAGTATCCCTGGAGACGGGAGGATCGTCGATGAGTCGTTTTTCGATGCGATCGATCGCATTGCGCCGCTCACCCTGGGCCTTGGCCATGCGGCCCAACAGGAGCAGCAGTTGGGGGTGATTCGGAATCTCGTTGAGAGCGGTATCCACCGCGGACTTCGCTGCATCAACGTCACCGCGCCGCTCCAGCATCACTGCCTGGGAAATCCGAGTATGCGCGTTGGCGGGATGCATACGGAGCGCATTGCGAAAGCACTCATCGGCCGCATCCATCCGACCCTGGCTGCCATGAAGTTTCCCCAACAGGACATGCGCGTCTGTCAAGCCGGGCGCGAGATGCACGGCACGCAACGTATGACGGACCGCCTCTGCGATGATCCCCCTCGCAAACAGGGCAGAGGCCCGCCGCATCCAGGCGTCCGGGTTGGTGGGCGTCAGGTCGATCGCGCGCTGATAGGCGGCAAGCCCCTCGTTGAAGCGACCTAACTCACACAGAGCGATGCCCCGATTCACGTGCGCTGGCTCGTGTGTTGGCATTAATCGCAACACGTCGTCAAAGTGTCGCAGGGCTTGCTCGAACTGCTGGGTCCGGAGTGCTCCGATACCTAAGCGCAGGTGGACCAGAGGATTGTTCGGCTGTAGCTCGAGAGCCTTACGCAGAGGCAGATCCGCATCCAAGTTCTGCCCGGCTTCCTGCAGCGCAATACCTAGCCGAAGCTGAAATTCCGCGAAATCAGGCCGCTTGGCGACGGCGACGCTCAGATGCGCCACCGCGGTCGGCGCATCACGGAGTGCGAGCGCGGACAAAGACAGGCCATGGTGGATCCAAGGGAGATCAGGACCGAAGGCCAGCGCCGCCCTGAACGCTTCAATCGCCTCGCGGTGATCCGCTCGACGCTGCCGTAACAGAGCCTCGAGTGCCCAGAAGCCTGCGCCTCGGGGCGTGGCACTCAGATGAGGCTTACAAAGGTTGCCGCACTCCTGGTGGCGCTTTTCGCGGAAGGCCGTCCAGGCACGCGACAGCGGGGTGTCCTCTTTCGACGAGGACTCCGGCTGCGCATCCGAGGCGGGCAGCCACTGTTCGAGATCCAACTCGCGGTCGGTTTCGATGGCACTGTTCATAAATCGCAAGCTCAGAGGATGATGCCGGTACCGTGAAAGGTGCGGCCACCGGCGGTGACCCCGGAATAGGTCCTCGTGGCAGGAACACCCGCGCGCGTTGCATAGATGCCGCGATACGAGGATCCGTCGGGTGACGATTCACTGTAGGTATAGACCTCCGTGTCGGTGTCGGTCCATGTCCACGTCTGGTGGCCAACAGCGCCCGTGGTCGTCTCCCAATTGTACTGCTGCGAGCCCGAGCCGTTCGCAAGGTGGTTGCTATACCCCGTAAAATAACCGTTTCCGCTGTTCGTATCTTCATAGGTTGTGTAGTTATTCCCATCCAGCGTGTGCCGGGTGCTGGACTTTTCCATCTCGCCTGGCTGCGGCTTGAAGATCTTCACGTCAGTGTAGGTCCCCAGCGCGGTGCCGTTCTTGTCCTCTTCGGTGTAGTGCCCATTCACGGTAGTGGTGACGTGCGTCCATGAATAGATCCCGCCCCCCGTGTGTTGATCATTACCGTGGAACAGATTGCCATCGGCTGACTTCTGATACGACGAACCATAGTAGTCGCCACTCACCGTGTTGTGACGAGTACTGGAATTCGTCACCAGTCCAGCGCGGGTCTGGCTCAAATACGTAAATGACGTGTCACCACCGCTCGTACGGGTGGTCCCGGACCCAACGTATCCGCCATTGACTGTATGGGTCGACCTGTCTGACTGGGTTGCCCCGCCCACCGTGCCGCTATAAACGGCGCTGGACGTGTTTCCAAAGTTGTTGGTGAATTTGTACCCCGAATAATTCCCGTCGACGGTTCTGATGTAGGTTGTGCTCGTGGTACGGCCGCCTATCGTGGTCGTCACGAGAGAAGTCTTGGACCCACCACTTGCGGGATAGTCGTAGGTCCCTCTTTCCGTGTCGCCACGGGCCGTCCTGCTCGCGAAGGTGACTTTGTAGTCGTTCCCTGCGGTACGGTGTATGGTGGCCTGGTATGTACTGCCTTGCGCAGTCCCACTGACTTCATGGCCGATAGAGGACCCACCAGCGGTCCCGGTTGTGTTTGTCCTCGAATAGGCGCCGTTGACGGTGGAACTGTAGTCATGCGACGTGCTGGCGCCGTTGGCGGTGATCTCGTAGCCGCGATCGGACGTATTCCCGCCGTGCGTCTTGCTCACGTACGAGAACGAATGGTCGCGATCAGCGGTGGTTGTGGAGGATATCGTCTTGGTTCCGCCCTGGCTCGTCTTCTGATACGTGTGGTTGTAGCTGTCTCCGCTGAGAGTCCGCCCACTCTCCGTGTTCGAGTACGCCCCCCCGGTGGTGCTGAAGTGCTTGTCGTGGTAGCTGGTTCCGGATTGCACAGAGGTTCCGCCGCCACCATAACTCGAGCCCCCGTAGCCACCACCGTAGCTCGAGCCACCATAGCCGCCGCCCCCGGGCGACCCGCTGGTCTGGTAATTACTGCCGTAGCTTTCGCCACCCAGAACATCGCCGTTTGCGGTCTGATCGTGGTACGAAGAGGCATAGTGCCCATTGGCGGTTCCGTTTCCGGTACCGCTGTAGTCGTCTCCGTCTGCAGTGTGTCCGGAGTAGGAACTCGAGTAAGCGCCATTGGCCGTGAGGGTCAGCTTGTCGGTGCTGTAGGCGCCATCGGCCGTCGTGATCTTCAGCTGCGAGGTCACGGCACCGCTGGCTGTCCTCTCCACACTCGTCTTGTATTGCGATCCGTCAGTCTCCGTGACAGTTTCGACGTCCGTGTACAAGCCCGCGGCAGTACTCTTGGCGGTCGAGGAGTACGTGCTTCCTCCCGATGTCTTGCCTGAAGATTCATCGGTGTATGCACCACCGGCGGTCGCGCTGACATAGTCAGTGCTGTATCCCCCGTGAGTCGTCACACTACTCGATACAGATGTCATTTTGCCGTCGGCGGTTCCCGAGTAGACATTGTCGTAAATCCCGAAGGTGGGAGATGCGTTGTGGACCGTCCCGGAGAAGGCGCCTTGTGCCGTCTGGTGATAGACCTGGGAGTAATTCAGACCACCAGCGGTCGTCCATGTCATCTGATTGCTATAGGCGCCGTTGGGTGTCGCTGTAACGGTATCCGTGCTGACTCCCGGCATGGTCGAAGCGCCAGGGATACCGCTCGAGTGTTCAGTCTCGGTCGCCTCGCCGTTGTATTGCGTCTTGTTGAGCGTATCGTAAAGCTCACTACCGAGCTCGGCGCCGAATTCGCGCGAAGTATCGAGCGCCTCGGCCATCACCGTTTCAAAGAGTTTGCCCAAGGCCATGGAACCGCCCGCAGCGCCAAGGGGGCCGCCCAAAGCGCCCCCCGAGACTGCACCGATGACCTGACCGGCGTACTCAAAGACATCCTCGGCCACAAATCCGGTGAGGTGAGAGACAGCCTGCAAGTACTCGCCGTTGACGAGGTCTTCGGCAATCTCCGCGCCTTGCTCGTCAAACTTCACGATATTGACGAACTTCTCGACGAGCTCGGCCCCTTCTGCGATCTCCTCGGTGCCCTCGGTCAGCAGCTTCTCGGCATCGCTGGCCAGGCCGCCCAGATCCGAGCTCACCGCGTTCGCCAGGTTCTTGAGAGAAGAACCGATACTCGACAGAGGACTATCTGTTCCAGCCATGAACTATTCTCCTTGACTGCGGATCGGCAACCGCCTGCGGAAACGGTGACTAACAGATTCCGTGCGACCGACATCACGAAACGATTCGGGATAGCGCTTGGGGGAAATGGGTGCCTGTGCCCGACCGATGGACAAGAAGCGCAACAGGGCTGTGCAACCGCGGCGATTCAGGGGCGTGCAGGAGCAATCCGGCTCAACGCTTACCATCAATCCCTGATGTGCCACCATACGTCCCATCCCGACGCGAGCAGGCATGACTGCGGAATCCGGGTTCTTCTAGTCCGATGCTTTCCGCAGGAGCAACCGGACCCTTGTCCTAACTTAGCGACAAGATCACGTTGAAGTCAAGCGCGATACGGGACGTCAGTTACAACTCGTAACATGTTTCTTACGAACTCGCCATGAGCATCATGCATCGGCGCCGGTACGAGATCATGACGAGCGACACGCCCATCAGCGCTCCTTCTTGAAACCATGACGACAGCCCACGCAGACCGAGGGCCAGGTTCCTTGGGCCTGGTGACGTTGCAGTGCCTCGATTCCCGCGTAACCGGCCGTGTCCTTGATAAAGCAGCACGGCATCTCGAGACCGTCGAGAGTGTAGTAGCGCATCCTGGGCTGACTCAGGTACGCGCACGAAAAATTCCCCTGTGCCACCGGCACTTGCGCCGGGCTGAGATACCGGCGCCCGTAGTCCGGTTTGCGTTGCAAAGGCTGTATCACGTGCGCGTACCCATTCTTCCTGCACCAGTCGGCGACCGCTGGAGTATGGAGTCGACTTTCCACCGTGTGGACCACAACGGCCAGGTGCGGCGCTAAAGACTCAATGAAGGAAATGACGCGGGGCAGGTTGTAGCGCCCGATTTTGACGGCCTCGCGCTCATCCAGCGTGTCCACGCTGACGCCAACTCGTGGAAACACTCCAATGAAGCGCCCGGGATGCTTGTAGGTTCCGTTCGTAATGGTATAGGGTGTCGAACCCACCGCACGGATGCACTCCGCCATGCGAAAGAAGTCGTGATGCAGTGTCGGTTCGCCTTCACCCTGTAGCGAGACCAAGCTCGGCGCTCCATGCCGGGTCACATGGCGCTCGAGCAGCTCTTTGAAGGCATCGTACGACATGTCGCCTTGTCGCATCGCCCGACCCGCGCAGTAGAAGCAATCGAAATTGCAGCGCGTGGTAATCTCGAACTGGAGCATCATGGAGGCGCCCCTGGCGTCGCCTTCGCTTCAGTGACGCCTGGTGCTCAGCATGTACCGAAACAACAGTGCGACGATACCCGAGCCTGCGACAGCTATCGCCCCTGTTATCTGGCGCTCGCGCGTATGTGCGATGAGCATCAAAACAAGACCCATGATGGCAACCAACACGCAGGCAGAGTAGAAGGATCGCAGCGTTCCCACGCTCATGCTGGCCGCCGAACGAGCATATCCCTCGCTGATCGAGAATCGCTCTGCGCTACGAGGCATGCTCGCGAGCAGTTGCCGCGTTCTCACGGCATACCAGGGCAGAAGAATGCCCAACACAGGTACGGCGATCCACAACGCCTTTCCCTTGAGCACGATACCCATCAGGATGAACAGAGGGACCGTGAGCTGATAGTAGCGGCGAACGAACGAGCGAAGTTGGGTCGCTCTCTGGGGAGGAGTAACAACATACCCGTTGCCCAGGGCACCCCACGGATAGAAGACGACACTGCCATCGGGCTTATTTTTGAACAGGGCGTCGGTCAGTCCGTCGAAGTATCCCATGACTCCTCCCTGAGCACCGTACCGAATCATTCTATCGAAAATACATCAGCTCGCCATCCGAAAAGAAGGACGCGGACGACACGTCGCACCGCGTGCGTCAGTTCTCAAAATCCCGACATTGTAAGAATTTGTATCGTCGATCCACCGGCGCCGCACGCCCCGCAATAACATCACCGAGCGTATGCAGCGCCTGGATGCGGTCCGCCACGGCGGAGTGGCCGCAAACTCCTCCGCGGATAACCGTCTCACTTCCAAAGCGCCCGAGCTCCGATCCATCATCATTGAGCGGACCGCAAGGTCCCCCGTCCGTCCCAATTTTCTAAGGCCCGGGCGCCGGATTATCCGGCAGCGACGGAATCGCCCGCAGATACTCATATACCGCGCGCAAATCCCCCTCCGTCATATTCCCGTAAATCGGCCAAGGCATAACCTGCAGAATCCGCCCCGACCCATCCGGATCGTTTCCCGTCCGGAACACCTGCTTGAATTCGGCAAAACTCAACCCCGCCGGCCGCCCATGCGCATCAGGCGTAACGTTCGGCGCCGTAAACGGCCCGAACTGCCGCCCACCCGACATGAACTGCCCTCCATTCACCACCGTCGGTTGACCCTGATAAGGATCCCCGCCCGCCGCATAAGAAGGCTGTGTATGACAATCGTTGCACCCCGCCTGAGCATTCACGATGTAACTCCCCAGCCCAACCAGCACCCGATCCTTGCCACGCGTATCCAGAGCCACAGGCGAAATGGCATACCCGATCCGAACCTTCCGCAGATCGGAAGCATCGAACCCACTCCCATGCCCATCCTCGCCAAGGAACTCCCCGGCCACACCGGCGCTAGCCGCAACCAACCCAAGCAGAATCCACGAATACCTGTATTTTGAGCTCATGGAGAGACCCTCTGGAGTTGAACAACCTGAGACGGTGCTTCTTGCGCTCTCGGCAAACTCGACACCGCATCAAACGCCGCCGCAAGAGACTCAACCCGCGCGGCCGCATCATCGATACTGTCAGGCCCCTGAAGCCGGAACGAAATCGGCGAGAGCGGCCCAAAGAGGAGGGCGCGCTGCAATCGCGGCCACCGAGCAACCTCCGGCTCCACGCCCGCACGACGAGCGAAGAGCAACGCCATAGAGTGCATCAGCACATTCTTCGGCCCCCCTCGCGCAGCGCGCGACCGGGCGACCCCCTCGAGCATCTCCTCGCGCTCCGGCATCGGCCTGACTCCCGCCCACGCATAGGCAATCCATCGCGACTGCAACTCAAGCACGGGCAACAACGGCCCCACCTGGTCATACATCCCGACGAACGCGAGCCCGGGTAACTCAGGATGAAACGTATAATCGTGCAGATCGATGTGAGTCTCATCAACCGACAACACCTCTGCCAGCGCCGGAGCCAGCCAGGGCAGCGACAACCGATACCCCGTCCCCAACAGCAGCGCATCCGCCCGTACGCGCGTGCCGTCGACGAAGTGCACCGTCCGACCCTCTATACGCTCAACCGAAGGCCGGGTGAAAATCCGACCCTCCGCAACCCCAGTCAGAAAGTGCTGCGACTGAGTGATCCCGGCAGCCAGAATGTCTTCATCAGGAGCGAGCGCACCATACTGAGCAGGACTCCCCGCCCACCGCATTACCAGAGTCTTGAGCCCCTTTCCGAGCTCTCCCGGACTTGACGTCTCAGCCGCCAACGCCGCCGCACGAGTAAACATCACATGATCGGCCGGCACCCCGGCCATGAGCTTGGGCAACACATAACGCGCCCGGCGGTAAGAGGTGGTCACACTGTTGGCCCCCGCCAAGGCCAGCTCAGCTGAAATCTCCAGAGCACTGATCGAACACCCCATCACCACGACGTTCTTCTGGCGATAACGGTCCGTCCCGTCGTACTGACTGGTGTGAGCCACCCCTAGGGCTCCGGTGAATGTTTCCATCCCCGGAATCGAAGGCACACTCGCAGCCACATGACGCCCCGTGGCCACGACAACCCTGCTGAAATGCTCACTCCGACGCACCGCGCCCTGACTGGAGTGAACGACCCACGCCTCACCCTGCCGCTCGAGCAGCTCAACACGCGTCTTGAGCCGGATGTGCCGCTCGATGTCGAACTCCCTGATATACCGAATCAGGTACTCGAACATCTCCGCCTGATTCGGATAAACCGGAGTTCCAGGCAGATGATCGAGGTCCGAAAAGGCGCTCAGGGCGCGACTCGTATTCGTGCGCATCCCCGCCCACGTGCCACTCATCGCCGAAGCCGAGTTCCACTGCCCACCGGCGCACGCGGCCGCCTCATACACCACCGGCTCAAATCCACATTGCTTCAGCCAGCGCGCGCAGCTAATCCCCGCAGGTCCGGCCCCCAAAACGGCAGCCCGACGATCCGAAGCCATCCCAGAAGGCCTGGTGCCCATGGTCGTACTCCCCCGAATTCCCCGATGAGCCCATCCTGGCAGGACCCATCCCCGCCGGTTCCTAAAAATTTCCTAACGGCGTTCCCGCGCAGTACAGTCATCCCATGAAGATCGGCAGCGACCTGGCCACATTCCTGACCAGCCCCGTGATGATCATCTTGGGAACCTGCGACAAGGCCGGCCGCCCGGATATCGGCCGAGGCGTCGGCGCACGAGTGGACAGCGACACCGGCCTGCTGGAAGTCGTTCTCTCCGCCTGGCAATGGCCCGGCACGATCGCCAACATCCATGACAACGGACGCGCCGCCATCACGTTCGCGCGCCCGAACGACTACGTGACGTACCAGCTCAAAGGACCCGCGCAGATTGCCGAACCCGACCCACAATCACTGACGCTGTCCGCCCGGTACATCAGCCAAATCACCGACCTGCTCTGCGAGCTTGGCCTGGAACGCCGGATGATTGCAGACTGGCTGACGCAACGCGACGCCGCGCTCATCCGGATGACGATTGAAAACGTGTTCGTCCAAACCCCCGGCTCCAAGGCCGGCAGCCTCATCGCCTCCGCCAAGCCTCAATGACTCGCCTCGCGGACCTCCAATCCTGCTTCGAAGGTGTGATCCCATCCATCGTCGCCACAGCCGCGGCGGATGGAACACCCAACATCTCCTACCTGTCGCAGGTCGTACGCGTCGATGACGACCACATCGCCCTGTCCAACCAGTTCTTCTCCAAAACAGCGACCAACGTGCGCGAGAACCCGCGCGCAGCCGTACTCATCGTGGATGCACACACCGGCGACCAATACCGCTTGGACGTCACCTACATCGAAACTCGAAACAGCGGCCCGATATTCGAGAACGTAAAAACCCACATCGAGGCAACCGGCGCACAGACCGGCATGGCCGGCATCTTTCGCCTGTGCGGAATTGACATCTACCGCGTCCACGAGATCGTGCACATCTCCTCGGCGGCTCCAACTAAGGAGACCGCAGAGCGGCGGACATTACGCTTAACGGATGCCGCACGCGTGGTAGAGCTCATCGCCGCCCGGACCGACATCGACGCCATCGTCGAGGCAGCGCTCGATGGCCTCCGGGAGCACTTCGGATACGAAAACATGCTCCTCCTCGCACAGGACGCGACACGCCAGGTACTCACCACAATCGGGAGCAGGGGATACGAGAGGACAGGCATCGGATCGGAAGTCCCCTTAGGCGAGGGTGTCGCGAGCCGCGCGGCCACGGAAGCCCGCATCATCCGCGTCAGTGACCTCAGCCGCGTGAAGCGATTCGCGGCAGCCGTCAGCGCCTCAGCAACGGATGAAAACCGCACACGAGCGATCGGCGTCCCCAGCATGCCGGACGCCATGAGCCAGATCGCCGTACCTCTTATGGCACAAGGACGAGTTCAAGGCGTGTTGTTCGCCGAAAGTCGCGAAAGACTCGCTTTCACCAGCGACGACGAAGCCGCACTCAACATCGTCGCGCGACAGATCGCCACTTCATGGATACTGGCCGAGCATCTTGCAGGCGACCCCCAGGAAGCGCCTCGAACTCAAGATAGAAAGGAACCTGCTGGCCGGACTTCCGGCCGGACATTCCGCGTCACCCACCACGCCATCGACGACAGCGTGTTCATCAATGACGAATACGTCATCAAGGGCGTACCGGGCCGGCTGCTACTATTCTTTCTGGAAACGTCTCTTCGCGACGGCCGCCGAGACTTCACGAACCGCGAGCTGCGCATGTCGTCCACGCTCCGGCTACCCGAGATCAAGGACAACCTCGAGACCCGTCTTCTGCTCCTGCGTCGCAGACTGGAAGAGAAGGACGCGCCTCTACGGCTCGTCCCCTCAGGACGCGGGCGGATCACCGTTGAGTTACAGGGAGATCCAGTCCTCAATCGGGCCTGACGCGCTGCCTGGCTGGCTACACCCCTCACGGACCCACCTTCTCGCATAGACTAAAGCTCAGGGCGTCTGTCCCTTCGGACAGCGCCCCGACCACGTTCCCATGGCTTCTGTACAAGACCGTCGTTGGGTCCTTTGCGACGCTCACGTGGAAGAGCCCGGACGTAATCAGAATTTCCCTCAGGACGCGTCACCCATATACCTTCCCCCGTGACATCAGCCGCCTGGCGCGCCTTGTCGACTGAGGCAAACCTGGACCTGAAAATGGCGCTCTTTAAGAGGGAGCGGCCGCGATCCAACCGGCACGGGCCTGCCAGGAGGTCCGCAAAATCCCGCGGGCTGTCCGTAGGCAGTGCGGATGCGCTCCTGTTCCCTGGCCTACAGGATCTGAAGGATGTCGAGGTGGGCCGCTGCCCGTCCGAAGCAGCCCCAGAGGTGAGCGCCTGGGCGCAAACGCAAGGCACGAAAAGTGCTCCGGGCTCGTCCATGCGATTCATGCGCCAGCATTATCAGATGTTCCGCGCGTTTTGGCTGCTCTGTGGTGTTCTAAGTCTCACGGCTTGCGTGTCGTTGCCCCAGGCCGCCCACCGTGAGGCGGAGCCCCCACAGAAGCCGGCGACCGGCAGCTGGTTGAACGGGACATTTGCGGACCAACTGGCAAGACACCCGGCCACATCAGGCTTTCACCTGTTTTCAGCCGGTATTGACGGCCTGCTCCTGCGCCTCGAGCTGATCGACAAAGCGCAGGAAAGCCTCGACCTTCAATACTACATCTTCCGCTGCGACGACACCGGCCGCCTGGTCCAACAGGCGCTACTTCGCGCGGCGGACCGAGGCGTTCATGTGAGGATCATCACGGACGACGGCGAAACTGTCCCAGGCGACGAAAAGCTCCTCCGACTGGCCGCACACCCGCGAATCGAAGTCAGGGTCTTCAACCCCTTCGGATACCGCGGACACAACAAAGCCCTGCGAGCTGCGGATTTTCTCTTCCACAAATCCCGCCTCGACTACCGCATGCACAACAAGCTGATGCTCGTCGATGGGACCGTGGCGATAACGGGCGGCCGGAACATCGGCGACCAATACTTCCAGGTCGACCCGGACTCCCAGTTCGGCGATGACGACGTGATGGCCCTGGGACCGGTCGTTGATCGGTTGGCCACAGAGTTCGCCGACTACTGGAACAGCCCAGCGACCGTGCCCGCGGAGCTCGTGCAACGACATCAGACCGACCCGATTGCCCTCGCACAATATCGAGACGAACTCGACGCCCTGCGCGCACAATCCGACACCCGCGAGAAAATCGATGGCTATGGTGCACAGTTCCACCAACGCCTGCAAAAAGGCGAGCCCTTGCAGTCGCTCGCAACCGATGCATCAACGCTGACATGGGCGAATGCCACGGTGTTGTACGACAGCCCGGAGAAACGCGAAATCAAGCGAGGCGAGCGGTTCGGCAGACTGATGTATCGACCGATCACCGAAAAGATCGCCTCCACCCGCGCCGAGCTCCTCATGATCACCCCGTACTTCGTGCCCATGCCGGGCGAAGTCCACCTGCTGAACCAGGAAGTCCAACAAAAGGTGAGTATCCGGATCCTGACCAATTCGCTTCCCGCCGCTCCTGACCTGCTGGCGCAAGCCGGTTATGCGCGGCACCGCAAAGAGCTGCTCGAGGACGGCGTCCAACTCTACGAAATCCGATCAGATCTGGGCGCCGCGCGCGGCAGCGGAGAAACAAAGGAACTGACACGCTACGGCACTTACGCCCTACACGCCAAGCTATTCGTATTCGACCGGACCGCGGTCTTTGTCGGCTCGATGAACCTGGACCAGCGCTCCGTCCGGCTCAACACAGAGATGGGCCTGGTGATCGACAGCCCCCAACTCGCCGACACGATCGCCGCCCGATTCAACGCCCTCACCACCCCGGAAAACGCCTACAAGGTTACCCTGACACCCCCTGACACGCTGATCTGGACAACCCGGGAGAACGGCGCGATGTTAGAGTTGCGTAAGGAGCCCGCCCGTAGCGCGTTCCAGCGTTTCAGGATGCGCTGGTTGTCGTTGTTACCCCTCGACAAGGAACTGTGAGTAGGATTTGCAGGGAAGACGTCCATCGCGCACCCCCCCTGGCGGGCGCTCTGATCCGCTCAACCTCGCGGCTGCGCCAACCCCCGCCGACAATGTCAACAGCATGAGCTCTCGGCCTCGTGCCTTCTTGTCTCGCCGGAAAGTCTCCCAGCGGAGACGCCCCTGTGCCCAATCAAGAAAAGCCCCACGAGCGCAACAGTGATACCCGACTGGCCCAGGAACCCTGGGTCAGAGGCTATCTCGCTCAATCATAATAGTTTCCATCTCGCTGTCTTGCGTCCACAACCGATGGCTCACCCCCGCCGGCCAGACCACACGTTCTCCGGCCCGGAAACGCGAGGACTCATTGCCCACAGAGACGAACCCCTCGCCCGCAATACAGATCACATCGATCTCAAACGGCGCCGAATGTTCATCGATCGTCGCATTGACCGAAAACTTCAGATTCGCGACCCCAATCCCCGCCCGCCTCAGCAATACGCGGCCACTAACGCCCACCGTCCCGCGGCGCGGGAGCGGTTCCCAGTCAGGCCGAGGCACCCTTTCGATCATCATGAACAAGCCCTCTACAAAAGAGTGAGCGTCCAACCCGGCAAACGCGGCGGGCCGCCTATGATATCAACGCGGCGGCGCCTAGGACGCCATCGATTGCGAACACCTAGCCCCAGGACCGAACTCTCAGAACCCATCGCGATCGAAGGAGCATCCATGCCCGACATCATCAAAGAAGCTCATCCTGCTGAAGGCAATCCTATTCCTCTTCATCATCACGAGCGCCTCAGCCTTCATCCTGATTACCCAACCGACCCTCAAAGTGGCCCTGGCGCTTTG
>DAITMW010000222.1:0-10832 GCA_036834945.1 Steroidobacteraceae bacterium
TCATTACGTACACGATAAAGTTCGATCCCAACAAGCCGTTGGTCGTCAAGCACGGGTCTCCCGTGCGGCTCGATTTCCACTTCGACACGAGCGCCTCCTCGCTCGTCGATACGACTGTGTCTCCTCCTACGGTCATCGTGAGGCCATTCTTGACGGCCAGCACGCAGCCAGTCATCTCCAAAAGGCTCCGCGCGCGGGGGGAGTTTCTGGTGGTCGACAAGGAAAGCGGCAATATCCATATGAATATGCAGTCATTCTTCGACGCGCCAAATTATGCGACGCTGGCACAGGGGGCCGTCGAGGTCCACACGACTGACAACACGACCTACAACGTAAACGGCGTGGCTTATCAAGGAGCCGCCGGCCTGGCGGCTGTTGTGCAGCTCCGTGAAAAGATCACGTTGATCATGGCATACGGTACCCTGCGCGATATTTCCGGCCTGGACCCGATATTTGAAGCAACCGAGGTTTATGCCGGTAGCGCGATCGAGGACCCGCTGGCTGCCCGCGCCACTGGGACAATCACTTCCAGCTCAAACGGCACCCTGCACCTTCACAACGCTGAAATTACCTTTCCCGGGCGCGCATACGGCACCGATGCCGACGTGGTCCGGTTCGAAAATGACGTACCCCTGACTGTCAGCGGTAGGACGGGAGTCTCTGTCGACCAGCAGCCGCGATCGCGCAGCGACATTCAGACGATATCGATCGGGCAGCAGGTGGACGTCGAAGCCCCTGCCTACACCCTTCCCTCCAGCTCCACCTCGACTGGCCTCGACGCATCCGCGGGACTTGTTCGCCTGACGAGCACATCTGCCTGGGGGCACCTCAAAAGCGCCCAGCCGGGGACCGCCGTGGTGAGCTTATTGACGCTGGGGGGCACAGCGCCCGCGGATATGACGTTCACTGGAACCGGTGCCGCGACGAGCGAGGATGCTGATCCTGCAAATTATGTGATCGGTACGGGCAGCGTGGACTTGAGCGCTTATACGGCCAACTCACCGCTGTTCCGTTTTGACGGCATCGTATCTCCGTATGGGTCCGCCGCACCGGCTGAAGGCACGCCACACTTCTCCGCTTCCGTGGTGACCGCGAACTCATCGGCCGTACAAGGCTTCCCCAAAAGCGCCGAGCAGGTGCTGACCCTCCAGTGGAAACTTCCCGGAGTCACGTCACCTTTCAGCACCATCGATCCCACGGAGTTGGTTCCCAACATGGAGCAGCTGGGCACAGCTCATTTTGTGCGGACCGGTCCCGGCAGCACTGATCTCACGAGCCCGGCTGTCACTCCCGTCATCGTGCCCGATATGACCCGGACCGGCGATTTCTCGCTGGGAAATGGCACCTCTGGCGCGACAACGGGTATCAGTGTCTACCAGGACTTCGGCGACTTCGTTTCGCACATCGTCGGTGTGACGAACGGCGCGAATACCTTCATTCAACTGACCGCGGTGGGTCACTATGACGAAGCCAGCCACATCTTTACCGCGTACCGCATCGACATGGTCTACCTTCCCTAGGCTGCTTTGAGGAAAGACATGACAACCTGTAGGAAGGCGTCTTGATGGTCCCTGTGCAAATGGTGCCCCGTACCGATAACCTGCAGCTCGGCACCCTCCACGCCAGCCATCAACAGATCCGCACGCGAAGTGATCGGCTCATCGTCGGAGCCGGTCAGTAGAAGGATGGCGCTGCGGATCTGCCTCAAGCCCGCCCACCATTGGGGCATCGGCTGCCGCAATTGCGAAATAATCGATTTGACTGCCTCGCGATCGAATCGTCGCAACAATCCGATACGGATCAAGCGGCCCACGCCCAACAGCTTGATCAGTCGCCATACCGACGGCTTCGTGCTCCCGCGCGCGATGCGAACCGCTTCCGCTTCATCCCTGGGTGGCACCGGGACGGAGACGGCGATGAGGCGCCGCACCCGGCCGGGTGAGCGAGCCGCGAGTCTGAGAGCCAGGTGACCCCCAAGGGAATGACCAATGAGATCAAACCGATCGACGTCCAGTCGATCGATTGCCAAAGCGAGCTCGTCCTCCATTGAATCCAGGCTGTAGCGGGCGAGCCGATCACTCCTGCCATGACCGGGTAGATCGAGCGCGATGACCCGAAGGCCCGCCTGCGCAAGGTGCGAGCCGATCATATTCCAACTGGAGGAATCACTCGCCAGCGCATGGACCAGGATCACGGGCTCGCCTGCCGCATCGCCGGTTTCGCGATACGCGATGCGACGGCGCCCTCGAACTTCAACGAATCGAATCGCCGGTCCAACCGACAACATCTGCAGTAGGCCTCGTTTTTTTGCGGAAGGACTGGCACCCCTGTCAGGGACTTTGCCGCACTCTCGTCGAGCCGGGCGCCGGCTCAACCGAGGGGCATAACGGAGCACGAGGCCTGAAAGATGACAGGCGGGCGCCGAATTTCCGCCGGGCTATGCGATTTTTGCGGAGTCGCCTCCGAGGCGATCGTGACCGATGCCCTGGCGGCCCGCGTTTGAAAGGTCCTGGAAAGCTGGAGGATGATCCGCCGACGCGCTGAGTGGATGCGAGCGGGAAGTGAGGACAACACCACCATGCTTGCGCCCGGCCCGTCCTGTTGTGATGGGGTGGCGTCCCTGGAAGTCGACCGCCACCGAATTATGGCTACGACCAAGGTCTAGATCGCGTACACTACTCCTTTGGGCGGAAGCCTACTGCCCTTTTCAGGTTTCGCATGCGCTACCAAGAAGACAAACAACGCAGCTCGGAACTGCTACGAATGGCCCTACCCCTGATGGCCGGTCAATCGGCCGCTCACCATCCCGTGAGCTACTGCCTGTGGTATGAGCACGTCGGAGGCTTGAACCCCCCGCTCAGTGAAGAGCTCAACCAACGATTGCAGGCCAATGAGCCTCTCACCGAAGACGATACGTACCGCCTGCATGCGCGTTTCATATCCGCGCGCGATGTGGCCTTACTGGAGCGCCTGCAACGTCAGATGCACGAGGCCCTGGATGAGACCGCACGCAACGCCGCCTTTGCCGGCGAGCAGACGGGCCTCTTCGGACGCACCCTGGAACACAGCCGCTCCAAGATCGCGGAGGCGGTCAGCCTGGAGGGCCTCCAGTACTTGATCAGCAGTCTGTTGAGCGAAACCACCCGAATGCAATCCCTCTCGCTCGATCTGTCGCAGAAGCTGGAAGTCCGGGCCAACGAGGTTCGCCTCCTGAGCAAACAGTTGGAACGAGCCCAGACCGAGGCGGTGATCGATCCGCTCTCTGGACTCAACAACCGACGTGGCTTCGATCGGGCGGTCGAGGAGCTTGCCAGCCCGGCCGGGCTGCTCACGGGGACGGCCCTGTTGCTGGCCGACGTCGATCACTTCAAACAGATCAACGATACTTACGGTCACGTCATGGGCGACAAAGTCCTGAAGGCGATCGCGCAGACCTTTCGCGAGAACATCAAGGGGCGGGATGTCGCTGCGCGGATCGGGGGTGAGGAATTCGCGGTGCTGCTTCCGCAAACGACGCTGGAAGGGGCAAAAGCCGTTGCCGAACAGTTGCGCGTGGCGGTCGCGAAGGCCCGTATCCGCCAAGGCGAGCAACTCCATCAGACCGGCTCGATCACCCTCTCAGCGGGCGTCGCTGTGGTCAGAGGCGAGGAAAGTTGCGAATCCCTCATGCGGCGCGCGGATCGTGCGCTCTACACGGCCAAGCGCGAAGGGCGCAACCGGGTGTGCGTCGCTATGTGAGATAATAAGCATAACGCCGCCAGCGTGAGATGCGGTTGGAACCAAGGAGAGCTCTCCTATGACCTTGCAGCCCATCGACACAATCCACAGCTATCACGCCCATATCTACTATGATGGCCCGGACCAGCGTCGCATCGCCGAAGTCTTGCGCGAGCAAATCGCGCAGCGCTTCTCGGTTCTGATCGGCCGCTGGCACGATCGCCTGGTCGGGCCGCATGCAAGGTCGATGTACCAGGTCGCTTTCTCAATCCCTGAATTCGCCCGTTTTGTGCCATGGCTGATGCTGAATCGCCGCGGCCTTGCCATATTGATTCATCCCAATACCGGACGCCCCAAGCTCGACCATCTGATCCACGCATTGTGGTTAGGCGAGATCCTCGAGATCAACGCGGCGCAGTTGCCCGACGACGAGGAGATCGAGGCCGAGATCGTTCCCAACACCCACCCGACTCTGAAGCCGTAAGGGTGCCCTCGAGCTCAAGTCGATGCTCGGAGTTCACCGGATGAGCGCCAAATCAATTGAGTTGGCCATAGCCTCATAAGCGGCGTCGCTGCCGTGCAGGTGGTCGCCCATGTGGAAGCCGTCCTTGATCTGGGCCGGCCTGGCGGGATCGCGTATCACGGCATCGAAGTCGATTACGCCGTCGAACGCCTTGCTGGTGCGGATCCAGGTGTTGATTGCCTGGCGCGCCCGCTCACCTTCCGCCGACCAGTACGCGGCACCCCCGTAAGGTGTGATGGTCGCTCCAATCACCTTCAGTCCCTTCGCATGCGCGCGCTCAATGAGCTGTCGATAGCCGGCGATCATCGTATCCAGCGTGACCTTGCTCGGGGGTGCCAGCGCTTTGAAGCCCTCGGCCATGGGTCCCTCGAAGTGTCCCAACGCGAAGCCCAGATCGTTCACTCCTTCGAACACAATCACGTACGCGGCTCCGGGAACCGACAGGACGTCGCGGTCGAAGCGGGCCAGTGCACTATCGCCGAGACCTCCGGCCAATATCCGGTTGCCGCTGATGCCCATGTTGACCACACTCCATTGCGAAGAGCCGGAACGAGCGTGCAGCCGCTCGGCGAAGTAGTCCGGCCAACGGTGATTTTGGTCCGGGGTGGAGCCCATTCCGTCCGAAATGGAGTCTCCGAGCACCACCACGGCTTTCGCGGAGGACTCCACTTCCACCCCGGAAATAAAGGCCCGGATCTGCATCTCCTCTCGCGCCGCGAAAGCCCCGGACCGGGTGAAGTCACCCGGCTCTGACACGTAACCAGTCTGAATGGCGGTCTGGTGGCACGTGCAGGGCCCGGTACCTTCCGGAAGGTACAGACTGATCGACAGGGTTGAAAGCGGTGCGACCTCCAGGTCCACAGAGTCGCTCATGAGCGGCGCGCCAGCTGGAATAGCCACGCCGGGCTTGCTGTCAAAAGTCAGATCGTGTTGAGTGCCGGGTTTCACCTCGCCTTTGGAGTTCGCCACGGCAATGCTCGCTCTGCCGATCACGAGGGGCTTGGTTCCATACTCGTTCGTAAAGCGCACCCGCACCCGTTTGCCGCCAGCGCTCACGCGGACAACCTGGCGGAGGGTCACGTTCTCGAAGGTCGGAGTCGCAGGGAATGGACCGAAGGCTGGGGTTGCCGGCAGCGGCGCCGCGCCCCACGTGCCGACCCATGACGCTGCGGCGTAGCAACCTGAATTTCCGACCATCGATACGAGAAGACAGGCCAACGCGGGCCGCATGTCGGCGTGACGGATTGACATCACTCAAAACCTCGCTGTGAAACCGAAGAAGTAACGTCGTCCGAGCACATCATAGTACGTCGGATCGGTCGTACCGTAGTTGTTGCTGACGCCTGGAATGCGTCCGACGACCGGGGGCTGCGCATTCGCCAGATTCTCAACACCGGCGCGCAGCGTGACGTGGTCAGCCAGGGACCAGACTGCATAGAAGTCGAGCTCGTTGTACGCATCGTTCGCCAACGCCCCGGGGACGATGTTCGGCAGACTCGGCAAGTGACGCCATGACAGCCGGGTGCTCACGGGGCCGACCGCATAGCCCAGAGTGGTGAACAGTTTCCAACGGTACTGCGCCCCTGCGACGCTATTGCCGGTCGAGCCCGCGTAGTCGAGAAAAGGTGCCGCGGTTGCACTTTGCACATCGTAGGAGAACAGATAATTCAGCGCGACATCGAGGGAGAGCTGGCCGGGTGCCGGAAGGTGCATGTCGCGCAGCTGCGCGGCCCAGTTCGCCTGCAGATCGACTCCGCTGGTCCGGATCGCTCCAATGTTGGTGAACAGGCCGGTCACACCCGCGGGAAATCCGAAGATGTTGTCGCGATGGATGAGCTTGCAGAAAGCGTTGTTCGGATCGTAGTTGGGATTCGTGCCGTCACCATTTAGACACTGCTCGTACACCGCGGCGCTGGTCAGTCCGGTAATGGCGTTCTCGATCTGGATGCGATACCAATCGATCGTCGCCGAGAGCCGGCGCAGGAGCTCGGCATCCGAGGCGGGTCGCAGGACGGCGCCGGCGGTCCATGTGGTGGCCGATTCGGACTTCAGGTTCGGGTTACCGACCTGGGTATCCAGGGCCGTCGCGGAGAATTGCCCCAGTCCGATGTAGTCGTTGCCGATCGGTACGCCTCCGGCGAGCGTCGAGCACAGTGCCTGCACCTGGGCGCGATGCGGATTAGAGGCGACGTTTCCGTAAGAGGCCGTGGTGATGCTCGAACAGGGATCAAACGTCGGGAGAACCGACACGATGGTCGTCGGTGATTCGAACAGCTCGGCCACGTTCGGCGCACGATTCGCCAACTGGTAGCCACCCCGGATCGTGAGCCAACTGCCCGTCTGCCAGGTCGCCAGTGCCTTGTAGGTTTCCACCGTGCCGGCGGTGTTGTAGCTCGACACGCGGGCCCCCAGCTCGAGATCCAGTCTCTTGATCGCCGGCAGATCCTGCAGTGCGGGAATCAACAACTCCCCGTAGAGCTCCTTCACCCACGTCGCGCCACTGGCAGCGGCGACATCGAACACGCCACTGGCCGAGGAGAGGATGTTCGACGCCGTCATGGTGGGGTCCGGCTTGAACTCGAAGCCGTCGTGTCGATAGTCCGCGCCGAGCACGCCTCGCACCTGCCCCGCCGGCAGCGTGAAGAGACCACCCTGTACATAGCTTTCGAACACATCCTGGACGATGCTCGTCGTGCCCTTCATGCGCGCCGCGACGATGTTGGTGCAATCCGCCGAGGGCGTAAACTGCGTGAACACCGGCAGGCCGCTGGTGCAGGTCGCGGATCTGCCGAGGAAGTTGTTGCTGTTCGTATAGCCGGCACCGAAGAACGGTTGGGCGATGAGCGTCTGGTAGGCGGTGGTATTGACGAACCCGCTGGTGTAGTCCGTCACGATGTCCGTGTTGCCATGCGAGGCATAGGCCTCCCAGGTCCAGTCCTTCGCAAAGCCCATCTGGGGCAGCCGGCCGCGAAATCCGGCGGTGATCTGGTAGGTGTCGGTCGTATTCTGGATGGTCGTAGGCCCCATCCAGGGCAGCTCCATGTTGAGATCCCAGGGGGCATTCGGGTTGGTTCGGGCATTCAGGAGGTAGGCCAGTTGGGCCGGAACCGGATGGTCCGTCCCGAACGGACAGCCGCCCATCGCGGGGCAGCCCAGAGCCACGTATTGCGGGAGGGTGGCGTTACCTAATCCCACGGTCGCGGGATCGATCGCGGCAGGGTCGCTGTTGTAGGGGATCATCGCCGACCAGGCGATCGAGGCGGGCGTATAGGTGCTGATGGAAGTCGTCTTGCTCCGGGTAAAAGTGCCTTCAGCGTAAGCCGTCACAAGGTCGCTGATGTCGAAGACGCCATTTCCGAATAGCGAATATCGATCCAGCGGCAGGGATGCCAGTGCGGTGGTGTTGTTGTGTACGAGGCCGTTGTTGCTGTTCCCTGCCGTTCCGAGAATCTTGTAGTCGGGATACAAGGGACCATTGTAGCCGACCGCGCGCGAGGTGGTGGAACGACCCGGGTCGAATACGGTCCCGTCGGCATTCAGCCCGTACAGCGTCGCCCCCCCTGCGCCACCCAGAACCTCACCGGCCGGAACGGGCTGACCGTTCGCGAAAGACTTGGCGGGAAAAGGGCAGCCTGCGCCCGCGCCCGCGAACACACAGTCGACCGCCGCCTGGCTCGGCGCGTTGGTGACGAAGCCGGTCGTATCCGTGACCGAGAATTGGGGTATCGGTAGGAAGATGTCCGCATTGGTGAAGGGATCGGTGAAAGCGGCGCGATAAAAGCTCCGGTCCGCCTGAAAAACCGGATCGCGTTTGGCGTAGCTCACCCCGACCATGACATTGCCGCGATCCTCGGCGAGGTTGGAACCCAGCAGGATACTGCCTTGGAGTTGCCGACCGTCACCTTCCTGGGTCTGGCCCCACTGGCCGTCGAATTCGGCGCCCGTGAAATTGTGCTTCAACTTGAAATTAACCACTCCGGCAACCGCGTCCGCGCCATATACGGCGGCGGCGCCGCCGGTGATGACCTCGACACTGTCGATGGCGGCGGCCGGAATGCTGTTCAGATCGATGGCGAGACTGGCGTTGAAAGGCTGTGCCCGGCGCCCATCCACCAGGACCAGGGTTCTGTTCGAGCCCAATCCCCGCAGATTCACTGTCGCGGCTCCCGGACTGTTCGTCGGGCTCGCCTGGACGTCGCTCGCCCCGCTGAACTGATTGTTGCCACCGGAGAACTGCGGCAGTTTATTGAGTTGGGTCTCGATACCGACTTGTGCCGATTCGGCAAGGCTCTCACTGCCGATGGTCACAAGTGGACTGGCGGAACTCAGGTCACGCCGCAGAATGCGAGATCCTGTCACGACGACCTCCTCCAGAGCCGCTGCCACCGGGGCCTGGGCAGGTCGATTCACATCCGCCGTGGTTTGGGCGATCGCCGCGCTCGCCGCGACGACGGCCAAGACGCCGACCAGCACGCCGGCGCCTCTGAAAGGCGCCCTACGAACATAACTTCTCATCCCCCCTCCTGTCCGGGCATCTCATGGACGCCGGATCGTTGCGGCGGAGGATGCAAGCGGCGGGCTGCCCTGAAAACGCACCAACCGCTCTCAATGTGTTAACCTTTTTCGATCACTTGCAGCGTGCTCAGGGAACATCGAGGGTGCCATGGCACGTATGACTCTGCGCAGACTCGAGATATTTGTCACCGTGGTCGAGGCCGGCGGCTTCAGGGCCTGTTCCGATCTGCTGGATATCTCCCCGGCGGCCGTCAGCCACCAGATCAGTCAGCTCGAGAACGAGCTGCAATGCCAACTGTTCATCCGCAAGAGAGGCCGCTTGTGTGGCCTGACGCAGGAAGGTGCGCGGGCCTACGCCGAAACCAAGGAGCTACTCGGACACGCGCAGGCTGTCGAGACCGCACTCGGGTGCCGGGGGAAGCAACCGCCACGGCGCATCACTGTCCTGGCGGACGCCATCCTCGAAACACACCTCGCCAAGCACATCGCGGAGTTTGCGTCCAGCCATCCCCTGTTGGATGTTTCCCTGGAGCGCTCACACTTCGAGGAGATGGTTGGAGCGCTAGGCAAGGGACACGCGGACATCGCCTATTTCTATTCGAGCGGTCCGGTCAGCGCGCTCGACTCGGAATGCGTGTGGATGGAGCCCATCAGTATCTGCGCCAAACACGACCATCCGATCTTCTCGCTACACGACATCACGGGCGAGGATCTGCGGAAATTCTCGTTCGTGGCGCCACCCGAGGGGTTTCATTTTCGCCGCAGTGTCGATGCGATGCTGCGTGGCGTGGGGCTGGAAGACTACAACACCGCTCTGCAGACCAGTCACGCCAATGTGGCGCGCGAGTCTGTGATTGGCAGATTTGCCATCTCCGCGGTGATCACGCGTTATCTCAACGACGAGCTGTTACAACACGGAGTGCGACCTGTGCCGGTGTTCCAGGGGAAACTCGCCCTGGAAGTCCGCAGGGCTGTGCGCCGGGGCTTGGCCCTCGACCGTGATATTTCGGCGTTGCTTCAAAGCCTCAACAAGGCGGCCTTTCGTGTCCAGCGTTGGGACTCGATTACCACGGAGGGTGTGTATGGACATCGGCTGCCCGCCCCGGCCTCTCCCGGGATGCGTAGCTAGGCGCAGTGAGTACAATATTCGGCGATCTCGGCCGTCGTACTGTCTATGGGAGAGCTCATAGACTCAACAACGGGCGCCGGCGACGAATGCGCGGCGCCTCCAGGCACCTTCCGGCCGGTGGTCGACGCACGGCGTTGTGAGGGTAAGGGCGAATGCGCCGTAGTCTGCCCTTGCGACGTTTTCCAGATTGGTCGGATGACTGACGACGTGTTCGACGCTCTGCCCCTTCTACCCAGGCTCAAAGTCTGGGCACACGGGCGCAAGACCGCGTTCACACCGAACGCCGATGCCTGCCAGGCTTGCGCTCTGTGCGTGTCCGCGTGTCCGGAGAGTGCGATCCGTCTGGTGAGATCACGGGGCTAGGTTGCGCGAGCCCTGGGCGATCGATGACGGATCGCTCTGCCGCGGGAGCGCGGGTTGTAGGATCGCCGCGCTCGCCTCGTTCCGCCGTCGGCGGCGGCTCTCACTTAAATCGATATGCAAGCCATCCGACCAGCATTTTTTGAGCGCGGCGCTGGGTTATCGGACTGCCACCAGCATCACCGTCGAGGTGAGCGAGATAGGCAGAGGCCCCGATCCGATAGTGCGTACAAATGATCCATTCGGCGAATCCGTTGAGATGGGCATCGGCTACGCCGGAGCGAGCCGAGAACGCGGGTAGGACCCATCCCAAGCTTTGGGTCGGGGCCACCGAATAAAACGTATGCATGTAAACCTTGTCGGCCCAGGTCGCCCCAGGGCCCAGGCTCACCGAAAACGTAGGGCCGAAGGGCATGGTGACCCACAGGTTGGCTTGCGCCAGGGTCCCCTGGCCATGGCCGGCGATGTCCTTGGCGACATTGGCATCGGCGGTAATGAAATAGACCGTGCGGCTTGCGAAAAACTTCAAGCGCGCGGTCTCATTGACATTGGGCAGACCGCGGAGCCGATCGTCGTCGCTGGAGATCC
>DAITMW010000222.1:10932-12991 GCA_036834945.1 Steroidobacteraceae bacterium
GCGGTCTCATTGACATTGGGCAGACCGCGGAGCCGATCGTCGTCGCTGGAGATCCGGTGTGTCAGGTCCCATTGGACTGCCGCGCCTGCCTGGGTCGTTTCAGTCTTGTAGGCATAGACTCCAAAGAGATCCTCGGCGCTGGTGTAGAAGCGATCGTCGATGTCCGCGTCGACGAAGGGAAACCATACCTGGCGGCTACGGCGGGCGCCTGGGAAAGCGGGTGCTACATAGATCGCCGGGCCTACCGAGGCATGGTACGCAAGGCTTGCCGTATCATCGGTGGCTCCAGCTTGCTCGGTGGCCAACAGGGTAACCGTGACGACGCCAACTCCGACGAGCCAACGTCTCACTCGAGGCTCACTTGAAGTCCCACTTCATCTGTTCGGCGATTGGGATGCCGCGTGCGGTTTCGACACAGCGGGAAAGATAACTCGTGAAGGGCGGAGAAGCGCTGAATCCCTCGCCGCGCAGGCGGCTGCTGGCGAATACGTAATTCAACTCCGCGAAACCGCCGTAAAGCTGCATCGCGCGCGTCAGCAGACGGCGGCTGGCGCCCGGAGCGATGTCGCGCATCTTGGGGATGATTCCGGCGATGTGGCTCTTGTCGATCTTCCGGTAGCTTCCCGCCATGGGCGCGACACGCCGGGCACGGGCGAGAACCTTGTCCAGGTCCTGGATGGTGACAGATGACTCTCTCCCAGCAGACACGTGGTAAAGGTCGTGCGCCAGAGACTCGCGGGTGGCGAGTTCCAGGAGAGTGTCTGCGCACCAGTCGGCCGGAATGACGTCGATGGAGTCGGCCAGGTCACACGTGAATGCTCCCAACATGTGCCCTACCAGGAAAACCCAGAAAATGCTCTGTGAGGGTGCGACGCCGAGCTCGGTATGCCCTACGACGATGGACGGGCGTGCGATGACGAGCGGTAGGTCAGGTAACTCAGACCGCAAGCGGCGTTCGGCCTCGGCCTTCGAGGCGGTGTAGGGTACCAGGTGGTCCTCGTCGGCTCCGAGCTCTGCCGACTCCTCGATCAATGAGCCGCGCTCCTTGGACGGACCCACAGCCATGGCCGTTCCCACGAACAGGAAGCGCTTCAATGCCGCCGGGTTGAGTGCGTGAGCCAGGGCTAACGTACCGTCGACATTCACGGCGCGGATCGCCGGGTTGTTGGAGAAGGTGGGTAGCGCAGCCGCGTGAATCACCCTTTCGACGCTCCGCAGAGACGGATGGTTTTCGACCGACATGGGATTTGTCAGGTCGGCCTCGAGGACAAAGTCGTTACCCAGGGTGCCCAGCTCGGTTTCGGTCGCACCGAGGCGGCGCAAATTGACCAACAGCCTGTCTCGCGCGGAGCTATCGGCGGAGCTCCGGGACAACAGTCGGAGTTGACTGCCGTATCCGGCGCGTAGGGCGGCGACCGTGACCGCGCCGCCGAGAAAGCCCGTAGCACCGGTGATCAGGAACGTTCGGTGAGGTTGTGTCATGTCCGTATAAGTCTGACACATGCACCTTTCGTGGCACTTTCCGTGCCGGTGATGAAAGGTGGCTGCAAGGTTCCGGGGGCCGGGGGCCGGGGGCGGTGGTACAATGGAAAGCCAGCGGTTCGGAGATGTTGGGATGAGACCCTGCAGGCCCCGATGAGGTGAGTCGAATGTCGCAGCCCTCCCCGGTCTATCGTTTCGATTCCGCGATCGTTCGGGCACCTTCACGGTCTGTCATTTTCGGACTTCGGGCGCTAGATCGTGGAGAACCCACCTATGAAGGCGTGAAGGCTGAGCATGACGCTTACGTGGTCGCACTGCGTGCGGCTGGGGTCGAGGTGACCGTTCTTCCTGCGCTTGAAGAGTTTCCGGATTCAATCTTCATCGAAGATCCCGCGCTGGTATTTACTGAGGGCGCCGTCGTGCTGCGGCCTGGCGCTCCCACACGCAGGGGCGAGGCAGGCGCGCTCGCCCCTGTGTTATGCACACGATTCCATACGGTGCTCGAGCTGCCACCCGGTGGCTTTGCGGACGGCGGGGACGTCCTCGTTACCCCAGAGCGCGTTCTGATTGGGCGCTC
>DAITMW010000223.1:0-12944 GCA_036834945.1 Steroidobacteraceae bacterium
GGGAAAGTCGGCTCTCCAGGGCGCCGAGGACATACACCACGCCTCCTTTGAATTGCCGGTGAGCCAGGCGAGAACGACGGCACGACCCAAGTCTCTGCGATTGATGGCGACTGGGCACATTCAACACCTCAGGGTTCGGGACGCACCACCCAGATAGCGGCCGGCGTGGCGGAAGTCGCCCTCACAGCCAGGTACAGTCGATCCAGCTCAGGAACGAAGAGAGCCGTGCGCGCACCAGGGGACGTCGCGAGTCTGCCGAGGTGCCGATAGCCGCTCCCCTCGTGCGAAAACACATCGATGGCTCCCTCCCCGCAAGTGATGTATACATGGTGACGCTTCGAATCGAAGAACAGGTCATCAGAATCGCCGCAGGTGTCGAGCACCTGGATTCGCTGGCCGTCCTGCTTGCGAAAAACCGCCAGCCGGGCGGGGATGCGAAAGACCGACAAGACCTGCCCCGCATCGTCCAGGGCCAATGGAAAATTGCCGAGCAACAGGTCCGTCTTCCACGTCGCCACCTGCTTGCCCATCGAGCGATCCACCACCGCAATCTGCCTCGCACGAGGCAGGTTCACAAAAATCTCCTGCCCGTTGGGATCGAGGCGAAAGCTTTCAGGGTGCGCTGGCAAAGGGATGTCCGCGACCTTCTCCCGGCTCTGGGCATCGATGGCCGCCAACGAGCCGCTTCCATAACCGACCCACACGCGATGGGCTGGCTCGTCGATGCGAACGTTATCAGCGTCGTCACCCAACTCGATGGAGTCGAGGGACGACAAATCCGCGCCCTGGTACAAGCGCACCGACCCATCTTTCCCGTTGGCGATGTACAACGTGTCCGTCCGGGGCTCGTAGCCAATCCCCTGAGGCTCTTTCAGCCCGCGAAGGGTTTGTATTACCTTGCCTTCCTTCAGATCAACGACACCGACAGTGTCGTTTCCCAGCTCTGCCACATATAATCTCTGGCGCTTCAGGTCGACGGCCAGGTGATCGATGCGGCCTTGGACGTCTCCCAATTCAATTCTCGATTGAACGGCGAGCGGCACCGGATCGGCGGCGTCGGCACGTCCAAAAGGCGACGCTAAAAGTACAAGGCAACCGATCAATGGAGAGAGCCGCGCCATCTCGATCACAGGGCTACTTCGGCCTGCACCAGGAGGGCGATGACGCAGCTGAAATACCGGACTCATTGATGGTGGCGACCGGTGTACTCATAGCTCTGGTCGCACCATGCATAGAGGGCGTCGTACACAACCAGGCCGTGCCGCAGCATCTCGTGGTCATCGGTAAACGTCGCCGAGAGACCGAGCGAGATGGCATATAACCCGGCACACTGGGGTGCCAAGTCAAAGCGCGAGGTGTCGGCACCACGAACGATGAGGGCCAGACGCTGTAATCCCGCGTCGCTCAAGTGGTACTTGGCGACGACGGCATCGAAGCTGCACAAACCTCCGACGTGACTCAACTCCGCGCCGGGAACGTCATACGGAATGGCGCCGGTTTCCTTGGCGACCGCAAACACCCGATCCGCAGGCACGTAGAGGAATTGCGCATCGGCTTCTATGAAACGCAGAACCAACCACGGACAAGCGATGCGGTCGATCTTCGGGCGTTCACGCGTGACCCACAGCATAGGCACCTCCGGTGTTCGGCATGCCTCAGCCCTCTTCGTTAATTATATTACGTCTTCGTTGTATATGCTACATACGATTCACTTACACTAACGTCAGCCTTGCCTATGGCGTACGCAGGGGCGTTCCCACGCTACGCAGGAGCGCGTATTGCGCCTGGTTGAGCTGCGTCACGACCGTCACCAGCTGGCTGCGAGCAGCGAGCAACTCCTGTTGCGACTGGATATCTTCCAACACCGTACCGACACCCAGTTGCTTGCGTCCGCGTGTGAGCCGGAGCGTTTCCTCAGCCACGCTCACATTCTCCCGTGCGTCACGCACTTGTTGGAAGAGTGATTGCACCTGCGTATGCGCGTCCACCACCTCGCGTGCGATCGTATCTCGCAGCTTTTCATCCGTGACCTCCGCTCGCGTGAGTCTCGCATTGCTGGCCTTGATGCGACCCAGATCGAGCAGACCACCAGGTCCGATTCTCCAATTCAGGCCGATACTGTAGTCGCGCCGAGGGCCGCCATTGAGATTCGTATCGCCGACTCCGCCATCGAAGTCACCCGCAAACGCCTGACCGCCGACCGTTGGAATGAGAGGACCGTATAGGGCCCCACGCCTGTCTTGTTCCGCGGCGGAGATCAGAGCGGCACTACGTGCCAGCTCGGGTCGGTTTTCGAGCGCGGTACGAACGAGGGCGTCAGGTGTGGCGTTCACATCCGCGAGCGCGAAAGGAGCCGGCTCCCGTTCAGCCGGCTGCAGGTCCACCAATGGGTCGAGGTGGAGCGTTTGCGCAAGTTGGGTCGCCGCGAGCCGGCGTTGCTCTTTGGCGCGAGTCAGGTCGAGCTGCAGCCGTCGCGTCTGTGTTTGCACGCGAAACGCGTCGCCCTTGAAGGCCGTACCAATTACCACCGCCTCATTGAGCTGCTGCTCGTAGCTCTGCGAGACCTGCAGCGCCTGACTGACGACCTCCACCAGCGCACCTGCATTCACCAGACTCAGATACTGCTGTGCCGCCGTCAGGCTCGAATCCTGTTCCTGCGCGGTCTGGGCGGCCCCCGCGGCCGTGAGGAGCTGGCGGTTCTGCAGAGTTTGAAATATCGCCTCTCCTACCGGAATCTGCGCGGTGGCCGCTATACCGGCGGTCTCGTTGTGCTTGGTTACGTCAATCAAAGGTCCCTGCACTTCCTGGTCCCTTCCAGAGTGATGCAGGTAGCTGGCTGTCGGCACCAGCGCAGGGATGAATTTCTCGATTGCGCCGGTATAGTTCGCATGGGCCTCATCCACCGTCGTGCGCGCCAACTGCACATCCAGGTTCTTGGCACCGGCCAGGCGTAAGGTCGTCGGAAGATCAATGGGATACGTGGCTTCCTGTGCGACGACCACGTCCAGGCCCAGCCACAGAGTGACACACGCAATGACGGCGGACCCTTTCATTGTGCGCCTACCACACGCACAGGTTGCCCGTCGTTCAACTTCAGCTTCCCGGCGAGAATGATGACATCGTCGCGTTTGAGTCCATCGACGACCTCAACGCTGTTGCCATCGTTGAATCCGGCCTTGATGGCATGCCTCACCGCCTTGTTCCCTTCGACCGTGTACACGAACGTGTTGGTTCTCTCGCTGACGAGGGCGTCCGCGGGCATGAGGGTCGCATGTTCCTTGCGCTCGATTCCGAGTCGGACGGTCACCAGCATCCCCGGACGCAGTGCAAGATCCGGGTTGCCGAGAATCGCTTCCGCGAGCATTGTCCGATTCTGCACGTCCAGCGCGTAAGTGAACCGCGTCACTTTCCCATCGAACTGTCTGCCCGGAAGATTGTCCGTGGTCACGCTCACAGGCTGGCCAACAGCGACCTTGGCCGCTTCGATCTCGGGCACGGCGACCTGCAAGCGAACCGTGGAGAAGTCCATGAGGCTCACTATCGCAGAGCTGGCATTGTTGGCTTGTATCAGTGCACCGGGATCGACGTACCGTTGAGTGATCACACCGGTGAAGGGAGCCGCAATGGTTGCGTATCCCAGGAGAGTCTCACTTTCAGACAGGCTGGCGCGCGCCACCTCAAACCGGCCCCGCGCCTGATCTACCGTGTCCGGCACCACGAGATCGGGCGTTTTGGCCAACGCCTGCTGCAGGCGCGCATAATCGGCTGAGGCCGCCCTGAGCTCGGCTTCCTGGCGCGCGCGCGCCGCCGCCAGCTCGGGAATTTCGATGCGTGCCAGGACGGCGCCCGCGACGACTTTATCGCCCTTATCGACGCCGATGCTCTTCAGGTAGCCCGAGACTTTCGCGTAGAGCGTTGCCTGCTGGAACGGAATGACCTGCGCCGGCAGGACAATCGATCGAGTGATCGCACCCTGGACGAGTTGTGTGGTGTGCACATCTACCGCGGGTGTCGGCGATGGCAGCGGCGTTTCTCCCGCCGAGTGTCCGCAGGCAGCGAGAATGGCCGCGAGGACAACATAACCCGCTGCAAAGAATGAAGTAGCTCTCATCAGGTCTCTTCCACCAACAACGACGCTTCGTGAGGCACACGTCCCGCGAGTGCGGCGTAGACAGCGGGCAATACCAGGAGCGTAGCCAGCGTTGCCGCAGCGAGACCCCCTACCACTGCTCTGCCAAGAGCTGCTGCTTGTTCGCCCGACGCACCCAACCCCAGCGCCATGGGCAGCATGCCGACGATCATCGCCAGACTGGTCATCAGAATCGGACGCAGCCGGCTGCGTCCCCCCTCTATGGCGGCGGCGACTGCATCCGTCCGCGCGCGACCGCGTTCGGCGAAAGTCACCAGGAGAATGGCATTCGAGACGCCAACTCCCACTGCCATGATGGTTCCGGTGAAGGATTGAATATTGAGGGTGGTTCCGGTAAGCCACAGCATCAGCACGCTACCCGCCAGAGCCGCCGGCAGAACCGACATGACGGCGAGGGCGAGCCGGAGTGACTGAAAGTTCGCGACGAGCATCAGCAGGATGGCCACCACCGCCACGCCCAATCCCGTCCGTAACCCACCGAGGACCTGGTTCAGCGGCTCGACCTGTCCACGCAAGGCAACCGTCACCCTGGCGGGTGGCTTTCCCAACTTCGTGATCGCTTCGTTCACCGCGGCTGCGGCGCTCCCCAGATCGCTGTCAAAGAGATTCGCGGTCACACTGACCATGCGTTGACTGTTGTAACGAGCGTACTCGCCAACGGTATTCCCAGCGGAAACACGGGCGAGGTTACGCAGAAGCTGACTCTGGCCATTACGCGTACCGACCATGACGTTGCGCACGTCCTCCGATGAAGTCATGAGTGACTGAGGCACTTCAACCTGAACCTGATAGGCAATACCGCTGTTCGCGTCGGCCCAGTAGTTCGGTACGACATACCGACTAGATGACGTGGCTGTGATGAGAGACCGCGAGACGTCCGCCATGGTTGCGCCCAGCAAACCAGCGCGCTCACGGTCGACATTGACATCGAGCGTTGGATAATCCAGCACCTGTCCGAACTGCACGTCCCGCAACTGCGGCAAGCGCGCCAGGGCGTTCTTCACCTTCTCCGCGTAGGCCCGGTCATCGGCGAGACTCGCGCCACTCACGGAGACCTCGATGGGCGTGTCCGCGCCCATGCTCATTACGCGACTCACGATGTCGCTGGGCTCGAACGAAAAGCTCACATCCGGCAATTCCCTGGCGAACCGGCCTCGCAAATGCTCCTTGAGCGACTCCACGCGCACTCCGCTTGCGTCTTTGAATTGCACCTGTAGCACCGCCTCGTTTGAGCCGCCATTCCACAGATAGATCAAGTTGATGGGATAACTGGGCGCATGCACGCCGACCAGGCCGATCGACACCGCAATCTTGTCCGCACCACCCGCCTCGTCGCGAATGAGGTCGAGAGCCCGAAGTGCGACCTTCTCGGTCGCCTCGATCCGCGACCCCGGATGCGCTCGTATACGGAGCTGCAATTGACCTGCATCCACCTGCGGAAAGATCTCTGTTCCGAGTCGCGGGACGACCAGGACGAGCAGCAACACGGCCACCAGCAGATAGACCGCAGCAACGATGCCGCGAGCCCCGACGAGCGAGTTGACCAGGCGCCCGTACCTGTTGCGAAAGCGGCCAAAGGCCCCATCCTCGGACTCATGGGCCGGGAGCCTGCGGCTACGCCGCTCCATCCACACCACGAGAATAGGAACGAGAGTGCTGGATAGCAGATAAGAGGCGATCATCGAGAACCCCACCGCTAACGACAGGGGCAGGAACATCGCCTTGGCGGCACCCGTCATGAACAACGCCGGCGCAAACATCGCCAGGATGCATATCATGGCCAACAGACGCGGCGCGATCGTCTCCCTGGTGGCCTCGAGCGTGCCCCGGGCGAGGGGCGCTCCCCGCGCGAGATGGACATGAATGTTCTCGATGGAGACCGTCGCCTCATCCACCAGAATACCGACCGCCAGTGCCAGCCCTCCGAGTGTCATGATGTTGACAGTCTGGTTGCTCATCCATAGCGCCAGCAAAGCGGCCATCAGGGCGAGCGGAATGTTGATGACGACCACGAGCGCACTGCGCCAGTCGCGCAGGAACAAGAGCACCATCACGCCTGTCAACAAGGCACCCAGACCTCCCTCCGCGGCGAGATTTGCAATGGTCCGGGTGACGTACTGGGATTGGTCGAACTCGTAGCTGACCTTGATCCCCTCCGGCAGAACGCTCTGAAATTTCGGCAGGTTGCTCGTGACGCGGCTCACAACCGACAAGGTTGAGGCATCCGCGCGTTTCGTAACCGGAATGTAGACCGTACGCCGTCCGTTCACGAGAGCGTAGCTCGTGACGATGTCGGCACCGTCGGTCACAGTCGCCACGTCCCGCACGAAAACGGCCGGATAGGTTCCAACGCGTATCGGTACCGCCTCGAGATCCTTTACGTTCTTTACGACAGAATTGAGCGGCACCATCGGATAGTCATCGCCAATCGGGACGTTACCCGAAGGCGTGATGGTGTTTGCAGCGCCCAGCGCGGCCACCAGCTCATCGGGCGACATGTTGTAAGCACGGAGCCGCTCAGGCTTCGCGCTGATCAATATCGTGCGAGCGCTGCCTCCGAACGGCGGCGGCGCGGAGACACCAGGGAGCGTCGCAAATAACGGCCGCACGAGGTTCAGCGCGGCGTCCTGCATTTCTGCGACGCTGCGCGTGTTACTCGTGAAGACCAGGTTCCCGACGGGAACACTACCTGCGTCAAACCGCATCACGAACGGCGGCAGCGTGCCGGGCGGCATGAAAGCGCGCGCCCGGTTGGCGTATTGCACGGTCTCGGCCATCGCCTGCGACATGTCGGTGCCGGGGTGGAACTGCAGCTTGATGAGTGCCGCACCCTGGATCGATTTCGACTCGACGTGCTCGATGCCCGTGATGTAGAGAAAGTGATATTCGTAGTAGTAGGTGAGATAACCCTCCATCTGCGCTGGATCCATCCCGCCGTAAGGCTGCGCGACGTAGATCGTGGGCGTATTGAGGTTGGGAAGAATATCCCGCGGGGCCTGCTGTATGGCCATCAAGGCCGTGAGGAGAACAGCCACCACGACCACGAGAACCGTCTTGGGACGCCGCAAGGCGAATTCGGGGAGGTTCAACGAAAGTAACCTGAGGAAAGCTGCGAGAAGGAGTGTGATTCACGTTACCACTTTGTTATTGAAATAACAAAACTGAAATGTATATTACGGCCATTGGACGGATGGCCCGTTCCCGATTTCGTCAGAATTTCGTTTAGCGTAGGTCGACATGAAAGCCCCAACGGCAGCCTGGCTGCTCCTCATCACCAACCTGCCGGGTCACAATCCGCCGCTCAGAATGCGCATCTGGCGCACCATGAAATCCGCGGGTGCCGGTCTACTGCGCGACGGCGCCTATCTGCTGCCCAATTCCGATGGGTCGCTGGAAGCCCTGGAGCAGCAAGCGGCCGAGATCAGAGCGGCTGGCGGCCTGGCGCATCTGTTGCTCTTCGATGCCCACTCGCCGGAGCAGGCCTCCGAGCTCACGGCCTTGTTCGATCGGACGACAGAGTATGCCGAGGCGATCCAGCGGCTCGATGCGCTCAAGGGCGCCCTGCCAAAGCTGGAGGAGACCGAAGCCCGGCAGCAGCTCGCGGGTGTTGGTCGGGAAGTGGCCACCATCGTCGCGCGCGACTTTTTTCCCGGCGAGCCGCGCAAGCAGATGGAGAGCGCACTGTCTGATGCGGAGGCGGCCCTCAACGCGCGCTTCGCGCCCGATGAGCCCAGGGCGTCCCATCGTAAGGTGCGCGAGCGCACCCGCAAGGAATACCAGGGGCGTACGTGGGCAACACGTGAGCATTTGTGGATCGACCGCGTCGCCTCGGCGTGGCTCATCCGCCGATTCATCGATTCCGATGCTCGATTTCTGTGGCTCAAGAAACCCAAAGACTGCCCCAAGCGCGCCGTTGGTTTCGATTTCGACGGCGCGGAGTTCACACACATCGACTCAAAAGTCACCTTCGAGGTGCTGCTGGCGAGCTTCGGCCTGGAGGGCGACCCAGGCCTGGCGCGACTGGGCGCCCTGGTGCACCACCTGGACGTCGGTGGCATTCCAACCGCCGAAGGCCCCGGATTCGCCACCATCATGGCGGGCGCACGCACCTTGCAACGCGACGACGACGCTCTGTTGAAAGCGATGACGCCCGTGCTGGACAGCCTGTATGCCGGGTACAGGAACCCGCGGAAGGACTGAGCGAGTTTCGAGGGAGTGTGTAAGCGCTCGAACTGGCGGAGAGAGAGGGATTCGAACCCTCGAAGGGCTTTTGACCCTTACACCCTTAGCAGGGGTGCGCCTTCGACCACTCGGCCATCTCTCCGTCTTCGGGCTATAAAGGCCGGCTTATCAATAACTTATAAGCTGGATGAGCCACGCAGCCCAGCGTGGCGAGCGCGTAATGATACGAGGCGGGCTCGAAAAGGGAAAGCGCGCTGAAGTGAAAGGCGGGCGGGGCGGACGACGTCGGCTGCGCGGGCTGAGGAAACCTCGCGCGAGCCGATACGGTGGGGTGGGAAATCAGACGGAGGCGTACTCGGCGGATTCGTCGCGGGGCTCGCCTTGCGAATCACCCTGCTCTCGCTTGATGCGCTCGTAGATTTCCTCCCGGTGGACGGCAACATTCTTCGGTGCGTTGATCCCCACGCGCACCTGGTTGCCTTTCACACCGAGGATGGTGACGGTGACATCGTTGCCGATCATCACGGTCTCACCCACCCGTCTCGTCAATATGAGCATTTCTTTTTTCCTCCTTGCGGTTTTACGGCGCCCGGATTGGCGAGCCGAAGGACATCGATCGAATGTACGGACTCATCACCGGCAGACAAACCAGGGAAACCCTGAAATTCTTCCGGTGCGTTGCGAGATACAATGTAAGGTCCACCGTCGGCGCCGACGGAGCGGTGGACCGCTCCGCGACTCACCCCAGTTTGGCGCGCACCAGGTCCTGTACCGAGGCCAACGCCGCATCGAGTGCCGCGGGGTTGCTGCCACCAGCCTGTGCGAAGTCAGGTCTTCCGCCGCCGCGCCCACCGATTTGTGCGGCAATCGCACCAACCAGCTCTCCAGCCTTCAACCGAGTGGTCTGGTCCGAGGTCACTCCCGCGACGAGAACAACCTTGGAGGGATTCTCCACCGACGCGAGCACGACTACGGCTGATTTGAGCTTGTCTTTCAGTTGGTCCACGGCACTGCGCAGCGCACCGGCATCAGCGCCATCGACCTTGGTCGCGACGACCTTGACTCCCTTGATGTCCACAGCGCCGGCGGCGAGATCGATCCCCTGCCCGGAGGCCAACCGATCCTTCAGCGCACGGATTTCCTTCTCCATCTGACGCACGCGCTCCAGCGCGTCCCGCACCTTGTCTCTCAAGTCCTCGCGCGAGCCGCGCAACATGCCGGCGACGTCTTTCAACAGGGCGTCGTTCTGCTCCACGTACTCGACGGCTGCTTCTCCCGTGATCGCCTCGATACGTCGGACGCCAGCGGCCACGCCGCCCTCGCTCGTGACTTTGAAAAATCCAATATCGCCCGAGCGGGCAACGTGCGTGCCGCCGCAAAGCTCCATCGAAAAGTCACCGATGCGCAGCACACGCACATCCTTTTCGTACTTCTCACCAAACAACGCCATCGCACCCGCGGCCACGGCGCCCTCGTAGTCCATGACCCGGGTCTCCGCCTCGATGTTGAGACGGATCTGCGCGTTCACCAGGCGCTCGATCTCGCGCAACTCGGCCGACGTGATGGGCTCGAAATGCGAGAAGTCGAAACGCAGCCGATCGGGAGCCACGAGCGAGCCTTTCTGCTGCACGTGAGTTCCCAAAACCTTGCGCAAGGCAGCATGCAACAGGTGGGTCGCGCTGTGATTCAGTGCAGTCGCACGACGCCGCTCGCCATCAACGTGCGCATTCAGGCTGTCACCGATCCGGATGGAGCCTTCCGCCAGGCGACCGATATGCGAATGCGCCGCTCCACGCTTCTGCGTATCCGCGACGACGAAGCGCACAGGAGCAGCGGCCGGAGGCACCAGCGTCAGCGACGCCGCGCCCTTCGACGAAACCTTTGCGTGATGGGCGCCACCAACACCAGCCAGGTAGCCCACGTCGCCCACCTGTCCGCCGGACTCGGCATAGAAAGGCGTGCGATCCAGGATGACTTCACCCTCCTCACCTTCGCTCAGCGAATCAACAGGCGCTCCGCCCTTCAGGAGGGCGACTACGTGGCCTTGGGCTTCCAGGCCTTCATAACCCTGGAACAAGGTGCGGGCGTCGATCGAGGCACCGCCTCGCAGATCAACACCGAACTTGCTCGCGTCCTGCGAGCGCTTGCGCTGCTCTTCCATTGCCACGTCGAAACCGACCTGGTCGATGGAGAGACCGCGCTCGCGCGCGATGTCGGCAGTGAGATCGGCAGGGAATCCGTAAGTGTCGTATAGCTTGAAGACGGTCTGGCCATCGATCACCTTGCCCTTCAGTCCACGGATGGCTTCGTCGAGCAACGACATGCCGTTCGCCAGTGTTTCGGCGAAGCGTTCTTCCTCCTGCTTCAGTACGCGCTCAACGTGGCTCCGTCCGCGTGTCAGCTCCGGATAGGCAGCGCCCATCTCGCGCTCGAGCACCGGCACGAGCTTGTAGAAGAACGCCTCCTGGATTCCTAACTTATAACCGTGACGGATGGCGCGCCGGATGATGCGACGGAGCACGTAACCACGGCCTTCATTCGAAGGCAGCACGCCGTCGACCACGAGAAACGAGCACGCCCGAATGTGATCCGCAATGACCCGCAGGGAGCTCGAAGCCAGATCGCTGGTCGCCGCAAGGTCGGCCGCCGCACGGATGAGATTCTTGAAGAGATCGATGTCGTAGTTGGAGTGCACGCCCTGCATGACGGCGGCGATGCGCTCGAGCCCCATGCCGGTATCGACCGAAGGCTTCGGCAGCGGCGTCAGCTTGCCGTCGGCCGAGCGGTCGTACTGCATGAACACGAGGTTCCAGATCTCGACGTAGCGATCACCGTCCTCGTCCGGCGAACCGGGCGGGCCACCGGGAATCTGCGGGCCGTGATCATAGAAAATCTCGCTACAGGGTCCGCAGGGGCCGGTATCTCCCATGGCCCAGAAGTTGGACTTCTCGCCCAGGCGGGAAAAGCGCTCCTTCGGAACGCCCACCTCTTCCAGCCAGAGGCGCGCCGCCTCGTCGTCGTCCTTGTAGACGGTCACCCACAGGCGCTTCGGGTCGAGCCCCAGCGTTCCGGTCAGAAACTCCCAGGCGAAGCGGATCGCATCGCGCTTGAAGTAATCACCGAACGAGAAGTTGCCCAGCATCTCGAAGAACGTGTGGTGACGGGCGGTATAGCCCACGTTTTCGAGGTCGTTGTGCTTTCCGCCCGCCCGCACGCAGCGCTGGCTCGAGGTGGCGCGAACGTAGTCGCGCTTGTCTTTACCGAGAAAGACGTCCTTGAACTGCACCATCCCCGCGTTCGTGAACAGCAGGGTCGGGTCGTTGCCAGGCACGAGCGGGCTGGACGGCACCACCGTGTGGCCGTGCTCGCGAAAGAATTCCAGGAAGGCGGTGCGGACGTCCGCAGCCTTCGAAAACGAAGCTTTGCTCAAGTTTATGAATCCGCGTCGAAATCGGCGCCAGTGGCCGCCCGGATATGATCCGATGAAAAGCCACGATACTGCAAAAAGCGCGCTTGGCGCGTCTTTTCAGCCCACTCTTCCGGCGATTCCGCACCAAATTTGCGCATCCGGACCTCGCGGGCCAGCGCTCGCCAGTCCGGCCCAGTAGCCAGCGCCGCGTCGACGAGGGCGTCGGAGACGCCCAAAGACCGCAGATCAGCCGCTATCCGAAGGGGCCCGTGCCCCCGTTCGGCGTGGTAGGCAACATAATGTTCCGCGTAACGAGCATCATCGAGGACGCGCTCCTCGGTGAGTTCCGCGATCAGGGCCGCGATGACCGCCTTATCGTACCCCTGGGACTCGAGCTTCAGGCGCAGCTCACCGCTGGCAAAGTCGCGCCGGGCGAGCTGCGTAATGGCCGAGGCCCGGGCCGCGTCGGGGTCCCGAGCTTTGGCTTCAGATTTTGAAGGGTCGCCGGCGCGCCGGCGCCTGAATGTGCCCATGGGTTGTGCCGCCAGCGCCCGCTAGACCTCGGTGACGCCTGACGCCCTTACGGTTGCGCCTGAACTGGCCCATGTGCTGTGGCACCGCCAGACGCGCGGTAGCCCTCAGCAACGCCACCCGCCCCGCGTCGGCAGGCCCACGTGCGACCGAGCGACCACCACGCGCCCCATACGGCGGCGGCGCAAGCTCAGGCAATGTTCGCCTGGTCACCATTGCGCGGCTGCTTCGGCGGCAGCAGCTTGGCGCGCACCTGGTCCTCGATCTCCCGTGCCATCTCCTTGTTGTTTTGCAGGAAGACGCGCACGTTGTCCTTACCCTGGCCGATGCGATTGCCCTTGTAGGAATACCAGGCGCCGGACTTTTCGATGATGCCCTGGGCACTGGCCAACTCGATGATCTCGCCCTCGCGCGAAATGCCCTGGCCGTACATGATTTCGAACTCGGCCTCGCGGAACGGCGGCGCGACCTTGTTCTTCACGACCTTCACGCGGGTCATGTTGCCGGTGACTTCCTCACCATTCTTGATCGCGCCGATGCGGCGGATATCAAGACGGACCGAGGCGTAGAACTTCAGAGCGTTACCGCCCGTGGTGGTTTCGGGACTACCGAACATCACGCCGATCTTCATGCGGATCTGGTTGATGAAGATGACGATGGTGTTCGAGCGCT
>DAITMW010000224.1:0-12816 GCA_036834945.1 Steroidobacteraceae bacterium
GCGATTTCCGGGTTATCGAGCGTTCCGGCGCGCACAAAAACCAGGTGCGGCCGTGCCTCGGCCTCGCTGAACAGGTGCGTGCCGCATTTCGGGCAGAAGCGCCGGTGCATGACGTTGCCGCTTTCGGCGATGCTGCGGTAATCCTGCATCTCGCCTTCGACGGAGAAGGTTTCCGTCTTGAAACAGGTGTTTACGGTGCCGCTGCCGGCCCCGATGTATTGGCAGACGCGACACCAGCATACGCGCGTGGTGACCGGGTCCGCCGTGCTCGTGTAGCGAACCGCCCCGCAAAGACAACCGCCTGAGATGTTCATCGCGCTAAGGTAGGGGGCGCACCGGAGTGACGCAACTCAAATCCGCTCGTACTCAAAATGGCGCCGTCGGGAGCGCAATCAAACCGGTGCTGGCGCCGAGTGTCGCGCAGGGGCGCTGAACGTCGAGTGAATAGGCGGACGTCTCACTCCCGCAAACGTGCTCGTAAGCGCGTGATGTGTTCTCGCTGCATGCCGATCGCTTCCAGGTAAGCCTGCGCGCCACCCAACCCTTCCAGGTAGGCGAGCATGTTATGAATGCCTTCCTCCGGACATTGCAGCGCTTCGATGAGGGCTTCCTCGTCGGCGTCCGCGTAGCGTTCCAGGTAGGCATCGCGCAGGTTCTCGAAGCTTGCAGCGTAGTCATACGCGATGGCTTCCGGCATGACGTCCGCCAGGGCGAGCAGCAGTGCGGCGATGACGCCGGTGCGGTCTTTCCCCGCTACGCAATGAAATAACAGGGGTCCGGATGACGCAGTCGCAATGATTTCCAGGACCTGCCGGATCTCCGCGCGCAGGTGCTCGACCATGGCGCGATTCCAAAGCACCTTTGCGCTGGCGTCGGCGCGGCGCGCGCGCCATTCACCTTGCGTCGGCGTACATAGCGAGAACGCCTCGTAACGAATGTGCTTCAGTGCCGGTGACAGTACGGGACTAGGAGTGGCTGCCACCTCGTCCGGCCAGCGCAGGTCCACGACGGTCTCGATCCCGAAGCTGGACAGCGCCTCCAGGCCATCGGGAGTCAGCTGCGACAGGTCGTCCGAGCGTACGAGGGAACGCCAACGCGTCCGTGAGCCGTCAGTTGTGGGATAGCCACCGAGGTCACGCGCGTTGAGCAGGGCGGGGAAGTGGAGCAGGCGCTTGGGATCGTACATCCCGGCCATTTTACGCGAATCGTTCCAAACCGCGCCTTCGCTGGGCACGGTCTGTGCTGGGCACGCTCCCATGACGGAACCGATTGCCGACTTCATGCAGATGCTTTCCACCGGTGTCTACGTGGTTGGCGTAACCGATGGTCACAGGACGAACGCCTTCACGGCCTCTTCGGTTATGCCTGTGTCGTACAAACCCGTGGTGGTGGCGGTGGCCGTGGGTGTCGATCACGCCTCCCGCTCTCTGCTGCATGCTGGCAAGTCCTTCACAATCAACGTGCTCAAAGGTGACCAGATCGAGCTCGCGCGGCACTTCGGGCTGGTCTCCGGCCGCCAGACCAACAAGCTGGCCGGTGTGCGCTGGCGTCCGGGATTGAGCGGGGCGCCCATCCTTTTGGATACCCTTGCGTACATCGAATGCGAGCTGGCGACGGCGGTGCCGGCGGGCGATCATGAGTTGGTACTGGGGAAGGTCGTCGACGGTGCGATTCTGGCCCGTGACGGTCGACCGTTGCAGTACCGCGATACTCACAATATCGACGGAGCCCGCGAGCTGTATCCGTCTGAATTGGGGGCGTCGCGAGGAATTGGTGCGTACCCGTTCACAGTTCGCTGTTGATGCACGGCGGTGTCACAAAAGGTAGGTAGACCGTCGCCGGGCAGAGGTCGCACAATCGCATACGCATAGCGCCAAACGTGATTGGACCGTCACGGGCGCTCGGGGCGTAATACAAGCTATGTCGGGCTCACCGCAACTTCCTGCTATTGATCTCTCGCTGTTCGATATCGGCGATCCGTGGCGTGACCATGTTGCGGCGCAGATCGATTGGGCGGCCAGCACTTACGGTGCCTTTCAGCTCGTCGGGCACGGTGTCGATGGCGGCTTGATCGACAACCTGCTGGAGCTCGGCAGTAAATATGTCAAGCGTGGTATGGCCGGGCCGGATCTGCCGGGATTTCACGATGGCGTGCGTGAGTACGCGACGAGCTTGACGGGGCTTGGACATAAGTTGATGGCCGCCATGGCGCGCGGGCTGCGGCTGAATGATGGCTTTTTCGCCGATCACTACACCGGAAATCCAAGGACGTCGCTGCGTATCGGGGACTATCCGGTCGCCTTGTCCGCGGGCGGCCAACCTGACACCGATGAGGCTGGAGCCCGACGCCTGCTGACGCTGGTGAAGCTCGGCGATTCGCGCGGCCTGCAGGTGAAGCTCGATGATAGCTGGACCGACGTGCCGGCACTGCCTGGTGCACTGTTATGCTCGGTCGGCCCTGTTCTGGAAAGGCTGACCCAACGCCGTTTTCGACACGCCGCGCTCAGGCTCAGCCGGACGGTTGAAAGCGAGCGGCCCTCGCTGTGCTTCGTTTTCGAGCCGGGAATGGGTGCGGTTCTAACACCGCTCGCGGCATTGTCGCCGCAACCCAGTGTCGACGCTTCCGGCCGTTACGCTCTCGCGGCGCGCTGCTGACTCAAAGCGACGCCCCCTAGAATCAGTACGCCCGCGGTCGCCATCTTCGCGGTGAGCGGCTCGCCCAGGAAGAGCCACGCCCACACCACCCCAAACAGAGGCACCAGGTAAGTCACCGTCGACGCGCGTGGCGCACCGATCCGGTGAATGAGCCTGTAGAAGACGGCATAGGCGGTTCCGGTGCATAGAACGCCGAGAAGAACGGCGCTCACCCACGACATAACCGGAATGGCATGCGTTGGCCATGTATAGATCGCGAAAGGTGCCAACATCAGGCTGGCGATGCCGAGCGTCGCGGCAGCGACGGCTGCGGCCGGAACACCCTTCAGGTGCGTGCGAATAGCATTCATCCCGATGCCGTACATGAACGCGGCAGTCGTCCCGGCAAGTACCGCGGGACCCACACTGTTTCCGCCGGACGTTCTGCCGCTCGCGAGCACCGCGACCCCGATGAAACCCAGGAGCAGTCCTATCGCGCGACGTCGGGCTATCTGCTCGCCGTAGAAGATGAAGGCGACGAGGGTAACAAACATGACTGCCATGGCGTTCGTGATGGCGCCGATGCCGGCCGGAGCGCGCTCGGCACCCCACGCAAACAGAATGAACGGAATGGCCGAGTTGACCGCGCCGATCCAGGCCAGGTGCAGCCACATGCGCGGGCTAGTGAACTGTTCGCGGGCGCTCCAGAGGAATGGCAGCAGGATGATCGCACCGAGGCCGAGGCGCATTTCCACGAGAGCAACCGGGCCGAAGTCACCGGCGGCAACACGCATGAACAGAAACGATCCACCCCAGATCGCGCCCAGGAGCGTCAGCTCGATGGGTGTCAGCCAGCGAGCCGGGTGTGTCCCCTCGGTTTCAAGCGCTACAGGCCGCGCCGTGGTGAGTTCAGACGACGACATCGGAAGGGGGCTCTCCTAGGGCGCCTGCGGCGCGGCGACATTCTCTCTCCTGGCAGCGAATTCGCAAGCGCAAGTTGTCGTCAAATCCGCGCACCAAGACTTTAGTGGGGCGCCGGGCGCCGGCGATTGAGTCATAATGTAACGCTATGCTGCGATCGACCGAACGCTTCTCGACCCGGGTCGAGAACTACATCAAGTATCGCCCCAGCTATCCCACCGCAGTGCTCGAGCTCATGCGGGTGAGATGCGGACTCTCCGCGAACTCCTTCGTAGCCGACGTGGGTTCGGGCACCGGTATCCTGACGGAGCTGCTGCTCGAAACAGGCGCCACGGTTTTTGCCGTCGAGCCCAACAAGGAAATGCGCGAAGCCGCCGAGCGTCATCTGGGTGACTACGGGCGTTTTCGCAGCGTGAACGGCACCGCCGAAGAGACGACTCTGCCGGATGCCAGTGTTGACCTTATCACCGCGAGCCAGGCATTTCACTGGTTCGACGTGGAGTCCTCGCGCCGGGAGCTGCTGCGCGTTCTCAAGCCACGCGGCTGGGCGGTGCTCATCTGGAACGAGCGGCCCGTCGAGGCCGGCGCATTCCTGGATGAGTACGACGCGCTGTTGCGGCGGCATGCCGCCGACTATGACCGTGTGCAGAACATGCGGGCCGACGAGGCGAAGATCCGCCAATTTTTCGGCCGTGCGCCGGCGAGTGCCGTGTTTGCCTACCGACAGACATTCGATTTCCCGGGACTCGAGGGTCGCCTGATGTCGTCGTCGTACGCGCCGGAGGCCGGCCACCCGGAGCACGAGCCGATGATTGCCGGGCTCCGTGACCTGTTCGATCGCCACAACCGCGCCGGGAAAGTGGTCTTCCCTTATCGGACGCTGGTGTATTTCGGGCAATTGGATTAGGCGTGTTCACACTTGCGCCCACATCAGCGCGGCACGCAGCAGCCGGCAAAAGCCGCGCCTTTTGTCGGCGAAAACGGAGCTGATGTCCGCAAAAGCGCCGCAGGCGAATTTTGCCAATGGACCGCTGCACCGGGCGGGCGTTGCCCCACGGCCACGCTATCATAGGCCCGGTCAGTTCTGCCGGAGCCGGACACGGTGAAGAGTGCTTCGTACGTTTCGGTTGTATCCCTTGCGATCGCCGTAGCCACACAGGCCGTGGTCACACAGGCGTCCGCGGCCCCTTTACCTCCCGTCGTCCCTGCGGCGATCACGACCGACCCTGCGAGGGATCCGGTTCATCCCGCCGCGATGAATCAGCTCACGATCCCGAGCCACGGCGCGAATGTTTTCGGCGTGTTCTACCGTGCCGCCGGCGGCGATCCGCATCCGACGGTCGTGTTGTTGCATGGCCTGCCGGGCTTCGAGCAGAACGGCGACCTGGCGCAAACCATCCGCCGCGCCGGCTGGAACGTGTTGATTTTTCACTATCGCGGCTCGTGGGCGAGCGCTGGAACGTTCTCGTTCTCCAACTGCGTGGAGGACATACAGGCCGTGCTCGACTACCTGCGTGCCGCCGACAACGCGACCCGGCTCGGCATCGACGCCCGGCGGCTGGCGTTGATAGGCCACAGCATGGGCGGCTTCGTGGCGGGAATCGGCGCGGCGCGCGACGCTGGCGTGTTGGGGGTGGCCATGATCTCCGGTTGGAATCCTGGGGTATTCGCGACCCATCCGTCAGCGCAGCTCGACAAGGAGCAACTCACGGAATTCCGGGATGATGTTGGGCCGCTCACGGGTGTGACGCCCGAGATGTTGCTGGATGAGGCGAAGAAGAACGCGCCGGCCTGGGATCTCGTCGGCCATGCCGCCTCGTGGAAGGCACGCCCCGTCCTGGTCGTGGAGTCCGATGACTTCCTGCACGCGGATGATGTCGCGATCGCGGCGGCCGCACGTAAAAATGTGGGGGCGCAGGTGACCGAAGTGCAGATGACGACCGATCACGGCTATTCCGATCACCGCATCGCCCTGGCGACGACGTTACTCGGCTGGCTCAAGCAGCTCGAGCCCTCACGCATGCCGCGCCATTCGGACCGGGCTCGCGGCACGCTCGACGACAGGCGTTGACGTGCTGTTGGCGTGCCTGTTGGCGCGTCAGGCGTGCAGCAGTGTCGCCAGCTCTGGAAAGTGATCCAGCGTCGCAACGCTGGAGATGTCTTCAATCGGGCCGCGGTGATACCCGTAGGTCATGAGCACGAACGGCACACCTGCGGCGTGTGCCGTTGCGGCGTCGACCTCGCTGTCGCCAACCATGAGGGTGGCGGCTTTGGGCGTGCTGAAGCCGTCGACCACCTCCATGAGTGCGCGCGGATCGGGCTTGCGGAACGGCATCGAGTCACCCGCCACGACCCGCGTAAAGAAACGGTCGATCTCCAGGCCCTCGAGAATCATGCTCGTCAGGCGAGAGGGTTTATTCGTGCAGACTGCCAACGTCAGCCCCGTCGCCTGCAGGCGCTCGAGCGTTTCCGCGACACCGGGAAAGGTGCGCGTTACGTTCGTCGGGTCTGCTTCGTAGTGTTCCAGGAACTGATCGAGCGCCTTTGCAGGATCGGCACTTACGCAATGACGTGCGGCCAACGCGCGCGCGATGAGGGCGGAGGCGCCGTCGCCGACCATGGACCTGATGTCAGGAAGTGTAAGTGGCGCGCATCCCAGGTCCGCGAGCATGCGGTTCACGGCGCGATGCATATCGGGTGCGCTGTCAATGAGTGTGCCGTCTAGATCGAAAACCACCAGGCTGGGTTGCACGAAATGAAATCTCCACCGGAAACAGTGCGGCCGGGACAATCGTCGCCAGCGGATTCTATGGTGATAATGTGTGTCCCCGCTATGCGTTATCCACTTACATGAAATTTGCCGAGCTCAGGCCGGGAATGGTGTTCACCGCCGGGCGGCGCGCCATTACCGAACAGGAGATCATCGAGTTCGCCACTCGCTATGATCCCCAGTGGTTTCATACGGATCCGCCGCGTGCGCAGGCGAGTCGCTGGCAGGGACTCATTGCCAGCGGGTGGCACACCTGTTCCATTGCGATGCAGTTACTGGTCCAGAATGTGCTCGCCGACTCCGAGTCCATCGGCTCGCCCGGGCTGGAACAGGTGAAGTGGCCGAACCCGCTGCGCCCGGGTGACGAGGTGCAGCTCAGCGTCGAGGTTCTGCAGACCCGCGTCTCGAGCTCCGGAAAGATGGGCATCGTGCGTTGGCGTTGGGTGCTCACCACATTGGCGGGAGCGCAGGTGCTCGACCTCGTCGGGACGAGTCTGTTCGAGCTGCCGGGCTGACTCGCGCGCCCCGGCTTGCGTGCTAATTATTATCATGCCAATAATAAGAGACGATGTTGGCGCGAACGCGTCTGGGGGCCGTGCTGGTCGCAGCCGTACTGTGCGGCTCCTGCGGTTCGCCCGCGCAGGCTCCCGGCGCTCCCGAAGAAAAGCTGCTGTACGTCTACAACTGGGCGGATTACATCGGCAAAACGACGCTCGCCGACTTCGAGCGCGCCACCGGTATCAAGGTCGTCTACGACACCTACGATTCCGACGAGACGCTGGAAGCGAAGATGATGGCGGGGGACTCGGGCTATGACGTCGTCAGTACCTCGACCGACTACTTCAGTCGCCAGATCAAGGCCGGGATCTACCAGCCGCTCGACCACGGCAAGCTGCCGAACTGGAAAAATCTCGATCCGCGCGTGCTCGCCATCGAGGCGAAGTCCGACCCCGGCAACCGCTACGCGATGCCTTATCTCCGGCACGTCAACGGCTTCGCCTACAACATAGACCTGGTCAAGGCGCGCATGCCCGATGCGCCGGTCGACAGCCTCGACATGCTCTTCGAGCCGCGGATCATCGCCCGGTTCGCCGACTGCGGGGTGACGTTCCTCGACTCGGCCGAGGACGTTCTGCAGCTGGCCCTGAATTATCTGCACATTGACCCGAACACCACCCGCAAGGAAGACTATCAGCGCGCCGAGCAGCTCCTCCTGGCGGTGCGGCCCTACATCCGTGCCTTCGACTCCACGGAATACATGAACGGTCTCGCCAACAAGGAATTCTGCATTTCGATGTCGTGGTCCGGCGATTACGCCGCGTCGCGCGCGCGTGCGAAGGCTGTCGGCGTGGTCGTGAATCTCGCGTTTACCGTTCCGAAGGAGGGCGCCAACGCCTCGTTCGACGCGCTACTCATTCCGACCAGCGCGCCACACCCGGAGAACGCGCACAAGTTCCTCAACTTCATGCTCGAGCCGCGCGTCATCGCCGCGGTGACGAACGACATTCACTACGCCAACGACAATCTGGCGGCCAACGTCTTCGTGGACCCGCTGATCCTCAACGATCCGGCGGTGTATCCCACACCGGAGATCGAGGCCAGGCTGTACGAATCGGCGGAAGTGGCTCCCGCGCTGGAGCGGATCCGCACGCGCACCTGGACACGCATCAAGACGGCCAGATAACGGTGCCAACATGTCACGTCTGCACATTACTTCGCCGACGGAACTGACGATCGAGTATGGCGACGGGCGACGCTTCGCCGTGCATCCCCTGTGGTTGCGCGAGCGCTGCCAGGATACGAAGACGCTCGACCTGCGCACCGGGCAGCGGTTGAGCGATCCTTCCGATCTCGACCTGGACCTGGCGCTGGCCGCGGTCTCCGAGCCGGAACCCGGGCTCATCCGCGTGCGTTTCAGCGACGGTCACGAGGCGGACTTCGCGAGTCGCGATATTCTGGCCGAAGCCGCGCTCGCTCCCGGGGAGCATGACATTCCGGCGGTGAGGCTCTGGAACGGCTCGCTGACGAGCCTGCCGCGTGCCGAGTGGGTTGCCCGCCCCGCGGACGCGGAGTTGGCGGGTTGGGTGACCGATTTCCTGGAGTACGGCTTTCTGATCCTGTCGCGCGTACCGCCGGTCCCGCGCACCATTCTGCAGATCGCGGCGGTATTCGGGTTCACGCGCGAGACCAACTTCGGCCCGCTGTTCGAAGTACGGTCGGTGCCCGCGGCCAGCGACCTCGCCTATACCTCGTTGCCGTTGGATCCACACACCGACAATCCCTACCGCTCGCCTGTCCCGGGCGTACAGTTGCTGCATTGCCTGGCGAATGAGACCACTGGCGGGCTCTCGACGCTCGTGGACGGTTTCGCGGCGGCCGAGGCTTTGCGGGCGCGCGACAAGGAGGCGTTCGATCTCCTGGCCAGCACACCGGTGAGGTTTCGCTATCGCGACGATTCGACGGATCTCGTAGCCAGCGCGTCGCCGATCGAGCTCGATGTGACCGGTCGCCTGCAGGCGGTGCACTTCAGTCCCCGGCTGGATTTCGTCCCGTTGGGACCCCCGCAGACTCTCACCCGTTATTACCGGGCGCGCCGTGCATTCGATCACCTGTTGCGCTCGCCCGAGTTCGAGATCCGTTTCCTGCTCGACACCGGCGAGCTGTTGATCATGGACAACCGCCGGTTGTTGCACGGCCGGACCGGGTTCGATCCCGCGGAAGGCCTGCGGCACCTGCAGGGGTGCTATATCGACATCGACGGCCCCCGGAGCCTGTATCGGGTGCTGCGCCGGCGGCTGGCTTCGGGAGACACGGCATGACCCAACGTATCGTCAGCTTCCGCCGCATGGAAGACGGCACCCGCGAGGATTACCTGCTGTTGGATGAGTCGGAGCGCCGCCATGCGGCCGGCCTGGCCGATCGGGTTCTCGTCTCTTTGCGGAACCTGGATCACTCGCTCGAGGGCTATCCGGTCAGCCGTCTCGGTCACTCGTTGCAGGCGGCGACGCGGGCGCTCGCCGACGGTGCCGACGACGAGTTGGTTGTCGCGGCCTTGATCCATGATATTGGCGACGAGCTCGCGCCCTACAATCATGCCGAGATTGCCGCGGGTATTCTGCGGCCGTATGTCAGAGCCGAGGTGACCTGGATCGTTGAGCAGCATGGGCTCGTGCAGTCGTATTACTACGCGCACTTCATGGGTGGTGACAGGCACGCGCGTGACCGGATAAAAGGGCATCCCTGGTATCCCGCCTGCGAAGCATTTTGTGCCCGTTGGGACCAGGTGTCGTTCGATCCGGACTACCCGACAAAGCCGCTGGAGGTTTTCGAGCCGGTGGTACGCCGGATCTTCAGCCGTGAGGCGCACGACCCGCGTTATAAATCTCCAGCTCCCTCTGCTTCTCCGCCCGGCGCATGAGGTAACCCGCGATGATGATGCATCCGCCCACCGCGCAGATGATCAGGCTGGCGAGGGCATTGATGTCCGGGCTGACACCGAGTTTGACCTTCGAATAGATCACCATCGGCAGCGTGCTGGCCCCGGGGCCGGACACGAAGCTCGAGATCACCAGGTCATCGAGTGACAGGGTGAAATTCAACAGCCAGCTCGACAGGAGCGCGGGCGCGATGATCGGGAGGGTTACCTCGATGAAGGCTCGCGCGGGGCCCGAGCCCAGGTCCATGGCGGCTTCCTCCAGGGATTGGTCGGCGCTCAACAGACGCGACTGCACGGTGACCGTTGCATAAGCCGTGCAGAAAACCACGTGCGAGATGACTATCGTGGTGAAACCACGGTGGGGCCAGGAGAACATCTGCACCATCGAGACAAACAGCAGGAGTTGGGTGATGCCGGTGATGATCTCGGGCATCACCAGCGGTGCATTCACCATTCCGATCAGCAGCAGGCGTCCCCGGAACCGGGCAAAACGCACGAGGGCAATGGCTGCCAGGGTACCGAGTACCACCGCGATGGTCGAGGCGGTCACGGCGACTTCCAGGGAGAGCAGCGCCGCCTGCAGCAACTGTCGGTTGTGAATCAGCTCCGAGTACCACTGGGTCGAGAATCCGCCCCACACACTGACGAGCGGCGAGGCGTTGAACGAATAGGCGATGAGGACGAGGATCGGGATGTACAGGACGGCGATCCCGAAGCAGAGGATGGTGAGCAGCAGCGGTGAGGAGCGCCGTTCCACTGGGGTGGCTAACCTTCCGTCTGTTTGACGTTGTAGTACTGGTAGATCGCGATCGGGCCCGCGAGCAGCACCAGGAATGCGATGGCTACCGCGGAGGCGACCGGCCAGTCATGGTTGCCGAAGAACTCGTCCCATAGCACGCGGCCGATCATCAGGGTGTCGGGGCCGCCGAGGAGCGACGGGATCACGAACTCGCCCACCGCCGGAATGAAAACCAACATGGAGCCGGCGATGACACCGGGGAGCGACAACGGCAGGGTGACGTCGATGAATGTCCGCCAGGGCGGGCTGCCCAGGTCGGCGGCGGCCTCCAGCAAGGTGTGATCGAGCTTCTCGAGCGTCGCGAAGAGCGGCAACACCATGAAGGGCAGGTACGAATAGATGATGCCCAGGTAGACCGCCAGGCTCGTGCGCATGATTTTCAACGGCTCGTGTATGAGCCCGAGGTGGAGCAGGACCGTATTGAGGAGCCCGTTGTCCCGGATGATGCCCTCGAGTGCGTAGACCCTGAGCAGGAAGGAGGTCCAGAACGGCAGGATGATGACGAGCAGCAGGATGCTCTGGGTCGATTTCGAGGCACGGGCGATCGCGTAGGCCATCGGATAGCCGAGCGCCAGGCAGATCAGGGTCGAGAAAAAAGCGGTCCGCAGCGAATACAGGTACGCGTACCCGTACACCTCGTCGGTGAACAGGTACTGATAGTTCGACGGGCTGAGGGTGAGCCGCAGGCCGTGGCCTGGCGTGTGCGTGAGGATGTCCGTGAAGGGCGGCACACGGGCCGCGACTTCGGCGAAACTGATTTTGAGGGCGAAAGCAAAGGGGACGAGAAAGAAGACGAGCAGGAACAACAGCGGCGGCAGGATGATCAGCCAGCGACCCGGGCTCCCGTTCGTTTTCATGTTGACGCCAGTTTAGTTGAAAAGCGCCTTCGGCCCCAATGGGCCAGCCCTTGTCCAATAATGGCTCGTGCGGCCGGCAAAAGCGCGGCTTTTGCTGGCTGCGCGGTGCGCGATAAACTATTCGCGTGACCAGCGCGCGAAAGACTCCAAAAGCACCGCAGACACCGGCTCCCGAGCGGGCCGCTCGCATCCGGCAACGGCAGAGACTCATCGACGCGTGCATCTCCGCACTGCACATCCATGGGCCGTCGCGAACCACGGTTGAGAAGGTCGTCGCGCTCGCCGACCTTTCGCCGGGCATCGTGAGGTTCTACTTCGACTCCAAGGACGCGATGCTCGTCGCCTCGCTGGCGTACCTGGCCGCGGAGTTCGAAGAGCGGGTCATGGTTCCGGTCGCACAGCTCAAGGACACTCCCGTCGCCGCGCTCGAGCGCCTCGTGGAGCTCTACCTGGACCCCGAGATCGCGAGCCCCCGTAAGGTGTCGGTGTGGTACTCGTTCTGGGGCGAGGCCAGCTCGCGGCAGGAGTACTACGACATCTGCGGACGCAAGGACGAGGATTTCGCCGCCCTGGTGCGGGACCTCGTCGCTCGCGTCATTGCGCTGACCGGTGAGAGTTATCTCGACACCGAGGGCATCGCCCTGGGGTTGATGGGGGTGTTGGAGGTGTTGTGGCAGACGATCGCCTTTCAGAGCGAGGCTGATATCGACCGGGCGGCGGCGCGGGCGCAGTCCATGGCGTTTCTGCGGTCGGTGTTTCCGAAGCAGTTTGGGGCGCGAGGGGGAAATGTTGGGGGGGCTGACGCAGGTGCTGGTGCGCGCGCTGCGGCCGGCGCTGGTCCTGGCCTCGGCGCTCGCTCCGACGTGGTTGGTGTTCCTGGCGTGACCCGCCATCTGCCGGCATCGGCCTATTCTGACGGCGTCCTGCTGACGGCCGAGCGTGAGCGCCTGTTCCGTCCCGCCTGGCAGGTGATCGGCCACGAGGCCGAGATCCCCTCGAAGGGCGACTTTCTGAGTGGCGACCTTGGCGGCGAGCGGGCGCTCGTTGTTCGCGACGAGAAGGGCGTCCTCCGCGCCTTTCGAAACGCGTGCCGCCGGCGTCCGCACGCTCTTGTCAGCACGCGGACAGGGCATTTCTCTGGTGCCATTCCGTGCGAGCCGCACGGTCTCGAGTACGCTTTTGACGGAAGGCTTCTCGATGGAGCGGCGGATGGTGACCTGGTACCGCTCGAGATCAAACAGAAGACTGGTTTGCTTCTCGTGCGGTCGGCCGGCGCGTCGCGCGAGGGCGGGCCCGCGCTGACCGGTTGGGACGACTTCGCTGCGCTCAGTCCAACAGGAATGCAGGAGTTTGACGTGGCTGCCGACTGGAAGCTGCTCGTCGAGCAGTGGCTGGAGGG
>DAITMW010000225.1:0-12730 GCA_036834945.1 Steroidobacteraceae bacterium
CTACAGGGACGTACTTGCGGCGTCCCCCGAGAGGAACCTCTTGTGATCGGGGCCGGCCCTTCCTCGCGAGCAGGCTCCCCTCACGTCCACCCCGCGGCGCAACACCCTCACTCCATTAAGGTACACTCGCCCCACGATGCCAACCCCCAAAGTCCTGCTCACCCGCCGCTGGCCCAGCGAGGTAGAGCACTACCTGTCCCAGCGCTACGACCTGACCGTAAACGAGCAAGACACCCCGATGGACGTAGCGGCGTTGAGAAACGCTCTGGCGTCCCACGACGCAGTGTGTCCAACGGTGACCGACAAACTGAACGCCGCAGTCCTGTCAGCCGCCAGCAATGGCAAACTGAAAGTCCTGGGCAACTACGGCGTAGGCGTGAGCCACATAGACGTGGCGGCCTGCAAGCGCCTGGGCATCGCGGTAACCAACACCCCCAACGTCCTGACCGAGGCAACGGCCGAAATCGCTCTCACCCTGATGCTGATGACCGCCCGCCGCGCCGGCGAAGGCGAGCGCCAGGTCCGGGCTCACGAGTGGGATGGCTGGGCTCCTACCAGGATGATCGGTGCCGACGTCACGGGCAAGACCCTGGGCCTGATCGGATTCGGCCGCATCGGCCAGGCCACGGCGCAGAAAGCTCATCACGGCTTTGGGATGAAAATCGTTTATTGGTCCCGTAAACGCGCTACAGCTGAAATCGAGGCGAGGACCGGCGGCCAACACTGCGCGAATCTGGATACGCTGTTGGAGAGTTCCGACTTCGTGTCACTGCACTGCCCCGGGGGCGCCGAAACCCGTCATCTCCTGGACGCCCAGCGCCTGGATCGGATGAAGCGCACGGCGTTTCTGATCAACACCGCCCGAGGCGAGGTTGTAGATGAGGCGGCGCTGGCCGAAGCTCTGCGGAACCGAACTATCGCCGGCGCGGGTCTCGATGTGTACGAGCACGAGCCGCGCGTCCCGGAAGCTTTCCTGGGTTTGGAGAATGTCGTTCTACTGCCGCACCTCGGCAGTGCAACACTGGAAACCCGGGTCGCCATGGGCATGCGAGTCGCCGAGAATCTGGAGCGCTTTTTCGCGGGCCTGGAGCCCAACGACCGGGTGGCATAACGGGGAACTAGGCGGGGCTTCGAGCGTCACCATATGAGGTAAACCTGCTGCCCGGATACGAGGGCTGGAGCGTAAGGGATATGGTGTCGATTGCAGTCCCACTCGTCACGGATCCGGCTGCGTGGACTGCCACCTCGTTCGCGAGCGCGGCCGACTACACCGTCACACTGACTGATGCGGATCGTGGCGAGCTCATCGCCGCCGTGCACAACATCGAGCGCCGCGGTCGCCTGATGCCTCCCACCAAACTCACGAGCAAGGATTTTGCGCTGCGTGAGCTCGGTCCGCGTCTCGCGCGGGCGTTCGAGCAAGTGCGTTCGGGATGTGGCTTTGTCGTATTCAAGGGTTTGCCGCGGGATGGCCTGACTTTCGATCAGTTTGCGGCAGTCGTCTGGGGCGTGAACACGTTCTTCGGTTTTCCCCTGTCGCAGAATGCCCAGGGCGAGTTGCTCAGCGAGGTGGTCGATGCCAGCCTCGTCGAAGCGACTCCGCGGATGTATCGCAGCGCCCTCGAGCTCGGGTTACACACTGACATCACGGGCATGTTGTCGTTGGCCTGTTGGAATCCGGCCAGGTCGGGCGGTGAGACGGTGTTGGCCAGTGGTGTCACCATTCACAATGAGATCGCCCGGCGCGCGCCCCATCTTCTGGAAGTACTCTATCGCGGGTTCCACTATCATCGGCTGGGCGAGCAGGGTCCGCACCAGGAGCCGGTGACCCCGTATCGCATCCCGGTGTTTGCGGTGCGCAACGGCCAGATCAGTGTGCGCAGCGCGCGTGCCGGGTTCATAGCCGGTCACCATGAGTTGCGCATTCCGTTGACCGATCGGGAAATAGAGGCAATCGACCTGTTCGACGCGGTCGCGAGCGAGTCGGGCAACAGTCTGACGTTCCAGCTCGGCGCAGGGGACATGGTCGTCATCAACAACTATGTCGTGATGCATGCCCGCAGGGCGTTCGCGGATTACTCCGAAGCAACGCGCAAGCGCCGCCTGCTGCGCATCTGGCTCGACGCCAAGAAGCTCCGCTCAGTGCCCGCGGAATTCAACCAGATGGGGGCGCAGAACGGCATTCCGTACCAGCAGGGCCGCTCCTGCAGCTATGACTTCCAGAAGTTGTTCCGGGAAGTCGATCCCCGGCTGCTGGGCGCCCGGCAACGACAGCAACCCTCCGCACGAACCTGACTGGAAAACAACCGCATGTACCAACGTAAGCTCGGGAAATCGGGACTGGAAGTCGCGCCACTCGCTTTTGGCGGGAACGTGTTCGGCTGGACCGCCACTGAGGCCACCTCGTTCAAGCTGCTCGACGCCTTCGTCGCCGCGGGCTTCAATCTCATCGACACGGCAGACAGTTACTCCCGCTGGATTCCGGGCAACAAGGGCGGTGAGTCGGAAACCATCATCGGCAACTGGTTGCGCCAGCGTCCCGGCGCGCGCGCCAAGGTGATTATCGCGACCAAGGTGGGCTCGGAGATGGGCCCGGGACAGTCGGGGCTCTCGAAGGCCTATATTCTCGGGTCGGTCGAGCGCTCCCTGCAGCGTCTCAACACCGACCATATCGATCTGTACCAGTCCCATCGTGACGACGACAAGACGCCCATAGACGAGACCCTGGAGGCGTACGCTCAGCTCGTTCGCGAGGGCAAAGTCCGCGTGATCGGCGCGTCCAACTTCACGGCGGCACGCCTCTCCGCATCCCTGAAATCGAGCGCCGCACACGGTTTCCCGCGCTACGAGAGCCTCCAACCGGAATACAACCTGGTCGCTCGCGCCAAATTCGAAGGTGAGTTGGCGGACCTGTGCCACAAGGAGCAGATCGGGGTCATTCCGTACTTCAGCCTCGCGAGTGGCTTCCTGACCGGCAAGTACCGGTCGGAAGCCGATTTCGGCAAGAGTCCGCGCGGGCAGCGCATGAAAGACCTGTTGAACGACCGGGGTCGTCGCATTCTCGCCGCGCTCGACCAGGTCGGGAAAGAAGCCAACGCGACACCCGCGCAAGTGTCGCTGGCCTGGCTTCTCGCGCACGGCGTGACAGCACCCATAGCGAGCGCGACCAGTGTGGAGCAGTTGGACGAGCTGATGCGTGGTGCCACATTAGAGCTCACGCGTGACGCTGTGAAGGTTTTGGACGACGCCAGCGTGGTGCAGCCATGACGATCCTGAAGAGTTATCCGGTGGCGATCCTGAAGAGTCATCCGGTGGTGATCCTGTTGCTCCTTGCGACTGCCGCCATGCCGTTCGGCAGGGCTGTCGCGGCGGATTGCAACAAGCTCAAGAGCGCGCAGTTTCCCGACACGCGGATCACACGGGTGGAGGAGGTCGCCCCGAATCCAATCTGGGTGTATCCGCCGTCGCTCTTCACGACACAGGCGGAGAAGCTGGCCAATGGGCCGGTCGGTGCGCAGAAGCCGTTCTGCCGGGTCGTTGGCATCATCGAGAAGGAAATCAACTTCGAGGTCTGGTTGCCGAAGGACTGGAACGGCAAGTTCCAGGGGGTCGGTAATGGCGGCCTTACCGGTGCCGTCAACTACCCCGCCATGGGTACGGCGCTCAGTCACGGGTATGCCACGGCCTCCACTGACACCGGGCATCGCACCCAACAGGGCTTTTTCGAGGATGAATGGCTCGAGGGTCACCCCGAAAGGCTCGTCAACTTCGCCCACCGGGCGCATCACCTGCTGGCGGTCACGAGCAAGCAGATCGTCAAGACCTATTACGCCAAGCCCGCCAGCCGCGCGTATTTCAGCGGCTGCTCCTCCGGCGGCTGGGAAGCTTTGAGTGAGGCGCAGCGTTATCCGGATGATTACGACGGCATTGTCGCAGGTGCTCCGGCAATCAACCTCGTGCAGGTTCAATCGCGGAGCATCCTGGTAGCGCAGATGGGCGTCAAGAATCCGCAAGGTACTCTGACCCACGAGCTCGCACTTCAGTTGGCCGCGGCGGGCGTTGCCAGGTGTGACGCCAAGGATGGGGTGAAGGATGGTGTCATCGACGATCCGCGCAAATGTGACTTCGATCCCGCGGAGTTGCAATGCAAGGGCGACAGCTCGAAAGATTGTCTGACGGAAGCCCAGGTCCGTACGGCCCGCGCGCTCTACGGTCCAACAAAGAGTCCTGGAGGTATGAAGCTCTATCCCGGGGCTGCCTACGGCGCTTCGCCGCTGGCGGAATTGCCGATTTCCGCGAAGACCGAGCCGGGACATGCGGCCATTACTCTGATGACGGCGCAGAAACCCTCCTGGGACGTGCGCACGTTCAACTCCGATCGTGACATTCCAGGCCTGCAGAAGGAGCTGGGTGACACGCTGAATGCCATGAGTCCGGATCTGCACCGGTTTCAGGCGCACGGTGGCAAGTTGATCCTGTACCACGGATGGGCGGATCCCCTTTTGTCGCCCTATAACACGCTCGACTATTACGGCTCCGTCGTGCAGACCATGGGAGGCCAGCAGGCGACGGATGCGTTCCTGCGGCTCTTCATGGTTCCCGGGATGGAGCACTGCCGTGGCGGTCCGGGCCCGGACACCTTCGATGCGGTTGCGTCCCTCGCCGATTGGGTTGAGCATGGCGTCCCCCCGGAGCGGATCATCGCCACTCGCAAGGGGGCGGACGGCAAGACCGCCGACCGCAGCCGGCCCCTGTGCCGCTATCCACAGGTGGCCCGATACAAAGGTTCGGGCAGCACGGACGAAGCCGCGAGCTTCAGCTGCCAGACGCTTTAGAGGCAGGAGTTGCATGAACGCACAGATTTCACCCGCACGGTCCGAGCCGCTGGCCCTCGTCGGCAGCTTTCTGGCCCGCACGCACGCATTGTTCATTGACGGTAAGTTCGTTCCCGCGCAGTCCGGCGAGACGTTCGATGTCATCAATCCCGCCACCGGCGAGGTTTTCGCCAAGGCCGCGGCCGGTGGTGCCGCCGATATCGACCTGGCTGTGAAGGCGGCACGCCGTGCCTTCGAAAGCGGTCCATGGTCGAGCATGAATGCTTCCGGCCGCCGCAACCTCATGTGGAAGCTGGCTGAGGCGCTGGAGAAGAACGCGGACGAGATCGCGACGCTCGAGACCCTCGACAACGGTATGCCGCTCACCATGGCGCGCTTCATGGTTGCCGGTGGCGCGGAATGTTTGCGATACAACGCCGGATGGGCCGGCAAGATCAACGGCGAGACGCCGAGCATCGCGGCGCCGAATCACCACGTCTACACGCTCCGCGAGCCGATCGGCGTCGTTGGTGCGATTACACCGTGGAACGTGCCGCTGGCAATGGAAGTCAACAAAGTGGCGGCCGCCCTGGCGGCGGGCTGCACCGTGGTTCTCAAGCCCGCGGAGCTAACCCCGCTGACGGCCATCCGACTCGCCGAATTGATCGCGGAAGTGGGCTTCCCGCCGGGCGTCGTCAATGTCGTGACCGGTTTCGGCGATCCGGCCGGCAAGGCCCTGGCGGTTCACCCGGACGTCGACAAGATTTCCTTCACGGGCTCGACCGTCGTCGGCAAGTCGATCGTCGCCGCTGCCGCCGGGAATCTGAAGCGCGTTGCGCTGGAGTTGGGCGGCAAGTCGCCTGTCATCATCTTCCCCGATGCCGACCTCGAACGGGCCACCATCGGAGCGGCGGATGGCATTTTCCGCAATGCCGGCCAGGTCTGTGTCGCGGGCTCGCGGCTGTATGTTCACAAGAAGGTGTTCGACGAGGTGGTCGGCGGTGTCGTCGAGCGCGCGAAGGCACTGAAGGTCGGTTCCGGCATGCAGCCGGATACCCAGATGGGACCGCTGATTTCGCAGAAACAACTCGATCGCGTCTCCGGTTACGTGCAATCCGGTACGGAGCAGGGAGCCGAGATCGTGGTAGGCGGCAAGCGCGTGGAAGGCAACAAGGGCTATTTCATGCAGCCCACCGTGCTCGCGGAAACCAACCGTGACATGCGCGTGGTGAAGGAGGAGATCTTCGGTCCCGTCGTCTGCGCGATGCCGATCGACGATGAGGATCTCGATCGGATCGTGAAGATCGCGAATGACACCGAGTACGGCTTGTCATCGAACGTCTGGACGCAGAACATCAGCCTGGCGCACAAACTCGCCCGGCGGATCAAGGCCGGCACTGTGCGCATCAATGGTGGGGCAGGGATCGATTACGCCATGCCGTTCGGCGGCTACAAGCAATCGGGTTGGGGCCGCGAGAACTCCCGCGAGGGCGTCGAGGCTTACACCGAGGTGAAGTCGGTCTCCGTAGCTCTCTAACGCCCCAACGGGGCGCAGCCCAGTCCCCTACAGGCCGAATACCTTCTCGGCGTTGGTCTGGAAGAACTTCTTCTGGTCCTCCGCCGAGAGGTTGGATCGCTCCATCTCTCCGACTTCCTCGGCGACGAACTGGTACGGGTAGTCCATCGCGTACATCACCCGGTCCATGCCCACCACCTTCTGGCAGAACTCGATCGCGGGGGCCCACGCCACGCCGCTGTTGGTGATGTAGACATTCTCGCGCATATACTCGAAGAGGGTTCGCTTCGTCGGTTTCATGAAGTCGTAGCGCTTGGAGTTCACCGTGGCGCGATGCATGTAGTCGAGGCGGAACAGCCAGAAGGGCAGTGCCTCGCCGCAATGACCGACGACGATCTGCAGTTTCGGGAATCGGTCGAACGCGCCGCTGGTCATGATGCTCAGCAAGTGCATGCCCGTGTCCACTCCGAAGCCGTAGATCGCGCCATCCAGGCCGCGCTTCAGGAACGGTTGGATCATGTCGCGCGGCGGGCTGTTGGGATGAATGTAGATCGGCACATCGAGGGCTTCCGCCGCCGCGAAGATGTCCCAGAACTTCGGATCGTCCAGGTACTCGCCCATGGTGTGGGAGTTGATGACCGCGCCGCTGAAACCGAGTTTGCGGACGGCGCGCTCGAGTTCCTCGGCCGCTTTTTTCGGCTCCTGGGGCGCGACCGCCGCCATGCCGACGTAGCGGGTGGGGTATTTGCGGACGTGCTCCGCCAGTTCGTCGTTACTGGCGGCCGCGACCGAGACCGCGGTCGCGGGGTCAAACACCTGTACGCCAGGTGAGGTGAGCATCAGGATCTGCTTGTCGATGCCGGTCTTGTCCATGTCCTGGATGCGCGGCTCGCCCATCTCCTGCAGGCGATCGATGATGAAGGTCGCGCGTGGGCTCTTGCTGCCGAGGTAGAAGCCCCACAGGCTCTTGAAGCCCGGGTCGTCGATGGTGTTCTGCGCCAGGGCGCGGCGATAGAGATCCAACATCTCCCGGGTCGCCCAGGCCTCCTCGGTCGCGATTCGAAGGTGACCCGGTCGGGCCGTCTGACTGGCTGCCATGGCTTCGCCCTTTGCTTGTAGTGCTGAGAGCCACGCAGTATAGACTAGGGTTACAACCTGAGGAGTTCACCACATGGCCACTCCCGCCGATTTGAGTGCCCTGACCCGCCAGGTCGAGATGCTCGCCAACGAGGTTGGCAGGCTCAACGACCTCCAGGCGGTGCGCAAGCTGCAGCACGCCTATGGCTACTACCTCGACAAGTGTTTGTATGACGAGGTCGTGGACCTGTTCGCCGACGACGGCGAGCTGCGCTTCATGGGCGGCGTGTTCAAGGGGAAGCCGGGGCTACGCCGCCTGTATTGTGACCGGTTCCGCAAGAACTTCACGGACGGATTCAACGGCCCGGTGTATGGCTTTCTGCTGGATCACCTGCAGTTGCAGGACATTGTCGATGTTGCCCCTGATCGCAGCACGGCCCGGGCACGCTTCCGATGCCTGATGCAGGCGGGGAGCCACGAGACCAGGAAGAATGCGCCCACGCATCTGCCGTCGCAGTGGTGGGAGGGTGGCATTTACGAGAACGACTATGTGCGCGAGAACGGTGTCTGGAAGATCAAGGTGTGCAATTACAACGTCGTGTATCACGGCGTTTTCGAGCAGGGCTGGGCGCACACGCCGCCGCGATTCGTACAATTCTTTACAGAAATCTATCCGAAGAATCCGGTGGGACCGGATGCGCTCATCGAGCCGCGGCCGATGCTCTGGCCCGAGACTTCCGTGGTGCCGTTTCATTACGAGCACCCGGTGACCGGCAAGCGGTGGCAGCCGGCTCAGGTCTCTTCAGTGTGATGCCGCCGGTATTCGCGCGGCGTTACTCCATAACGCGCGCGGAACACGCGTCCGAAATGTGTCGGACTGTTGAATCCGAAGTCGAACGCGATCGAGGTCACCGTGCGGCCGCGTTGTGCCGGAACCTTGAGCGCGCGTGAGCACTCCTCCAGTCGACGGCGCAGGATATAACGGGCGACGGTCTCGGATTCCGAGGAGAAAAGATGATGCAGGTAGCGCGGCGTCATCTTGCAGGCTTCCGCAACCCGCATCGGTGTCAGGTCCGGGTCACCCAGGTGCGCCTCGATGTAGTTGACGATGCGGATCCGGTGCGACGTGGCGAGCGACGAGCGGTCCGATTGCGCCTGTGGCAGGGCGGTGTATGCGCTGGCCATCAGATCGAGGATCGCGCGGCTGATGCGCGGGACAATGACAGGGTCGATGTCATCGCGGCAGCGTGTCCAGAAATCCCGCAGGAACTGCGAGAGCAATCCTGACAGTCCCGAGCTCCCTGACATCGGAATGGCGACGACGCTTTCCGGCGAGGCCAGGTGCCGGCGCAACAGGGCATCGGGGATACCAACCACGAACATGCGGTTGGCCGTATCGAACTGCATTTCATAGGGACGGGTGGTGTCGCAAAGGGTGAAGTCGCCGGGGCCGAGTTTCGCCTCGCGGCCGTCCTGCCGGTTGATGCTCTCGCCCTCGAGTTGCATCTGCAGGAAGAACATCGGAGCTCGTGTTCGCGCCACGTGGGCGCGCAGGTGCCGCACCATCTGCGCATCGGAGTAGACCTCGCCGAGCCGCATGTCACCCAGCTTGGTCCGCGTCAGCCGTCCGGTGAAATTCCGGAGATCGACCGGATCCGAAACGATGGGAGTGAACGAGGCGCACGCGGCGTCGTTCCAGAATTCGATCTTGCGCCGCGGCTCGAGGCCCGCGGTCGTGAAAGTTTCAAGTTGCGTCATGTTCCGGCCCCTGAGCTGTCAACCGCATCAAGTTGCCCTTTTTTCATGTCGCCCACGGTTATATAATATAACCATTGCGTATCGCTGGCAAGGCGACCCTGACCATGGCTTTGGCACGGGATTCACGAAAAAATTCAAAAAAGTCATCGCCGGCTGCCTCGCCGGCGCGCACGGTCCAGTTTGGCCCATTGGCGGGCTACATCGGTTACTGGCTGCGCCGCGCGCAGGTGTGGGCGGTATCCGGCTTCCTCGAGACGATGCAGGAGTTGGACCTGCGTCCAACTCAGTACTCGGTGCTGATCATCATCCACGCGAACCCCGGTATCCGGCAGACGGAGGTGTGCGCCGCGCTCGGTCTGCAAAAAGCCAACTTTGTGCCCTTGCTCAACGAGTTGCAGCGTCGTGGGTTGGCGGTGCGCAAGGCTGGCGTACCGGATCGACGCTCTTCCGCGTTATATCTGACGCCGCAAGGCGAGTCGCTTCTCAAGCGCGCCAACGAGCTCCACGCCCAGTGGGAAGCCCACATCACCGCCCGCCTCGGCACCCGCGGCCAGGAGCAGCTGCGTGAGCTTCTGCAGAAGCTGACTTAGCTTTGCGACCCTGACTGGCCCCACAAGGCCATCAGGATGGGCAGAACCATCGGCCTGAGCTTCTCGGGCACGCGCTCGATCAATTGCTCTTCGTGAAGAGTGATGACTGGCAGCGCTTTTCCCAGCAGCGTGCGTCCTTTCTCGGTGAGCACGAGACCCTCGGAGCGGAAGTCGATTCGCTTGCGGTCGAGCAGGCCGCGCTTTTCGAGTCCCGCCACGATGGGTACCAGGTTGGGCCGTCGCAGGCCGAGCGTTTCGGCCGCTTCGCTGTGGCTGACCTGGGGCGCGGCATCGAGCAACACGAGCAGTGCGACGTCGGTCGGCCGCAAATCCAGCGGTGCCAGCCGTTGAGTCAGCTCCGCCAGGGTCGCGGTCGATGCGCGACGCAGCACGTAGCCCGTCAGCCGCAGAAGAGGCTCCTGCAGGGATCCGGGGGACTTCGATTTCAGGGCGCCTGTGGTTTTCATGGCGCCTATGGTAATCGAGTCAGTTATATGATAGAACTGTCTCCCCGATTATTTTTCCGCCGAGGAACGAACGATGACCGCGCGAGCCGAAGCCGACACAGTCAGTTCAACCGTGCGCGACGGCATTGCCTGGGTGAAGTTCAATCGCCCGGAAAAGCGCAACTGCATGAGCCCGAAGTTGAATCGGCAGATGCTGCGGGTGATCAACGAGCTCGAGTTCCGCGACGATGTGGGCGTGCTGGTGCTCACAGGCGAAGGCGATGCCTGGTCCGCGGGCATGGATCTGAAAGAGTACTTCCGCGAAACCGAAGCCCAGGGTCTCGTAGGCATCCGTCATTCACAGCGCGAGGCGTATGCCTGGTGGGAGCGGCTGCGCAACTATCAGAAAGTGACCATCGCGATGATCAACGGCTGGTGCTTCGGTGGCGCTTACGGCCCGTTGTTCTCGTGCGATCTCGCGTTCTGCTCGGATGACGCGCAGTTTGGTCTGTCGGAAATCAACTGGGGCATTCTCCCGGGTGGCGGCGCCACCAAGGTTGCCACCGAGCTCATGCCGATGCGCAAGGCGATGTTCCATGCGCTGATGGGCGAGAACCTGAGTGGCAAGGAAGCCGAGGCCGCGGGGTTGGTCAACGAGTCGCTGCCCGCCGCCAAACTCGAGGCGCGCGTGCTCGAGGTGGCCAACAAGCTCTTGAAAAAGAACTGGCACACGCTCAAAGCCACGAAGGATTCGGTACGTCGCGTGCGCGAGATGACCTATCAGAACGCCGAGGAATACCTGATTCGCGCGCAGGAAGGGCTGAACTGGCACGACAAGTCGGATGGGCGTCACGTGGCCATGAAACAGTTCCTGGATGACAAGACGTTCAAGCCGGGTCTCGGCACCTACGACAAGACCAAGGCCGGCTGACAGGGCCGCGCACTTCACGATGTGAGCGCGACGCTCGACCAGCTCTTTGCCTCTTTCCGCCGCGATGATGCGCCCGGCTGTACGGTAGGCGTCGCGCATCGGGGCGAGCTGGTCTATCGCGCCGCCTTCGGCATGGCCAACATCGAGCACGGTGTGGCCAACACTCCGGCGACCCGCATGCCGGTCGCCTCGATCACGAAGCACTTCACCTGCGCCGCGGCGCTGCGGTTGTCCGCGGCGGGGAAGTTGAGCTTGGACGATCCCATTGGCCGCTGGGTTCCCGAGCTGACGGTGGAGCAACGCCGGCCTTCCTTGCGGCAGTTGATGTCACATACCGGGGGGCTGCGTTGCTACATCGATCATGCGGTGTTCGATGGTTTTGCTTTGATGCCGCCTGGCAGGCCGGCAGCCTTGCAATGCCGGCTGACCGAGGTGAATTTCCCGCCAGGCCACGGCATGGCCTACAGCAATGCCGGCTACTTGCTGCTTACTTGGGCGATTGAGCGGGCGGCCGGCGCGCCGTTGGAAGAGGTGTTGCGGGACGGCATCTTTGCCGACGCCGGGTTGTGGTCGACCGCGCTGCTGCGGTGGGCACTGCCTGTACATCCGGGAGTCGCCACGACGTATCAACGTGCGTCGGAGCATTCTGGTCGCGGTTGGCAACGCAGTGTCGATCTCGCGGAGGAGTTGTTCGGTGATGCCGGAGTCGTCTCGACGGTGGATGATCTGTTGCGTTGGGCGGCTTACCTGCGCGCTGCCACCGGGCCGGTGTCGCTCGAGATGCTTGCTGCGCCGACGACGCTTTCGAACGGCTTACAATCCCGCTATGGCCTGGGGCTGATCACCAAGCCCTGGCGGGGTCTGCGACTGATCCATCATGCCGGCACCATGCCGGGCGTCACGGCGCAGTTCCTGACGATTCCTGAAGAGCAGTTGGACGTCGTGATCCTGTTCAACCGGTCGGGGCCGGCGGTCGATCTCAGCCAGAAGATCGTGGCTGCGCTGTTGGAGGGGCGGCTCGAGGAACCACTACCGCCACCCGTCGCGGCTTCATACGGGTCACTGTTGGGCCAGTATGTCGCGCCCGATACCGGCGTTTTATTTGGCCTGGCCGATGTCGACGGGAAACTCGCGTTGAGCCAGTTAGGTGGGCCACCTATCCCCTTGGAGGCGCGTCCGTCCGGCTCGGATCACTGGCCCTTTGGAACTGATGTCGGTAGCGGTGACATGTTGTTCCGGCCGCATCCGGGTGCCACGAATGGCGAGATCGAGTACTTCGATCGCTCCGGGTGGCACGTGGCTCAACGGGTCACTGGCGAGCCTCTGAGTGCGGCGGAGGTCGTGCGGGCCGCGCCGGACGGTTATCGTAGCGATTGCGCGGCGGCAACGGTGCGTTTCGTCGAGAGGAACGGTGCGCTCGAGGTTGTCATGAGTGGCGACTATGGCGTGGGCCGTTATCAGGCCGCCAGTGTCGGCCCGGATTTGGTGCGATTCTGGGTTCCTGGGTTGGCGCCTGGAGTGTTGATGCGGCTCGAGCGCGAAGGGGGGCGGGTGGAGCGTGTCGTTGTCAGCACGCCTCGGACGCGGGCGACGGTTTT
>DAITMW010000226.1:0-12537 GCA_036834945.1 Steroidobacteraceae bacterium
CCATCGCCAGGGGCGCACCGGTAACGGTGAATTTCACCGCTCCACAAAAGCAGGACCCTTCATGAACAGCTGCCGTCGTCATGTGCGCCCACCTCGAAACTGGCAACCGGCGTCGATTACGCCGGGAGCAGCATGGTGTTCGCTTTGGCAGCTCGAGACTTGATGCGGACGCCGCTTCTTTTTGCAGAAACGCCGGCAACAGGTCATGCTCCGAACGGCGTCTCCAGTAGCGCGTGTTCGCGCGGCTGCCCTATCAGCACCCTGTTCGGTGCGAGGCTCTCCCTATCTCAGTGACCGAGCGCGCCAAAGACCTTCTTGATGAGCGAGTTTGCCTGGCCGACGGGATTCTGGCGTATGGCGCGCTCCTCGTCAGCGATACGACTGAACAGTCCATCGAGAGCCTTCTGGGTGACGTAGTCGTTGAGGTTCGCGTCCTCCTTGCGGATCAGGCCGAAGCTGGCCGCCTTGCCGGCATATTGGTCATAGACCGATCCTAGGCGCAGTTTCGCCGTCTCCTTGGCCACGATCGGCTGGAATTTGGCGCCGAGCTCCGCACTGGTCGCACGCCGAAAATATTGCGTACCCGCGTCGTCACCTCCGGTGAGAATTCCCTTGGCATCCGCGAGGGTCATCCGCTGCAACGCCTGTTTGAAGACCGGCTTCGCGGCGGAGACCGCCTGCTCCGCCGCGTGGTTCATGGTGGCCTTCAGTTGGTCAGCCTCGCCGCCCATGCCCACCATCCGCAGACCCCGCTCGGCCTTCGCGAGCGCCGGCGGTAGAGGGATTGCAACTTTCGGATCGTTGAGGAAGCCGTTGGGGGCGCCAAGTTGGCTTACGGCGATGTCGATCCCTTGCGAAAGCGCGGCGCGCAGGCCGCCCGTTGCATCCTTGCTGGTCAGCGCGTCAACCGCCGATTGCGCGGCCAGTGCGCTGCAGCACGCCGCACCGAGCAAAAGAGCAAAGCAATTTCGGGTGAAGGTTCGCATGATCTAGCCCCCAGTCCAGCCCAGTTGGCACGCTGCGCCCACAGCCCTGCGAAGTCAACGACCCTGGAGCCGCGGTAGTCAGAACCAGCGGGCCGACTGCCTCCCGCCCTTTTCCTTCCGGCCCTGAATGAGTGCATGGACGACACCCAACACGGGAATCCCGACCAGCGCGACGGACACCTGCCACGGACCGTGACATAAGCTCACCACCGCCGCAGCGATCACCGACCCCGCCGCCAACGACCAGCCGAAATACTGCCCTCGCTTTGTATCCTCGATACGGTGTGTCTGCTCCTTCTCCGCCATGCGCAGGAGGCGTTCGGCGCCACCGGGAATGATTTGATCTATCTTTTCCAACTCAGCCGGGGGCGGCAGCGGCCCACTCCAGTGCGTAGAGATGATGCTTGTCGTCGGGCGGGGCGGACCACGACTTTCCACCGATCGTGGCTCGGAGACGTCTCGGGAAATGCTTGCAAGCACCATCCCCAGTGCAGACCTTAGATCCTCGCCTAGCCGGCTCCAATCGGCACGCATCTGTCCTAACGGAGAACCGTCAGACTCGGTCGAGTATGGGGAGAACACGTCTGTTACGGAACTCAGGCCACGGAGGACTCCAACACCAAAATGGTCACGCGCCAGCATGAAGCACCCTTCCACAACACTTCGCATGCGTAAACTATATGGCACAACGGAGCACAATGAAATGCCTTGTTAAACAGCAGACTAGCGCGTGCGACCAGTGATTCACGACGCTAGTCCTACTGGTGAATACCACACGTTTCCGCCGCACGCGATTACCCACGCATTTTCGCCGCGCGCATTGCGACGGATCGAAGTCTCCTTCGACGGCTCACTGAACAGGGCAATGCGTCAGCCCCTCACGCTGGGCGGCACGTTCGCGTTCGCGTTGAGCCGAAAGAGGTCGTCGGATCGTACTTGCCCTCGAGTTGGGGCCAGCGAGCCCTATTCCAACATCAAGTCGCCGGACACTGACCCCCGAGTACGAACGGAGCCTCGGACCCGCTCGCATCGGGGGCGGAAAATGGCTTGCGGAAGGTAAAAGCCTCGGCAGTCGGTCCCTGCGCGCGCAGGAGCTCGAGTCGGGTGATGGCTTCCGCAACTGTCGGCCGGTGGTCCCTGGGAACCCACCACAACACCATGGACGCCTGCTCCATGCGATCGAACCACTCACGTCGACGTCGCATTATCTCGACGTGCGCGGACTTGTACACGTAAGCATTGAGAGACTCGATGTCGCGCCAGACTGACATGTTGACGAGTGTCTGCTCCCCCAACGGGCGCAGTGCCGTGGCATCTCCCTCATCCGTTTTCAGTCGCCAGCGGAATCCGGGAGAGCTCTCGGCGAGGGCGTTGATGCGCTCCAGGTTGGCGACAAAATCCGCCATGCCAGGCGACTCGAGCGATTCCTTCATGATGGAAATATTCAACTGCGCGAGCTCATATCGAGACATGATCCCTCCACTGGCTATAGGGGTGACCGGCCAGGTTCGAATTGTAATACCTGCGGTCGTGCGTGACCTCTTCCCCGAGCCACGGCGGGCGACTGAACGGCTGGTCTTCCGAAGTCAACTCGATTTCCGCGATCACCAGGCCGGCATTCTCACCCAGAAACTCGTCCACTTCCCAGGTGGTCCCCTGGTGCACGATGCGATACCGGGTCTTCTCGATGATCGGCCCGTCACACAGTTTCAGGAGTTGTTCCGCATCCTCCATGGGAATCTCGTATTCGAACTCCGTGCGGGAAGGGCCGCGCGTCACGCCTTTGATGGTGAGAAACGCCTTGCGGCCGGCAAGGCGCACCCTGACTGTCCGCTCCTTGTCGCGATTCAGGTAGCCCTGGCTGAAGCGTACGCCGGTATCATTCCGCCACTGCGTCCCCTGGACGAGAAACTTGCGCTCGATTTCGGTAGCCATTCGTTTGATCCACGGAGAGTGACTCATGAGGAGCGTACCTCATCGCCGCCGGGCGCTGGTCGCGGCCTTGGCGGCCCTTCTTGGACTCGGCCACGGCCTAGCTGCTTTTGCCCAGATCGCCGGCTCGCCTGCGCATACTCCCGCGAGCGCGATTGAGTGCCGGACAGGAGCGCGTGCCGCCGCCCTGCAGGTGCTCGGCTCCAGTGGCCCCCTCAATGCGGCAGGCCGCGCATCGACCTCCTATCTGCTGTGGCTGCAGGGCCGTCCTGCAATCATCGTCGACACAGGCCCCGGCAGCACGACGAATCTCGCGCGCACCGGCGCGGACCCGACCGATCTGGATGCGGTCTTGCTCAGCCACCTTCACCCGGATCATGTCTCCGATCTGCCCGGGCTTCTCTGGGATCAGGACATTCTGGAGCGCAATCGTCCCCTGCTCGTCACGGGGCCGGCGGGCAACGACTCCTTCCCGGATACGAAGGTGTTCCTCGAGCGGCTGTTTGGCGTGCACGGCGCCTATCCGGCGTTACAGGCAGTGTTGCAACCCCATTCCGCGTTCCGCCTGGACATCAAGATCGTCAACATTACCCGCGGGCAAACTTCCCCTGTAGCCGGCATGGACGGTGTTGAGATCTCCGCGTACCCGGTTCCGCACGGCAAGACGCCGTCGTTGGCCTACCGGATAGACGGAATCGGTTTCAGTGTTGTCCTCGGCTCGGATCAGAGCGGCACCGACCCCGGCTTCGCAAGATTCGCAAAAGATGCCGATGTTCTGGTGTTGCACGTCGCACTGGCGCCTGGAGCGGCCCGGCACCCCTTCGCCAAAGTCATTGGCCTGCCGCAGACGCTCGGGAAGCTGGCCGCCAGCGCGGGCGCGCACCGGGTTGTCCTGAGCCATCTCATGGCTTTCCCTGGCACCAAGCCGGCGGTGGGCGATTTCTCGCTTTCGAACCCGGATGCGGTGCTCGCCGCCGTGCGATCCGTCTATGGCGGCGATGTCTCCATGGCGTCCGACCTCGAATGCATCCCGTTGGGGCGCCCTACAGAGGGCGCCCCAACGGCTGCGACGAATCAGCTATCAGAAACCGCCGTGGGAAATGAAGCTCGGTAGTCCAAACAGGAACGACGGAAACTGCTCCGGCGAGAAGTAGTCCGGCACCTGCTCGGACACCAGGGACTGGGGCACGAACTTCCAACCCTTGCCCTGTGCGGTGTTGGTGGTCCCGAGGCTGTCCAGATCGCCCTGGTCGAAGGCAAAGACGAAGATCTTGTTCGGATTGTCATAGACGTGCGACTGCAGATCGTCGTCGAGCACGAAGCTCGCCAGGAAATCGTTGTCGGTGGAGAGGTACAAGGTGTGTTTCGTCGCCCCGTTGAGGCTGACGTCCTGACCGAACGTGATGCCCTCCAGCTTCGCCGGCAGATCGACGCTCGGATCGAGGTTGTGGGCCTTGAACACCGCGACGATGTCGAGGAACGGCACCTTGTGTAGCGCCACTGGCGTGGGGTCGTTCTTCAGGAAGCTGACATTGTTACTGACATCCGCCACACCCGGCGCCTGGATGTCGATGAGGCTCAGCACCTTGTAGCCGGCCGACCCGCCGCCTTCGAAACCCTTGCCATCGCGCTCGTCCACCAGGAACTGGTGATCGCTGACAGCGAGGATCTCACTGATGGTGGTGTACTTTCCGGGCTTCGTGGCGGTCAAGGGATACGCGTACTGGGCCTTGACATTGCCGCTGGCGATGTCGATCGTCACGATGCGGGTGAACGCCCCGTTGGGTCCGGTGCCGCCGTCCTGGATCAGGGCGCTCTGCAGAGCCACGGCCAGGGTCCTGCCATCCGGCGTGATCGCGAGGCCTTCGGCGCCCTTGTTGGCGACCCGCCCCAGCAGGCGTGTGTTGTTGCTGTTCGTCGTGTCGCTGCCGAAGTTGCCCGTCTCGGTGCTCGTCGTGGTGTTCGGGATCACGGCGAAGCTGTCGGGCAGCCGGAAGGCGCGGATACGCGCCCCGGTGAGGCGATCGAACTGGTAGACGTAAGGACCATATTCGTCGGAGATGAACACGGACAGGCCGTTGTTCGAGATCTTGATGCCCTCGGGATCGAGCCGGCCGTTGTTGGGGTTGTTGGACAGGTTGGGATAGACCGCGGGTTTCGCAGGATTGTAAGCAAATCCATCCGAGCGGCCCGTGAAGTAGTACCTGTGGTTGACGGAGTTGAGCGCCGGGGCGCCGCTGCCAATGGGTTTACCGCTGTCGTCCGTGAAGGCGCCCGCCTTGCCGTAGCTCAGGGGTGTCAAGCTCCACAACAACGTGGTGGAGCGGAGCGTCGGCGTCAGTATGAAGGGCAGACCGGCGACATCGAACGGAGCTGTCAGACCGCTCACGGGATTCGGAGTGGTGTTGCTGTCCTGGACACCCGCGTCCGAGGGGGTAGCCGGCAGCAGCCGCAAATTCATCGTATGGAAGCGGTTGATGTAGGAGACTGTGCTGTCGATGCCGGACGCATATTCCAGGGCGTTCGGACCGCGATCGGGAAGCATCAGGAACGTATCCCCGCCCGCGTAAGTGATGGACGAACCAATGCCGCCGAGGCGGTTACCGGGCACGCCGTTCTCGAGGGGACCCGCAGTCTGGTTGTTCAGGTCCTCGTAGGTCGCCGGGATGCTGGCGGCGGCGACCAGATCGGGCGCGGCATGCGCGCTCAGCACGGGTAAGGCGGCAAACGCCGCGGTCACGAGACTGCGGTTCACGAATTGACGAATCATCGGGTGCTCCTACGTTTTTTGTCGGTGGTGGAATCGGGCGGCCCTGCGCACTCGAGGCACCGCTCCGTGAAGCCCCGCTGGAAGCTAAGTGTTGTGTGTGACACTTGTATGACGCTTTGCACGTCATTCGTTTCTGCGCCGCCGCGCGGCCCTCGCAGGTATCACGAGACCGTCAACTCAATGCAACGCCGTGGAAAGCAGAATCGCCGCGCCTGTGCTTCGTTGCCGAGGCACCTCGAGACAAAAAAGGGAGGATGACGTGAAGTATTCGCAGATCCTGAAATGGACGGGCGTAGCGGCCCTGTGTATGAGTGGTGGCAGCGTGGCCTCCGCGGTAACGGTGACATACGATTTCACTGGGTTCGTTGCAGCGGCCAGCTCCGTTCCAGAGTTCACACCCGTCACGGGCAGCTTCACGATCGACTACGACGCGGCTATCGCAGGCCAGGGGACCGGCACCTTCAACTCACCCGGACCCTGGTCCGTCGCCTCGAACGGGCTACCTTCCGCGTTGGTATTCTCGGAAACCGTGACCATCGGTGGGACGACCTACAGCACGAGTCCCTTGAGCACCTACCTGAATGAGTCGCACGTCGTCGCTGGAAATCAACAATTCACCGGTTACAGCACGTTGTATTCTGACGCCAGCCATTCGATCGGCCTGGGTTTTGGTTTCACCTATGGCGTCCAATATTCCAGCGACGGTCTGCCGGACCTCTCCGACGCACCCCTGGCCGCCGCATCGGGACAGTACCGGGATACGATGGACGATCAGTCGACCTATACCTTCTGGGCCGTCGACTCTCTCAAACTGCGACCGGTTCCGTTACCCGCTGCCGCCTGGCTGTTGATCTCCGGGCTCGGGGCTGTTGGCGCATTCGCCTTACGCTCCCGCCGCCGTCATGACGGCGACGGCGACCCCATGCCGTTTTTCGCTGCGTAAGCTGCGGCTCGGTTGTGCTCAGGCGCGTATCGCCCTCATCGGGCGACGCGCCGAGCACAATCCGACGATGCCTCGTGGCATCAGCAGGCCGAAACCGCTTCAGGCGGCGATCGACGTGCGCTGCCGGCGCCTCAACAGGCCACCGATAGCAGCAACACCCGACACGAGAAGCGGCAGACCGGCGGGCAGCGGTACCGGCGAAGCCTCGACGGTCACTCTAACGCTATCATTCAGGACGTCCCAGCTCGCGCCGCCATCGACGGTCCGTAGCAGGCTCGCCTGACCGTCCATTCCCGTTGCCAGGCCGCTGTTGCCCGTCGTACCCCACAGCCCGGAACCGAACACGAGCTCGTACGTGCCAGGTCCCAGCAGTGCGGACACTGGCGTCGTGAGATCCGAGCCGTCTGCTGAGGGCGCGAATATCGTGTGCGCGAGCGAAAGATTGACGAGGCTCGACGCCGTCACATCGTTCTGGCTGGCCGGTGCTGCGATGATCGCGCCAAAGATCGAGCCGCCGTCGCCGAACTGAGTGAAAACACCGCCGATACCGGTGATTTCGCTCTGCTGACTGAGCGTGAACGTCGCGGCGATGAAGCTTTGGCCGTCATTGGCGATGTAGTAATCGCCGGTTTCCCCGTTCGGCACAAAGCCGGCCGAAGAGTACACGGTGGCCGCTCCGGCAGGAACACCTGCTACGAGTGCCAGAGTAGCGAGCGCTCCGAAGGCACTCGCACGCATCGAGTTGATCATGTGACTATCCTTCATTTGTTGGGGCCTTCATTTGTTGGGGCTTTCATTTGCCGGGCCTTCATTTGCCGGGCCTTCATTTTGCCCGACGTTTGTTGTTGCAATCGCGTCAGGGCAGGTTCAGCGAATTGGTCAGGTCGCCCATCGCCGGGAAACCGTTCGCAACCAGCGCGTTGTCGCGAGTTGCAATACCCGGCAGGACCGGAAGATTCCAACGGTGGGTTACGAAGCGCAGGATCGACGTGGTGTCGTACTGCGTGTGATCCACGAACCCCTTCTTCGCATAAGGCGAGATGATGATTGCCGGAATACGCGTACCTGGACCGAACATGTCACCCTTGGGAGGTGCCACGTGATCCCACTGACCTCCAAACTCGTCGTAGGTGATGACAACCAGCATGTGGGGCCACTGCGGGCTGTTCTGCAGCGCCGCGACCACCGCTGCGATGTGCTTATCGCCGTCGGTGACGTTGGCGTACCCGGGGTGCTCGTTGACCGTGCCATGAGGTTTGTAGAAAGTGACCGGCGGCAGGTTGCCGTTCTGAATATCACGCAGGAACTGTGAGTCCGGCAGTGTTGCCGCGGCGACATTCGTGGGCGTGACGACCCCGGCGTCCTTGAGGTGAGCGGAGCGGTTCGCGGCACCGGCGGAAGTACTCGGATCGAACGCCGCGAAGAAATTGAACGGCTGATGGTGGTACTGGAAGTTGGGATTGGCATTCGAGGTGCCGGCGGCGAACGGAGGATTGCTCAGCGCAAAGTTCCAGGCGCCCGAGTAGTAAGCCCAATTGACTCCGGCGCTGGTGAGCAGATCACCGATCGTGGTCTGGGTCTGTGGAGGCATCGTTCCCGCGTTCGCCAGGTTCACAGTCTGCTGGGGTGGGGTTGATGCCACTGCGTTGCCGCTCGGCGGATACGGTGGCTGCATCGTGTTGATGCTGTAGAACACACCACCCGTGGCGGGTGTGATGGTCGTGCTCGCCACGAAAGTCGGCGGTCCGGACAGGGCTGACGCCGGCGAAGTTGCGGACGGCGTCAAAGTCACGCCATCGCTATTGACCACAGAGGGTGCCGGTACCGCGCCACCCGGAGCGGGATTCAAAGGGTGCGGCGGGTTGGCACCGTCATTGGGATAGATGGGAGCGCACGAGCAGATCAGGTACTGGTGGTTCAGATATGAGCCGCCGAAGGCAGCCTGGAAAAAGTTATCCGCGAGCACGTACTTCTGAGCGAGCGCCCAGAGCGGATGGTCGGGGGTATTGTTGGCCACGTAGGCCAGCGTGAGACCGCCGGAATCCGCCCAGGCCGCGAACTTGTTGTTCGCGCCGCCGTTGATCTGCATCTGGTTTTCGTAGAAACGGTGATACAGATCGCGGGTCGTGTATTGCAGCGGATTGACGTCGATCGTGGACGCCGAGCCGTACAGCGACGCCAGGTTGTAGGGATGGTTGAAGCCGTTCAGGTAGCTGGCCGTCTGCGACTGCGTCAACTCCTGCGGAGCGCCCGGCGCACCCGCGGTAACGCCCGAATTCGTACCGCCCCACACGGCGGGCAGCCCGGAGAGAACGGAGCCATCGCGATCGAGTTGCGCGATCGAGGCCGGCGTGGCGCGCGACAGACCATTGGCGCCCGGATACGCTCCAAACAGGTTGTCGAAGCTGCGGTTCTCCGCATAAATCACGACGACCGTCTGGATGTCGTTGTAGTTGGGCGCGGCCTGCGCGGCGTGACCGGCGGCAAGGCCCATGATTCCCGCCGCAAAGGCGGACGACCGCGACAGTTTGTTTATTCCAGGCACGTGCAGCTCCTCCCCCGATTCGATGATGTAGGCGATTTAAGTCTCCAACACAATCCGTTACACACCGATGAACTATTCTTTGCACTGCACACGGTTTTTCCACGCTTCCTTCCCTTGGGACGAGCTTTGATGGGCCTCGAATTCATGTTTACGTCATAAATCTGTAGCGATTCTCCCTCTTAAGTCTCCGGACGATTCTTGCGCATGGAGTCATACGGGGTGTCTGCGAATCGGGCGATCGTGTGGGCGTTGCTCGCACTGGGTGTTGCTTCCGCGGCTGCGGAGACGGGCTCGAAACTGCCGTGGGGCGCTGATCCGCCAGTGGGGCCCGCGATGGCGCGCGCCGCGGCCATCACCGCGTTGGGGCGAAGCCTTTTTTTCGATCCAACTCTGTCCGGCTCGGGGGCCCAGTCGTGCGCGACCTGCCACAGTCCCGCGAACCATTTCGCCCCCACCAATGACCTACCCGTACAGATGGGAGGGGCACGGCTGAATCTGCCGGGCACGCGCGCGACGCCCAGCCTGGCCTACACGGCAACAACTCCCTTCTTTACCGAGCACTACTACGATTCCGACGACGACGGAAACGAGAGTGTGGACGAAGGACCCACGGGCGGACGGACCTGGGATGGTCGGGTCAATCGGGCAAGCGAGCAAGCCGCGGTGCCCCTGTTGGCAAGCAACGAGATGAGCAATGCCAGTGAGGCCGCAGTGGTGGCTCGCGTTTCCACCGCTGCCTACGCGTCAGAAGTACGCCGCCTCTATGGCAAGAATATCTTCAATGAGCCTCACAAGGCTTTCGCGGCAATCGGTGAGGCTCTCGAGGCTTACCAGGAGACTCCGCGTGAGTTCAGTCCATTCACGAGCAAGTACGACGCGTTTCTGCGTGGCGAAACCAAGCTGACGCCCCAGGAGGCGCGGGGTCTCGCGGCGTTCAATGACCCGTCCCGTGGCAACTGCAACCAGTGTCATCGTAGCCAACCATCACCGATCGGCCGCCTCCCACTGTTCACGGACTATGGCTACGTCGCCGTCGGTGTTCCACGTAATCGCACAATCGCTGCAAACACCGATCCGAGCTACTTCGATCTCGGCGTGTGTGGCCCGCAGCGCAAGGACCTCGCTAACCGGGCGGAGTATTGCGGGCTGTTCAAGACTCCATCGCTGCGCAACGTGGCAACCCGCAAGTCCTTCTATCACAACGGGATATTTCATACCCTGGAGGACGCCGTCGCCTTCTACGCAACCCGCGATACCAACCCGGAACGCTGGTATCCCGTCGGCCAGGACGGCAAGGTGCGCAAGTTCGATGATCTACCGGCTCAGTATCAAGGCAACATCAACCTCGAGCCGCCTTTCGGGAGACATCCGGGAGAGCGCCCCTCCCTGTCGCCGGACGATGTGGCCGACATTGTTGCGTTTCTGCGCACACTGACGGACGGTTTCTCCGGGCCGAAAACGAGCTCCTAGCGGCACCGGGACACGCTAGTCTCGCTTTCTTGCCAACCAGGCCGCCATGGCCGCGTCCCTGGCGGCAACCGCATCCCGCCAGGCAGGCAACTCCGCCAGGGATGAGTACCAACGGCCAATTTCCAGGAAACGCGCAACGGGGAGCCCCAGGCGCGTGGCGCTCGGTACCAGGGCACCTATCGAGAAGTCGGCGATGGTCATGCGATCGCCGATCACCCACTTCCTGCCCGCGAGCTGGTGATCGAGCACGGCCGCGAAGCGCGCGAAGTTTTCCTCGCCCCTCGCGATGAACGCCGGATCGGGCGCGCCGAGGCCGAGCACGGTCTTCGACGCCTTCTCGAATGCAACCATGCCGCACGATTCGGCGTCCCAATGCGCACTCTCCCAGGCCAGCCACCGCATGACATCGGCCTGGCCACGTAGATCAGCGGGCCACAGACCGCTCTCGGGCCGCTTCGCCGCCATATAGAACATGATGGCATTCGACTCCCACAGCACGAACCCCTCGTCCTCGAGAGTTGGAATCTTGCGGTTGGGATTGAGAGCGACATATCCGGGCGCGCGCTGATCGCCGCGGCTCAGATCAACCGGCGCGAGCTCGCAATCCAGGGCGAGATGGTTTTTCAGGGCGACGGCGCCGAGCGCGCGTGACGACGGCGGGAATAGATGGAGCTTCATGGTTTGAAATGGGTACGCAGCTTGTCCAGAAAGTAGTTCCAGCCGCTCTCGTGCGATCGACCGCCATCGTTGTCCGGAAGACCGGAATGCACCAGGGTCATGAGGGTGCCTTCGCCCTGTTCCTGGAAGGTTACTGTCACTGTCGACTCCGCCCCCAGGGTATTGGGCGACATCCAGGTATGCTGAATCCGACCGGGCCGGGTCAACTCCGTGAAGCGCCCGTAGTGCGCCATGCCACGGATGAGCCAGTAGAAAAGTCCATCCACGTGTGGATTCAAGAGCAACTTGTCACTTTCGTGCCAGGGAGTGCCGGGAATCCTGGGATTCAGCCAAGCATCGAACACCTCCCCCGGGGGAGCAGGGATGGTTCGCTCAACCCTGAACTCGATAGTGTGCGCGGGTCGCGTCATTGCTTCTTCTCCTCCCTCTTGCGGTCCTTGAAATACTGCTCGAACCGGTCGAGACGCTGGTTCCAGAACCGCTCGTATTCCTGCACCCACCCGGCGACCTGCCGAAGCGGCTCGCCGCGAAACGATATGAGGACCTCGCGGCCCTGCTTCCTGCGCTCGATGAGCCCGGCTCTTTCCAACAGCTTCAGGTGCTTGGTCACCGCGTTCAGCGCCGTGTCGAAAGGCTTTGCGACATCGAGAAATCGAGCCGGCCCGTTTGCCAGCTGCCCGATGATGGCCCGGCGGGTGGGGTGGGAAATCGCTGTCAGGACGTCTGTCAGTTGATCCATACAAATATTACACCATAAGGTGTAACGTACTGCAAGCAGCAGCGCCGGAACCAGAGCACTCCTGCAAGCGTTCGCTTGATAAACCTGTAATGGGGTGCAGCATGGGTGCCGAAAATGCCCAGACCTGGGTGATTGCCGCCGTGATAGTGCTTGCGTTGGTTGCCGCAGCTTGGCTGATCACACGCGAGCGGCGTCGCAAACAATCTCAAAGACTTCAACAGCGGTTTGGCCCCGAATACTCACGCGTGATCTCCGAGCGGGGCGACCGCACCCGGGCCGAGGCCGAGCTACTGGCACGGGAACGGCGTGTTGAACGCCTCAAGCTGGTATCACTCTCGTCCGAGGACGCCGCCAGGTTCGGCAATGCCTGGAACATGCTCCAGACGCAATTCATCGACAATCCACGGGGCGTCGTCGTAGAAGCCGACCGCCTGGTACGAGACCTGATGGTCAAGCGCGGCTACCCGATGGTCG
>DAITMW010000227.1:0-1704 GCA_036834945.1 Steroidobacteraceae bacterium
GAGAGCGCCAACACGGAGAGCATCACCGCGAAGCAGACCAACGGCGTGCTGGAAGTCAGCATTCCCAAGCAGCCGCAGGTCCAGCCGCGACGCATCTCCGTCGACGCTGCCTGAGCGAGAACGTGCTGATTGGGGCGGCCAGCGCCAGTCGGCTGGCCTCGCCTCTGTCGCGCGGAACCTCAACAAAGACCGTCCCGGTTGCCCCTTCCAGGGGGCACTCGGGGCGGTCTTTTATTTTGAGCTTCAGCGGTACGGTCACCGCCCTTCAGACCCGCCGTAAATGCGCCGCTCCGCACAGCATCCCCTCTCCGGGACCGCTGTAGAATCGGTACTGCTGCGGAATCTCCCCCGGCATCGTCCGACCGGAATCACCATGAAACGTGCTGACCTCGCTCTCGCCGCGATCCTGACTCTCGCGGTGATTGCACCACCGGCCCCCGCCGCCATGCCGGCCGCTGTGGGCGACACTCCTGTGCCTTCCTTGTCACCTATCGTCAAGAAGGTGTCCCCCGCCGTGGTGAACATCGCCACGCGCGGCACGATCAAAGACCGGGGACCGCAGAATCCGCTGCTCGATGATCCTTTTTTCCGCCGCTTCTTCGACGTGCCGCCCGAAAATGGTCCGCGGGAGCGACCGTTTCAAAGCGCCGGGTCCGGTGTCATTTTCGACGCCAAACAAGGCTACATCGTCACCAACGCACACGTCGTCGAGAACGCGAGCGAGATCACCGTCACGCTGCAGGATGGCCGCGACCTGAAAGCGGAAGTCGTCGGCAGCGACGAGCCTTCGGATGTCGCCGTACTGAAAGTGAAGAGCGACAGCACACTCGTGCAGGTCGGCCTCGGTGATTCGGGCAAGGTCGAGGTCGGCGATTTCGTGCTGGCGATCGGCAACCCGTTCGGTCTGCAACACACCGTTACATCCGGAATCATCAGCGGCCTGTCCCGCTCCGGCATCAATCCGGACGGCTACGAGGACTTCATCCAAACCGACGCCTCCATCAACCCGGGCAACTCCGGCGGTGCCCTGGTGAATCTGCGCGGTGAGCTCATCGGCATCAACACCGCCATCCTCTCGCGCAGCGGCGGCAACATCGGCATCGGGTTCGCGATTCCGGTGAACATGGCCCACAGCGTGATGGACCAACTCATCAAGTACGGTTCCGTGAAACGCGGCCAGCTCGGCGTCAGCATGTACACCGTGACACCTGACATCGCGCACTCCCTGGGGCTCGCCAACGCCTTGGGCGCGCTGGTATCGCAGGTCGTCGAAGGCTCGCCGGCGGAGAAAGCCGGCATTCACACCGGTGACGTCATCACGTCCGTGAACGGTCAACCGGTCAAATCCAACAGCGAGCTGCGCAACAGCATCGGCCTGATGCGCGTGGGCGACAAGGTGGAAATCGGCCTGCTCCGTGACGGCAAGCCGCTGAAATTGACAGCCATCATCGCCGACACGACGGCGACCGCGCAGGCCGGCCCGGCCGAGAGCATTCACAAAGCCTTCGAGGGCGCCACGTTGACGGATGCACCGGATGGCGGCGGCGCACTCGTGAAGAGCGTCGAGCCCGGCAGCGCCGCGGCTCAATCCGGACTTCGCAACAACGACATCATCATGGGCGCCAACCGGGGCCGCGTAACGAACGTCCAGCAGCTGCGCGAGCGCGCCAAGGGCGCCTCCGTCCTGGTGTTGGAAGTCCGCCG
>DAITMW010000227.1:1804-12438 GCA_036834945.1 Steroidobacteraceae bacterium
GAGCTGGCGGCTCCCTTCGACATGTCATTCGCCGCCGCATCCAAACACGTCAAAGTACTCGAACGCGCCCGGCTGCTACGGCGCCGGATCGAAGGACGCGTGCACGTCTGTCGACTCGAGCCAGCACCCCTGGCAGCCGCTGACGGCTGGCTGCGCTTTTATGAACGCTTCTGGAGCGAGCAACTCGCGGCACTCGACGCCTTCCTGAGCGCCGAAGCCGAAGACAGAGACAAAGACAAAGCTAAAAGGAAAGGAACCCAGTCATGACCCCCGACCTGCTCTCCCTGGTACGAGTCACCCGCCGCTTCTCCGCCTCAGCGGATCGAGTGTTTGACGCCTGGCTCGACCCAAAGCGGGCTAGCCGCTGGCTGTTCGCGACGCCGACCGGAACGATGGTGCGCGCCGAAGTCGACGCCCGGGTCGGTGGGAAATTCGCCTTCGTCGACCGGAGAGACGGTGAGGATGTCGAGCACGTAGGCGAGTATCTCGAGATCAAACGCCCTCGCCGCCTGGTCTTCACCCTCCGCGTCCCGAAATACACGAGCGACACCACCCGCGTGAGTATCGACATCCTTCCTGTGGAAGGATCAGGGTGCGTACTGACCCTGACCCACGAAGGCGTTAGCGACGAGATGGCCCCGCGCGTTCAAGAAGGTTGGGGCAAGATTCTCGACGACCTGAGCTGCTGACAGCGGCAACGCCTAGCTCAGCACGCCCGCACCGATCATCGCCAACAGCGCGGCGCCCAACACGATGCGATACCAGGCGAAGACTGTGAAGCGATGTGACTGCACATAGCGCAGCAGCCACTTGACCGCGATGAAGGCGACGATGCCGGAGACGACAAACCCGATGGCGAGCGCATTCCAGTCCTCAGGGGACCCGCTCGCATGGCGCGCCTTCATGTACTCGTAGCCCGTCGCCGCAAACATGGTGGGAATTCCAACGAGGAAAGCAAACTCGGTGGCCGCCGGGCGTAACGTGAGGCCGGCGACCATCGCCGCGAAGATCGTCGCCGCGGAGCGCGAGGTCCCGGGGAAAACTCCGGACAAGAATTGGCAGATGCCCACCCAGATGGCGACATTCCACGTCACTGTCGCGCTGAGGGGCTTCCTGGCGACGTAGGCTTCGATGAGGAGGATCAAAACGCCGCCCACCAGCTCCGCTATCGCAACCGGCAGCACCTTCTCGGGCAGCTTGAATCCGAGTTTGACGGCCGCCAGGCCGCCAACAGAGGTGATCACGAAACAGACGGCGAGCTTGAACAGATAGTCCCGGTTCTCAGGCTGGTCGAACCGCGTGAGCAGGGCCAGCAGCCGCTTCCAGTAGATCAGCACGATCGCCAGGATGGCGCCCGCCTGAATGGCGACATTGAAAAACTCCGAGCGCTCGCCCAGCCAGTGCTCCGCGATCAGCAGGTGCCCCGTGCTGGAGATCGGCAGGAACTCGGTGATGCCCTCAATGACACCCAGGGCGATCGTATTGATTGTGTCAGACACGTGAATCCTCGCTCGAAAGGTTCGCGAAAGAGTCTGTAAGTCGGGATCGCGCGTATGGTAGCGCGTGCGTCACAATGAGTGGCGCAGATCTTGAAGCGCAAAGCCTGTGAGCGCCGCATCGTAGTCGCGCGTGAGCGCCATCGCTTTGAACGCTTCACCCATTTCGCCGGGGAGGAGCAAGCGACGGGCCTCACCGGCGCGACGTGTCTGCTCCACGATACCTTCGGCCTCGGCGGCGAATCTTTCGATGCCGGTGGCCAGGAGAAACGCAGCCTGGGTACTGAAGCCCCGTACCTCCAGGCCAACCGCGAGCGCCGCTTCCGCGACACGTGTAAAGTCGACCCAGGCGGTGATGTCCTGCACACCGACATTGATATAGGGATCGTCGTGGGCGCGCTGTTTGTAATGGCAGCGCAAGGTGCCGCTGACGCGCTGCGGATGATAGTAGTGCGAGCGGGGAAGTCCGTAGTCGAACAGGAGAACGAGTCCGCGTTCGAGACGCTCACCAACACTGGCCAACCAGGACTCCAGGCGCAGGCACACTTCGGAGGTGTAGCCCGGCGGCAAGGCCTGGGGCAACTCGGCCAGGAGCGACTCGCAAGCCGCGGCCAATGCCGGCCCTGCCGGCCCTGCGCGCTCGACGAAAGCGTCGCCATCCACTGACACGCCCAACTCCAGGACAGCCGGCAGCGCACGCGGCAGACCAACTTCGGCATCCCGAGCGAGGCCGGCCGGCCGTACGCCGCCGCGCAAATCAACCTGTCCGTCCACGCCAGCTGCCGAGCTGACCGGCGCCGCCGGCCTCCCATCGGCATCGGTCAGCACAAACCTCTGACAAGGCAAGGCGTCCAGCACCTCATTCGCCAACACAACGCCGCGAATGGGTCGCTCCGGCAGGCGATCGAGCCACATCACACGCTCACGCAGGACCGGAGGCAACGAGCCCAACCGTTCGCGCTGCCGCTCAGCCAGATCGGCACTCACCTCCAGGATGGAGTAGCGCTCCGGCAAAACACCCTCGGCCGCCAGCGACTCGAGCACCGCCGCCGCCATGCGCCCCGTTCCCGCCCCGAGCTCCAGGATCTCGCCACCCGTAATAGCCAACACCTCGGCGCACTGCCGAGCGACACAGCGGCTGAACAGGTCCGAGACTTCCGGCGCAGTCACAAAGTCTCCACCCGCGCCGAGCTTCGTGCTTCCGGCGCTGTAATAGCCGAGTCCCGGCGCATACAACGCCATATCCATGAAGCGCTCGAACGACAGCCAGCCGCCAGCGGTGGCGATAGCCTCACGCAGCAGGGCCGCGACCGCAGCCGAATGCTGTTGCTCATCCGGCGACAGCGGTGGGAGGATTGGGATAGAAGAGGTCATAATCGCTCGCCATGACAAACGACGAATCCACGCCCGGGGAAGGCAACTCGCGGTCGGCACATCCGGACACCCGCCTGTCCGGCAAGACCGCATTCATCACTGGAGCTGCCAGGCGTGTCGGCGCCGCTATAGCACGCACACTGCACGGAGCCGGAGCGAACATCGTCCTGCATTATCGAAGCTCTGCGGATGATGCCGCAGATGTGGCGCGGGAGCTCAACAGCGTGCGCGCAGGCTCTGCCACTCTCGTGAGTGGCGATCTTCTCGAAACGGGGAAGCTCCCGGCGTTGGCACGCGCGGCGACCGAGGCGTTCGGCGGCCTCGATATACTCGTCAATAACGCGTCGTCCTTCTACCCTACCCCGGTCGGCGACATCACCGAGCTCGACTGGGACGACCTCATCGGGACCAACCTCAAGGCGCCGCTGTTCCTGGCGCAAGCCGCCGCTCCCGCATTGCACGCCAACAAGGGGCTCGTGCTCAATCTCGCCGACATTCATGGCATGCGTCCGCTACGCCGGCACCCGGTGTACAGCATCGCGAAAGCCGGCTTGATCATGCTGACGAGGTCGCTCGCACGCGAGCTAGGACCCCATGTCAGGGTGAACGCCGTGGCACCCGGTCCGGTGATGTGGCCCGAAGACGGCATGGACCCAGCCCTCCAGGCCGACATCATCGACCGCACCGCACTCAAGCGCACCGGCTCCGCCGAAGACGTGGCGCGCGCGGCGCTGTTTTTTGCCGCAGAGGCGCCATACGTCACCGGGCAGATCCTCGCCATCGATGGAGGACGCAGCATCGGTTGGTAGCCTAAAGCCCGCCGCCGCTGCCCGTGCCCGACCTCACCTCGATCAGCTCGTGCGCGGCCCGATCGAACCTTTGCCAGAGCTCACCGATCGTCACCTTCTCCAGGGGATGCAGCAGGTCCGGCGCAATGTCGGCCAACGGACCCAACATGAAGGCGCGCTTCAACAAGTCCGGACGCGGCAGCTTCAGACGAGGCTCATCGCGGACCAGGTCGCCATAAAGAAGGATGTCGAGGTCCATGGAACGCGGCGCCCAACGGGGAGCATCCCGCGCACGGCCGCATAGCGCCTCGATCGCGTGCAACCGGGCGATCACCTCATCGAGAGACAAAGCCGTCGTGAAGCCCGCCACCAGGTTGATGAAATCCGCGCCCTCGAAGCCAATCGCCCGATTTCGATACCAGGGCGAGAATCGCACATCCGGGAATTCGCGTTGCAACTCACCCGTTGCGAGCGTGAGATTGCGCTCCGGCTCGACGTTACTTCCGATGGCGACGTAAACAGCTGGCACGAGAAATCACGTCCTGCTGGCGGCGGCCGGAGTCAGATCGGCGCGAGTGCGCACGAGCTTGATGCCAACATCACGGGAATTGCGGATCGCACCGGGTTTGTTGACTTCCAGGCGCACCCACTCGAGGCCGAACTCCTCCAGGAGCGTGATCGCCAGGCGATGCGCCAGGGTCTCGACGAGCTTGAACTCGGAAGCCTCGATGAAGGCCAGCACGCGCTTCGCCACTTTCTTATAGTCGACCGTGTCGGCCACCTCGTCCGTCTCCGCGGCACGTTTGCAATCGACGGGCAGCTCCAGGTCGATCACCACCGTCTGACGAACTCTGCGCTCCCAGTCGATGAAGCCGATGATGCATTCGGCCGTGAGGCCACGCAGAAAAACGCGATCGCCGGAATACAACGGATCAGTCAAGGGAGCTCCTGTTGGGGTAATCGAGCGCCTTCGGTGGCGCGCTAGGGAGAGACCGGCTGCAGCGACTCCAGGGGCCAGCGGGCACGCGCCTCGATGGCCAGACCGTCGTGCTGTCCGGCTTTGAGCCGCGCAAGGCCTGCAACCGCAATCATCGCCGCATTGTCGGTGCAGAACTCGATGCGCGGATAGTACACGCGGGCACCCTGCCGGCGCGCTGCATCGGCCAGCCGTTCTCGCAGACTGCGGTTGGCGCTGACACCTCCGGATACGACCAGCGTATCGAGCCCCGTCTCCTCGAGAGCTCTCAACGCCTTCACGGTAAGCGTTTCGACGATGGATTCCTGGACTCCCTCGGCCACGTCGGCGCGCAGGGTGTCCGTCATTTCCCGGCCCCGGATGGCATGGACCACGGCGGTCTTCAAACCCGAGAAGCTGAATTCGAGCCCCGGCCGATCGGTCATCGGGCGTGGAAAATCGAAGGCACCGGACCGGCCGCGCTCGGCCAGCCGCGCGAGCTCGGGGCCGCCCGGATAGGGCAAGCCGAGCAACTTCGCCGTCTTGTCGAAGGCCTCCCCGGCCGCGTCATCCCGGGTCTCCCCGAGAAGCCGGTACCGACCTATGCCCTGGACCTCGATGAGCATCGTATGCCCACCCGAAACCAGCAGGGCCACGTGCGGAAACGGCGGCGGATCGGGCTCGAGAAGCGGTGCCAGGAGGTGGCCTTCCAGGTGGTGGACGCCCAGGGCGGGCACCTTCCAGGCATACGCCAGGCTCCGGGCCAGCGACGCCCCGGTCAATAGAGCCCCTATCAGCCCTGGACCTGCTGTATAGGCGACCCCATCTAGATCACCGGACCCGGTAGCAGCTTCCGCGAGGACGCTCCGGACCAGCGGCAGCAGCCGGCGGACATGATCGCGGGAGGCCAGCTCCGGCACCACCCCCCCAAAAACCCGGTGGAGCTCGATCTGGCTGAAGATTTCATGCGCCAGGAGGCCCCGATCGGCGTCCAGAACCGCCGCCGCACTCTCATCACAAGAGGATTCAATTGCCAGAATTCGCATGTCGCCTTAGAATCCCCGCCCCCCGTCCCAATGGGCCCTCGTGGGTGCGGGTTACATTCCCTTACCGATCAGTGAGTTGAGGTTTCGATGCCGAGCGTTCGTGTTCGCGAGAACGAGTATTTCGATGCCGCCTTGCGGCGTTTCAAACGCGCTTGCGAGAAGGCCGGGATTCTCACCGAGCTGCGCCGGCGCGAATTCTACGAGAAGCCCACCCAGGAGCGGAAACGCAAAAAGGCCGCCGCGGTCAAGCGCCACATGAAGCGCCTTTCCCGCGACGTGATGCGCGCTCCCCGGTAAGTAAGAATCATGACTCTCAAGGAGCGCATCACCGACGACATGAAAGGTGCGATGCGCGCCGGTGAGAAAGAGCGGCTTGGCACGATCCGGCTCATATTGGCCGCGATCAAGCAGCGCGAAGTCGACGAGCGCATCACCCTGGACGATACCCAGGTGTTGTCAGTGCTCGAGAAGATGATCAAACAGCGCAAGGAAGCCATCACGCAGTTCGAAAGCGGCGGGCGCGCTGACCTCGTCGCCAAAGAGCAGTCGGAGCTCAACGTACTGCAGGCCTACCTCCCCGCGCAGCTGAGCGAGGCGGAAGTCGACGCCCTGATCGCCGAGGCGATCGCCTCCACCGGCGCCACCTCGATCAAGGACATGGGCAAAGTCATGGGCATCGTCAAAGCGAAGGCCCAGGGCAAAGCCGACATGGGCACGGTCAGTGCCCGGATCAAACAGAAGTTGAGTTGATTGCCCGGCAAGGGTCTGGTTTCCGCGGCGGCGCTGATTGCGATCGCCCTTGCCTGCCTCACGGTAACCCGTAAGCTCGAGCGCGAGCGGCGGCTTCTGGCGAAGCTGCGTAGAAAAGGTGCAGTCGAGCCGGGATGGGCACTTCCCCTCGAAGAGCTGAACGATGATGAGCGCGATGCCGCGGATTCGCTCGCCGCGTCCGGCGTGCTGGAAATCCGCCAGCAGCCCGGCGGACCAACGGGCCGGCCCGGCAGACCCATGGGCCAGCGCGTTCACATCAGACCGGTCGAGCTGGGAGTATTCCGCCGCAAGCGCCAGCGGCTGATGATCCTGGGCGGCTTCGGCGCCTTCCTGCTGGCCGTGCTGGTGGCGGTGTTGATTCTGCGGCGCTGATCGCTCATATGTTCGGTTCCAGACATGGGCCTGATTCCTCAAAGCTTCATCGACGAGTTGATCGCCCGGGCGGACATCGTCGAGATCATCGGCTTGCGCGTGCAGCTGAAGAAGGCTGGCCGCGAGTACAAGGCCTGCTGCCCGTTTCACGGCGAGAAAACTCCCTCTTTCTGGGTGAGCCCCGAAAAGCAGTTCTACCACTGCTTCGGCTGCGGCGCGCACGGCACTGTGCTGCGGTTTCTGATGGAGCACGACCGGATGACCTTTCCGGAAGCCATCGAGGAGCTGGCGCAGCGCCTGGGACTGGAAGTCCCCCACGAAGGTGGCACGGCCGCCGGTAACACCAAACGCGCCGATGAGCCGTTATATGAGCTCATGGGACGGGTTGCGACCTTCTATTCCGAGACCCTGGCGCGCGACGCCCGCGCGCGGCAATACCTGGAGCGCCGGGGGCTGGAGCGCGCCACCATCGAGCACTTCGGCATTGGCTACGCGCCGAATTCCTGGAATGAGGTGCTGAGGCGCTTCGGGGCGACCGACACGGACCGCCGGATGCTCGCCGAGTTGGGCCTGGTCATCGAGCGTGATCGCGGTCAGATTCGCGATGGCGAGCACTATTACGATCGCTTCCGGGACCGCGTCATGTTCCCGATCCGCGATGTAAAGGGGCGGGTCATCGCTTTCGGCGGCCGCATCATCGAGCAAGGTGAGCCCAAGTATCTGAACTCGCCCGAAACCGCCCTGTTCCACAAGGGCCGGGAGCTGTACGCGCTGTACGAAACGCGCCGGTCCCGTTCCAACCTGAAGCGCCTGCTGATCGTCGAAGGCTACATGGATGCCGTGCGATTGCATCAGGCGGAAATCACTTATGCCGTAGCGACGCTCGGTACGGCCACGACCCCCGAGCATTTCAAACGCATCTTCAGGCTGGTGAACGAAGTTGTGTTTGCCTTCGACGGCGACAAGGCCGGCCGCGCCGCCGCCTGGCGAGCGCTGCAGCACGCGCTCCCGGAAGCCCGCGAAGGAAGGGAGATCCGTTTCCTCTTCTTGCCTGAAGGGCATGATCCCGACACGCTCGTCGGCGAGGAGGGGCGCGAGGCATTCGAGAAGCGTCTCGAGACGACCACGCTGCCGCTGTCGGAATACCTCGTTCGCGAGCTGTCCGAACAGGCGGATTTAACTCACGCCGACGGTCGCGCCCGGTTCTCCGAGCTGGCACGACCTCTGTTCGCGAAGGTCTCTGAAGGCGTGTATCGCGAACTTCTTCTCGCGAGGATTGCCGGAGTTATCGGACTTGCGCCTCAGCGCCTGGAGCAGCTGTGGAGCGCGAGCGGGGGCACGGCATCGGGCGCGCGGAACACCGCGGACCCGCCTCCCGCCGCACAGACGCCCATGACTCGGACAGCGAGCCCAGGCCGCGCACGGACCAGCGCGGGCCGGGGTAGCCTCGTCCGCCAGTCCATCGTACGACTGGTGAGATTTCCGACCATCGCGGAGCAGGTAACAGTGGAGGAGAGAGCAGGTCTGAACGCCTGCGAGGAGCCCGGTATCGAGCTTTTACGCGAATTGCTCGATGAACTGCGGGAACGACCGCTGCAGATTCCGGCTCAGGTTATTGAGCGCTGGGCCGACAAACCAGGAGGTGAGGTGTTGCAGAAGCTGTTGCAGCGCGACGAAATCATCACCGATGCGGCCGGCGCGGCCGGAGAGCTGCGGGGCGCACTGGTCAAGCTTGCGGCCACGGTTGCCGAAAGACGACTCGAAGCCCTGGAGGAGAAAAGTCGCAGGACGCGCCTGGAGCCTGAGGAATTGAAGGAATTTCAAGAACTTATGCTCAGAAAAGCGCGCTCGTGACGTGCGCTGCCCCTTAACGAAGAATTTGGCGTTTTCACCCTTGTCAAATACAATTGCCCGCTTTGCTTTGGCGCCCCTTGAGTTGACCGGCTCCGGTCAGCACATAGGGGAAATGCTAGCCCTTCGCAGCCGCCGCTAACCATGACGACACGTAAGCACAAGCCCACTCCCGCCGCCGCCAAGAAACGTCCGTCCGCGCAAGCCAGCAAGCCGGTGAAGACCGTCGCTGCTGAGAAAACCGTGGCCGTCGCTTCTGTAGCACGCGACAAGGACAGGTCCAAGCCCACCGCCGCACCGAAGAAGGCCGCCGCAGAAGTCACCCACGCCCAGGTGAAGCCCGTCGAGATCAAGACCGCCACAGAAGTCGCTCAGCATCCACCGGAGACGAAAAACGCCGTCCCGGCCGCTGAGAGCAAGAACGCTGTGGCCAAGACTGCTGTCGACAAGAAACCCCTGGGTATCGAGCGTCGTGTTCCAGTAATGCCTGAAGATCGTCAATCCCAGCTCAAGCTGCTCATTGCCCGAGGCAAGGAGCAGGGTTATCTCACGTATTCCCAGGTGAACGATCACCTCCCCTCCGAGATCGTCGATCCGGAGCAGATCGAGGACATCGTCAACACCATCAACGACATGGGCATCCCGGTGTACGAAAAGGCACCGGATACCGAGTCACTGCTGCAAACCGAGCCTTCCCAGCCGGCCGACGAAGAGGCCATCGAGGAGGCCGCCGCTGCGCTGGCCGCACTCGATGCCGAGCTCGGCCGCACCACCGACCCCGTGCGTATGTACATGCGCGAGATGGGCACGGTGGAGCTGCTGACCCGCGAAGGCGAGATCCGCATCGCCAAGCGCATCGAGGAAGGTCTCGATGCCGTACGCCGTGCGCTCGCGATGTACCCGGCCACTTACGACTTCGTGCAGAAGGCGTACGAGCCGGTCAAGACGGGACAGGCCCGCCTGGTCGACGTGATCGTCGGTTTCATCGACCCGAACGCGCCCGACGTGATCGCGCAGCCGCAAAATCCCACGAAGATGGAGCTGATCGAGGCCGAGGAGAACTCGGAAGACAGCGACGAGGAAGGTGAGGAAGGCGGCGAGGACAGCGAGGAGGAGGCAGTCGACACCGGCCCGGATCCGGAGGAGGCGGCGACCCGCTTTGCCTCGATCGCGAAGGGTTATGTCGGAGTGCTGGCGGCGATCGAGAAGGCCGGCGCCAAGGACCCGAAGACCCTCAAGACCCGCGCCAAGCTCGCCGACGAGTTCATGGAGCTGAAGCTCGCGCCGCGCATGTTTGATGCGCTCATTCTCAACCTGCGCACGCACGTGTCCGAAGTGCGGCAGCTCGAGAAGGAGATCATGGTCATCGCCGTGCGCGATGCCGGAATGCCGCGCAAGGACTTCATCGCCTCCTTCCCGAAGAACGAGACGAATCCCCGCTGGCTGCAGAAGCACATCAAGGCCGCCAAGAAGTACTCGGCGCCCCTGGCCAAGTTCAAGGACGAGATCGAGCGGCGCCAGAAGAAGCTCGAAGTGCTCGAGCAGCTCTATCACCTCACGATCAACGACCTGAAGGAAGTGAACCGCGAGGTCTCGATCGGTGAGGCGAAGGCCCGCCGGGCGAAGAAGGAGATGGTCGAGGCGAACCTGCGCCTCGTGATCTCGATCGCCAAGAAGTACACCAACCGCGGACTGCAATTCCTGGATCTCATCCAGGAAGGCAACATCGGCCTGATGAAGGCGGTGGACAAGTTCGAATACCGCCGCGGCTACAAGTTCAGCACCTACGCGACGTGGTGGATTCGCCAGGCAATCACGCGCTCGATCGCCGACCAGGCGCGCACCATCCGTATCCCGGTGCACATGATCGAGACGATCAACAAGCTCAACCGCATCTCGCGCCAGATGTTGCAGGAGATGGGCCGCGAGCCGACGCCGGAAGAGCTGGCCGTGCGCATGGAAATGCCCGAGGACAAGGTGC
>DAITMW010000228.1:0-1948 GCA_036834945.1 Steroidobacteraceae bacterium
CAGCAAGCACGGCCGACGCGGCCCGAGGTTACCTGGCCGCCGGGCGGCGCGTCACAGTCGCAACAGCGCCGGGGGTCTGAGGTTCCTGCCGTGCGTTCGCAGCCGCAGACGCCCACAGCATCCTACGCGCAGACACCGCAGCCGACATTCCAACACCGCACGCAATCGTTCCCAACACCTGCGCATCAGATGCAGGCGTTGTACGCCCAGACGATTACGGTTCAGCCGTCGGCCGCCCAGCCGCAGGCGGCAGCACTACCGGAAGCACCGCCGCAAGCGCCTCATGCGCACGCGCCGCAGGCCCGTCCTGCGCACGTGCCGCAGCCGCCTCATGCCCACGTGCCTCATGCCTACGTGCCGCAGGCGCCTTATGTGCACGCGCCGCAGGCCGCTCAACCGCAGGGCCGCGCTCCGTACAAGCCGGCAGCCCAGGTGCCAACCGCACAGGCGACCGACCAAGCGCCAACCACCATGGCAGGACAACATGCGACGGTGCAAGGCCATGCGCCGGCGCACGAGATGCACTCGGGCACTTACGCCACGGCCGCGGCCGGCGGCGGCATCGGTGGAGTGGGGCCGAGTATGACGACCCACGACCGGCCACTGTGGGAAACTCTGCAGCTCGACACTATTCCGCGGGTGTCCCGGCTCGAGCCGATCCGCCGTCGCCATTGGCCGATTGTCCTGTTAGGGATTCTGGCCGGCGTGGCCGTCGCCGTTTTCTATTGGCTCCCGCGCTATACCGGGCAGAGTCTGCCGATCGATTTCGCCGCGCTGACCCGCGCGACCAAGAACCTGTCGGAGCAAGCGACTTCCGCGGCCTCGAGTATCGCCACTTCGCCGGCCACGGGTGCGGACAGCACCAATCCGACCGATGTGAAACTGCAGGCGACGCGCGAGAACTTCGATCGACGCCTCGGGGCGCTCGAGACGCGTGGCGCCGGAATCTGGGGTGGCCCTGAGTTCGCCATGGCCAAGATGCGCGCGGCCGAGTCCGTGGGCGCGCACGATGCCGGCAACCTCAAGATGGCACAGGAGAGATTGGCCGACGCGTCACGCCTTCTGGATGAGGTTGAAAGCCGGGCGCCTCAGGCGCTCGCCGCGCAGATCGCCGCGGGTCAGAAAGCATTGGCGGCCGGTCAGCAGGAAATCGCCAACCAGGCGTTCGACCTGGCCAGGCGTATCGATCCCAACGATCGCCGCATCGCCGACGGGCAGCGGCGCACCCGCAACCTGACAGGCGTCCTGCCGCTGCTGGCTGATGCGCAGAACGCGGAGGGCGCCCGGAATTATGCGCGTGCCATGCAGGATTACAGCCAGGTGCTGTCCATGGATCCCGGGAATGAGAAGGCGCGTGCCGGACTGGCGCGTGCCAATGCGGCCCTTGGCGAAGACAACTACGCGAAAGCCGTCGGCTCGGGTTTCGCGGCACTTGGTGCTGGCCGACTCGACGATGCGCGCGATGCCTTCACCAAGGCACGCGCGCTGCGACCGAATGGCTCCGAGGCTGCGGAAGGCTTGCGGCGGGTGTCAGGGGCTTTGACCGCGAAAGGGTTCGGGACGCTACGGCAGAAGGCCGCAGGTCTGGAAGCACAGGAGCGCTGGGACGAGGCCGTCGAGGCTTACAACTCGGCTCTGCAAGCCGATCCCTCACTGGCTTTCGCACAGGAAGGAAAGAATCGGGCCGCCGCCCGCGCCCAGCTCAACGCCGCCATGCAGGCGATCATCGATCGACCGGAGCGTCTCGCCTCGCAATCCGTGCGAGAGCAGGCCCGTGCGCTCCTGGTCACCGCGAATGAGCAGACCACGTCCGGACCGGTGCTGCGCTCTCAGATCGCGCGACTGGAACTGCTGCTGCCCGATTATGAGAAGGCTGCGCAATCGGAGTCGTCCATCCGGCCGGTCGCGGCCTGGCGTTCGGACACGATGTCCCCGACGCGCTCGGACA
>DAITMW010000228.1:2048-12421 GCA_036834945.1 Steroidobacteraceae bacterium
CGACGACACGCGGGGATATGAACAAGCCCGTGCGGCTATCCCTCGTATCGGATAACGCCACGGACGTGGCCATTCCGAGCATCGGACAATTCGGCACCTTCGCGAAGCGCGACATCGAGCTCAAGCCGGGGACCTATACTGTCATCGGAACGCGCGATGGCTATCGTGACGTGCGTCGTGATATCACCATCGCACCGGGGCAAGAATCCCAGACGATCCGTGTAAGCTGCTCCGACCCGATCTGAGAGCGGAACCCATCGTGAACAGGCCTGGGCCGTGACTGAGTCCGGTCCGATCAGCTCAATCGCCTACGCGCAGGTGCGTGTTCGTGAACCATTGGGTGAGCGCATCCTCGGTGAGACCACCTCACTAGGCGGCGAGGACTCGGACGTCGTTGTTCCTGGAGTCGATCCGGGGCCCGCGTGCCTCATCGACCGCCGTAAGGGCATCTGGGTCGTAGAGCCACGCGCCAAATCCGTATGGGTGAACGGTCGCCCCCTAACCGGGCCGCGCGATCTGCGTAAACATGACTCACTCACTGTCGGTGAGGCGCAGATTGTCGTGACTGACGCGTCACGCACCCTGCTCCGAATCGATGTCCATCATCTTGCCGAAAACGCAACTGTCGCGCCTGCAGCCACCCTGGCGACGTTGATTGTCGGGAAGGACGGTGACGAGGACGTCGAAATTCAACCGCTGGCGACCCTTCGCATCATTCCGCTGGCCAAATCCACCGAGCCAGGCGCGCGGGTCCCGGGTCGCTCCATGAGCCCGCGACGCTGGATATTTGCCGGCATTGCCGCGGCCTTTGTTGCAGTCCTCGCAGTGGTGGCCGCGCTGTTGGAGCCGGTTGTCGTAGAGGTATATCCCAGCGATGCTCGCGTTTTGACGCCGGGCACTCTCGTGGCGATTCACAATCCCGGACAACTGATGCTCTTGCCCGGGAAGCACGTGGTTCGAGCCGAGCGCGACGGATACATTGCCGCACAGAGCGCTGTCGAGGTCCGGAGTGACGACACGAACAATGTGCGTCTGCGGCTCGAGAAGCTGCCCGGAAAGCTGAATGTCGATACCGGTGGGGTTGCCGCTACTGTCAGTGTCGATGGCGTCGAGGTTGGCCGCGCTCCGGGCGTGTTGAGCGTGCCGGCTGGCGAGCGCACGGTCCTGATCAGCGCTCCGCGGTACCTCGACTACGTCACCAACCTGACCATACAGGGGGCCGGAGAGCGCCAGGACCTGAAGGCCACACTCCAGACCTCATGGGGATCGCTCAAGGTGCTGTCCATCCCGGAAGGAGCCCAGGTGAGCGTCGATGGTGTCGAGGGAGGTACCACACCAGTGACGATTTCGGCGCCGTCGGGAGTCCGGCGTGTGCAGATCACCACTCCAGGGAGGAAAGCCTGGGAGAGCAGCGTCGTACTGAAGGCCGGTGAGACTATGAATGTCGGGCCAGTCACTCTGGGTCAGCCGGATGCTCACCTGGTGCTGCGCTCCGAGCCCTCCGGCGCGGACGCAACGGTCGCTGGCACTCATCTCGGCCGCACTCCCGCGGAAATGGATCTGCCTTCGGGCATTGCTCACCAGGTCGTCCTGAGCGCCCCTGGTTACAAGAATTGGATCCGCGCGGTATTCGCCGAGCCCGGGCGCAAGCTCTCCGTGCTGGCGCGGATGGAGCCTATACTTGCCCGCGTCAGCGTGCAGGGTGAGCCTTCAGGCGCCGAGGTTCTGGTCGATGGCATCGTGCGTGGCAAGACGCCACAGTCTTTTGAGCTTGCCGCGACCGGGCACAGGATTGAGGTGCGCAAGGAGGGGTTCCAACCTTTCAAGACCCTGGTGACCCCCGAGGCCGGTCTCGATCGCACGGTGCAGTATCACCTCGTTCCGGCCGGTCAAACCAACACACCGAGATGAAGTCATGATCAAGGCACGACGAGCGATCGGTATTCTGACATCTGTGATTGTGGTCTGCGCAGGCGTCGCTGTCTTGCAGACCCGCGCGGCCGAGCAGGGTAATCAACCATCGATCGCGCAACCTGCAGTTGCGCCACACCCGGCGCCTGCAAAAAGCGTGAATAAATCTCCCGCGTCCGGCGCACCGCAGGTGCCCGAGGAATCCGCCACCATCCGTGACGACCCCACCATCGTCCCGGATCCCAAGCAGTCCGCCGACAACAACGTGAGCTTCCCGAACGACACCTGACGGCGATGCATCCGTTCGTCATTCAGCTCGACGATCGAGCAGTCTCGTTCGCGAGGGACGGTCATGTCCTGTCGGTCGCTCCCAGTGCGGTGTGGGACGGGAGTGCGGGTGAGCCTGCAGGGGCGAATGCCTGGAATGCCCTTCGCCGCCATCCAACAGCGACGTCCACCCGGCATCTGAGTGCGTTACTCAGTCAGCCTGCTGCAACCGAACGGTCGATTGCTCTCGTGGCCGCGGAGTTGGTCAGGCGGCTCGCGGCACAACCTCCGGCATCGGGCGAGACTGTTTGGATGGCAACTCCCGCGCTTGCTTCGGAGCACGGACTGAGCGCCATGCTCGCGATCGCGCGCAATCTGTCGTTGCCCGTTGACGGCTTCGTGGACGCTGCCGTCGCGTCGGTCGCGGCTTTGGGGCTCGAGCAGGGCGCGATCGTCCTCGAGATCGGGATGCATCACGCCGCAACGACGTACATCGATCGGGATGGGGCGCAGGTACGGCGCAGGCGCACCGCGGTGAGCGAACGAGGCGGACTGGTTGCGCTCTATCAGGGGTGGCTCGAGCTCGTCAGCACGACGATGGTGAAGCGAACCCGCTTTGACCCGCTGCATGACGCGGTCACCGAGCAGAAGCTGTTCGATTCCCTGGCGAGCTGGACGCGTGAGGCGGCGATCGAAGGCGCGGTCGACGCCGTGCTGAGCAAAGGAGAGGAACGCTTCGAGGTGACGCTGACGCGCGATCAGTTTGCCCAGGCCGGGCAGCGTGTGCTTCGGGAGTTGGTGCGTTTGTTTCATGAGTTGCGTCCTGCCGGAGCGCCGGTCGCATTGGTGGTGCCGGCCATGATCGAGCACCTGCCCGGGGTCCCCGACGTGTTGGAGCAGTTCGTGGATTGCGAGTTGATCAGCGTCCCGGATGGTTTTGCCGCGACCGTCGCTTCGAGCTTCGATTTGCCGGAGCGTGCCGACACGGATGCCGTCCGCTTGCTACGGCGATTACCCGTCAACACGGGGGAGCCGCCGGAAAGTGTGAGTGAAGTCAGGCGGCATAGGCTAGGGACTCGCGAGGGCCCTGTCGTGGTGCCCTCGCACCTCCTGTTGGAGGAGCAGGTGTATTCGCTCGGTGTCGCGCCTCTCGTGATCGGGCGCTCTCCCGCAGGGCCGCGAACGATCGTGTTATCCGAAGGGCTCGCTGGCATTTCACGGCGGCATTGCACGCTCGTCTGCGAAGGCGGCGAGATGGTTCTGATCGATCATAGTCGCTTCGGGACGTATGTGAACGGCGAGCGTGTCGCCGAACGAGTTCGTTTGCACTCGGGTGATCGCGTGCGCATCGGCGATCCGGGAGTCGAGTTCTCGCTGATCGCTGTGACCGGAACATAGAGGAGGAAATCCCGAGAAGCGCCAGCGGCGCGACGCGGGGTGACCGGAACGTGACACAACGCCGTCGTACCACGGAGGTCTTTACACTCTCCTTCCTCGACTGCATTTGCTGCGGTTTCGGGGCCGTCATTCTTTTCTACACGATCGTCAGTGCCCAAAGTGGTGTAGCGCAAACGCGCGTTACGGATAATCTGTCCGCGGAAGTGAGCCGGCTCGATGAGCAGGTTCTCACCGGGACCCGTAACCTGGCCGCCCTGCGCGACACGTTGGAAAAGACGCGTCAGGAAGTAGCCAGCGCGACCTCCAGGAACAACATCATTGCCGCGGAGCTCGATGCGCACCGAGCCCAGGTATCGAACTACGACTCCACGCGGCTTTCCCGGCAGCAACATATAGAGAAGCTGCGTGCCGACATCCAGGCGCTCCAGGAGGGTACGAAGCGGTTGGAAGCCGGCAGCGACGAGCTCGCGCCGCCCGGGCAGGATGTCGCGGCATTCCGCAAAACAGGTGGTGACCGGCGCTACATCACCGGCGTGCGAATGCATGGCCGGCGCATCCTCATTCTGCTCGACGTGTCCGCCAGCATGTTGCATGAGGACATCGTCAGCGTCCTGCGGCTGCGCAACACCGACGATGCCACCAAGCGCGCGGCCGCGAAATGGCAGCGGGCACTCGAAACCGTTCATTGGCTGTTGACCCAGATACCGCCGGGCAGCGCCTACCAGATCTATACTTTCAACACCCGGGCGCAGCCTCTGTTGGCGGATGCGGCGGGCAAGTGGCTTCCGGGAGGCGACCTTGCGGCAATGGCGCGGGGTCTGACAGCAATGCAGGCCTTGGTGCCCGCGGACGGTACGAGTCTCTACAACGCGTTCGCGGCGACACGTACTCTGAGTCCGCTGCCCGATCAGATCGTTCTCATCACCGATGGATTGCCGACACAAGGCAAAACGGCGGGGACGCGCAAGCTCATTGATTCCGATACGCGTGCGCGCTACTTCGATGAGGCTGTTGGCCAGCTGCCGGCCCACGTGCCTGTCGACAGCATCCTTTTGCCGATGCAGGGCGATTCGGAAGCCGCGCATCGCTTCTGGCACCTGGCGCGGACCAGCGACGGCAGCCTCCTGCTACCGGCGAGGGATTGGCCATGAGCCGCCGGCGCCGCTCGGTCGAAGTCTTCAGCCTTTCCTTCCTCGACTGCATCTGCTGCGGATTCGGCGCCATCATCCTGTTACTCGTGTTGACCGAGGTCGGCCGACCGGTGGTGCTGGAGAAGAGCCGCAAAGACCTCAATGGCCAGATCCGGGCTCTGACGGACAAGCTGCATACCCTCCAGGGCGAGACCGACGCGCTCACCCGCGAGCTCCAAGGCAGTCGCGTGACTCTAGATCGGGAGCACCAGAGGCTCGCGCGCCTTGCGGGCGAGCTCAGCGCCATCCAGGGCCAGTACGCCAGCAGTACGCAGGATGCTTCTGTCTCGAACCGGGTCGAGGGCGAGCTCGTTTCGGCGTATCAGAAGCTGAGTGCCGAAATGCAGCGTCTCTTGCAAGCCCGCGCGAAGCGGCCTGCGACGCAGGCGATCGGCGGTATTCCGGTCGATAGCGAATACGTCATTTTCGTCGTCGATACGTCCGATAGCATGACGGACAATCACTGGGACGCGAACCTGGCGATCATCGACGAGATCCTGAGCTCCTATCCGCATGTGTTGGGCCTGCAGATCATGAACGACCAGGGCACGTACATGTTCGGGGACACGAAGGGCAAGTGGCTGACCGACTCCGAGGACCAGCGGGCGCAGATCCGCCAGCGCGCCAGGCATTGGACCGCCTTCAGCCAGTCCAATCCCGTGCCGGGGATAGAGGAAGCGATCCGCACGTATTGGGCTACCGACAAACGCATCAGCGTGTTCGTGCTGGGAGATGAGTTCACGGGCAAGTCCATCCAGGCGGCGCTCGATGGAATCAGTGCGCTCAACAAGCCCGGACCCGACGGCCGGCGCGTCGTGCGCATTCATGCAATCGGGTTCCCGGAGGGCACCGGCATGTCGGCTGATACAAATATTCGCTTCGCCGCGCTCATGCGCTTGGTTTGCGCGCAGAACAACGGTACGTTCTGGGGTTTGAAGAACTAGAACCCTAAGAGGATGGAGCGACCATGCCGGATCCCGAGCCCAAGATCGTGTTATTCGCAGGAGCGAGCGGCCTGGTGGGAAAGAACGCCCTCGACGCTCTCCTCGATGCGCCGGATATCGCGCGAGTGTTTGCCATTACGCGCCGGCCTCTCGGGAAAGAGCACCCGCGTCTGGCAAATCGCATAGTGCGGTTCGACGATCTCGAAACCCAGCTGAAGGGCATGACCTGTCACGTGGCCGTATGCTGTCTCGGTACGACGATTCGCGAGGCGGGCTCACAGGAGGCGTTCCGCCGGGTCGACGTGGATTACGTTCTGTCGTTCGCGCGTGCCGCGAAGGCTGCTCAGGCGCAGCGCTTCATCGTCGTGTCATCCGCCAAAGCCAACCCGGAGTCGAAGAACTTCTACCTGCGCACGAAAGGCGAGATGGAGGAGGCGCTCTCGGCCGTCGGGTTCGCTTCACTTGACATCTTGCAGCCCGGCCCGCTGCTCGGGTTACGAAGTCAGATGCGTATATTGGAGCTCGGTGCGCTGCTGGTCATGCCATTGGCGAATCCTTTCTTACGCGGGGAGCGTGAGGTCTATCGCGCGATTTCGGCGAAGACCGTCGGTGCTGCCATCGTTGGAGCGACGCGCTCGGGCAGGAAGGGCGTGCAACGCTACACCTATTCTGGAATGGAGGCACTGGCGAGGCTGAAGTCGGTACGCACCGTGCCTCTCGCTGATCCGAAGGCGGCCAGACAGCGGCGTTGAGGATGATGTAGTCGGGCAAGTCGTGGTTCGCAAGCAACGCTCACGACGTATCGTGACCTGGTTAACATTCCCTGATTGTCCCCGGCTCGCACAATCTCAGTGACGCCGCATTCGGCGACGCATATCGCGTCGCGAACAGAGTGTGCGAGCTGAGGAACCCCCTTGCAGGAAGCTTCTGGAATGGACTGGGTGCCCATGATGAGTCGCATGGGACGACGTATCGCGTTGGTTGCGGCCGTATGTGCCGCGCTGCCCGCGGTGTTGCTCGCGATTCTCTTCGCGCGCGATGCGGATTCAACGGCCGCGGGTAGCCTCGAGCGCCAGCTTTCAGGAATCAGTCGCCTCTATGCGGAGGTCATCCGGTCGCGCCTCAGTGCGGCCGAGACCATAGTCCTGACACTCACCGCCGGGGATGTCGGTACCGACGGCGTCACTCTCAAGCGGCAGGTTGCCAACTCGAGCGCGTTCAAATCCGTCGTGATTGTAGATCGTGACGGGTTGCTATCCGGCGGTGTGACGACGTTGCGGCCGAGCCCCGCGCAACTCGTGGCATTGGAAGCCGGAGAGACCGTGTTGCTGTCGGTTACCCTCGAGGGACAATTGACGTCCGCTTTCCTCGTCCAGGCTGTCTCCGCAGGCGGTGTCGACCGTCTGGCGTATTTCGAGTTGGCGCCCGATTGGCTGTGGAAGCGTGTCGAGTTGCCGTCATATATGACGCTGGCGGTAGTGGATGCCAACGCCAAGGTGCTGTACGACGTCGGCCCCTTGTCGGTTGATGCGACACACATCTTTGCGGACAACATCACCCTCTCGGGCGAACGGGCCGGTACGACTCATCAGATTTCGTGGCAGGACGCCGGCGAGGGGTGGCACGGGATCATCAAACCGCTGCAGCTCGCGAACGAGCGCATCACCAGTGTGCCCTGGGCCGTTGTCACATTCAGCCGGGAACAGTCGTTCTTCGCGCGCTCCCAACATGTCTGGCAGCTCCTGCCGCTCATCCTGTTGGCGATCCTCGTTTGCGCCATCGCTGCCGGAATGTATGTCGCGCGGCGGTACCTGCCCTCGGTACGTGCCCTGCGCAGCGGACTGGCGGCCTTCCAGTCGCGTCGTTACGAGCCGATGACCGAACCGGGCGCCGACGAGATGCGCGGTCTCATCGGGGATTTCAACCGCAGTGCCACTACGCTGCGCGATCAACTTCATGCACTCGAAACTCTCGGCGAGATCGACAAACTCCTGCTCGGCTCCGCCGGTCTCGAGCAAGTACTCGATGCCGTTCTCTCGCGGGTACAGACGGTAACCCGGTGTGACTGCGTGGGTATTACGCTGCGCGACTCGGATGCCCCGGGTCGCGGACGAGTCTATCTCGCTGGATCCGGCCTCACGGATCTTCCGGTACGCCGGGTAGAACTCGACGAGGACATGATCACAACGCTAGCGGGCGAGAGCCACGGACTCACCGTCGCGCGTTTTGAGGACATGCGCCACAGCTTCCTGAAACCGCTCAAGGAGATCGGGGCGGAGTTCTTCTGGGTCTGGCCGGTGAGCGTTTCTGAGCGTGTCGAAGCCATCCTGGCCGTGGGTTATCGGGAGGCGCCGACCGCCGACCCTTATCTCGCGACCTCCGGGACACAGTTCGCGGATCGGTTGGCTGTCGCGCTCTCCAAGAGTGCGCGCGACGAGCGACTGTATCGGCAGGCACACTATGATCCGCTCACGGCGTTGCCGAACCGGATTCTGTTCCGCGATCGGCTGGCGCAGGAGTTGGCCAACTCCACGGCCGGCTTGAGTCGGGGCGCGCTGCTCTACATCGACCTCGACCATTTCAAACGGGTCAACGATTCCGTCGGCCACAATGCGGGTGACCAACTTCTGACCATCGTCGGGCAGCGGCTGCGCTCATGCACGAAAGAAGGTGACACCGTCGCCCGCCTGGGTGGCGACGAATTCACCGTGATCCTGCGTAACGTCGTGGATCCCGATGCGGCCCGTGCCGTTGGCGACCGGATCATTCAACTCCTGCAGTTGCCGGTGAACATCGGTGGCCGCGATCACTTCGTCTGCGCGAGCATCGGGATCACGCTGTTTCCTGATGACGGTACGACCATCGACGACCTCATGCGCAATGCGGATACCGCCATGTATCGTGCCAAGGATGCGGGGCGGGGCTGCACGATGTTTTTCGATCCGCACTTGTCGACGAGCTCCGTAGCGGCGACCGAGACGGGCCTGCAGCGAGCGCTGCGTCGACGCGAGTTTTCGCTCTTTTACCAGCCGCAGTTTTCTGTCGCGGACGGCGGTCTTACGGGAGTGGAGGCACTGCTTCGCTGGCAAACGCCGCGTGACGGGATGCGGCCGCCCGGCGAGTTTGTCCCGGCTGCCGAAGAGAGTGGTCTCATCGTCGATATCGGTGGCTGGGTTTTGGATGCGGCGTGCGCGCAGCTTGCGACCTGGCGCGAGCAGAACATCGCGCCGCCGAGACTGGCGCTCAATGTCTCGGCACAGCAGCTGAAGCACATCGAATTTCCGAAGCTGGTGCGCCGAGCGCTGGACAAATACGGAATACCTCCTGCTCTGTTAGAGCTCGAGCTGACAGAAAGCGTCTTCGCGGACGAGGCGGCGGGCGCCACGCTGGGCCGGCTGGCGCAATTGGGCGTGCATCTCGCCCTGGATGACTTCGGGACCGGCTATTCGTCGTTGTCGTACTTACGGCAATACCCAATCGGTACCGTCAAGATCGACCGCACTTTCCTCGAGGAAGTGCCGCAGAACGCGGCCTCGTCGACGCTCGTGGAGACGATCATTGTCATGGCTCACGCGCTCGGTAAGCGTGTTGTTGCCGAGGGCATTGAAACAGTCGAGCAGCTCGATTTTCTGCGCGAGCGTCGCTGTGACATCGCACAGGGATTTTTCCTCGCGAGGCCGCTGTCAGGACAAGCAGTGACAGAGCTCCTTCAAGGTCGCACAATGAGTGCTGATTCGGGGATAAGCGACATCCGCGCGGCTGGCTGAGCTGGAGCCCGGCTCCTTCCGCAGCGCTTCGCGGAGGCGCGCGAGGTTAGGTGCCTGCGGAATACACTCGCTGCCGCGGTGGTGCTGCTTCTCGTTGGTTGTAGCACTGTACCGCGCGAGTCCGACGAGCCACCTGGAAATGGTGGTGTACTTGTTGCGCAGACCGCTGCGCAGCTCGTCGGTGTTCCCTACCATTTCGGCGGAGCCGATTTACACGGGTTCGACTGCAGCGGGCTCGCGGTATACGCCTACGACAAAGCGGGTGTGGCGATTCCCCGCACCGCCGATGCGCAACGGCGTGCGGCGCGTCCTATTTCTTCTGACGCACTCTCTCCGGGCGACCTGGTCTTTTTCCGGATCCACAGCCGTCACGTCAATCACGTGGGTATTTATGCAGGGGGTGGCCGCTTCATCCATGCGCCCCATTCCGGGCAGACGGTCACCTACGGGAACCTGGACGAGCCTTATTACCATAAGCACTTCGCCGGGGCAGGCCGCTTCTGGAACGGCTCAGCTCCAGCGACCTCCGTCCTGTCGGCGCATTGAGACATATTCTGAAAAAAACGATCCAAAATTATGTGCTGTTGCCCGTTGAGAGCCGCGACACACTTAAAGACTTGACTGTCATACGCGACGCTTCGAAACTGCTGTCTTAGTGAAAAGGGCAAACCCGTCGAAAGGCGGGGACGCAAAGCCACCGGTCTAAAGGAAAGAGGTTCCTATGACGGCGGGGCTGCCACGATCGTGCCACGGCGCGACCGCTCGCACTCCCTTCCCATCGCGACCTCTTTCCGCACGGCGGCGGCTTTTCCATGGTGGATGGATCGGTCCGGGGAAGTTATGACATCACCTACGCCAAATCTGGCGTCTGGCGCCATGGGGCGCGCGGACGCTCG
>DAITMW010000229.1:0-12334 GCA_036834945.1 Steroidobacteraceae bacterium
CTGACAGCCGCGGTCGAAGAGCAGCTTCAGGACCCAGCACGCCTCGGATTACTCCATGCCGCGCAATACGCGGCGACGTCAGCCGAGACCGCGCAACAAACGCTTACCATTACGGGCGCGGCGGTAATGGGCGTGGTACTGCTCATCTCGGTCGCTCTCGCCTTGAGCATCAGCATCCCTGTCCGCCGCCTCACGGCGGCGACGCGTTTGATCGCCAACGGCAACCGTGGCGCCCGCGCGCCTCGCGGCGGCTCAGCCGAAATCGACGAGCTGGCGGAGTCGTTCAACGCCATGGCCGATCACATCTCGCGGGCGGAAGCCGAGTTACGAGCACACCAGGTGGAGCTCGAGCGACATGTCGCCGAGCGCACTCGCCAGCTCCACCATCTGGCGCATCATGACCCGTTGACCCAATTGCCGAATCGCCGCCAGCTCTCGGCTCGCCTGGCCAGCGCCCTGTCCCGTGCATCAGCCACCGGCCAACGCCTCGCGCTGCTGTTCGTCGACGTGGACAACTTCAAATCCATCAACGACACCCTCGGCCACAACTTCGGCGACCGGGTTCTGCAGGGCATCGCCAGGCGCCTGGCCACCGCCGCGGGCGGCGGTGCGCTGCTGGCGCGCCTGGGTGGAGATGAATTCACCATCCTGTTCGAAGACGTCAGGTCCACGGAGGAAGTTGAATCCCGCGCCGCTGCGATTGTGACGGCACTCCAGCAGCCGCTCTCCATCGATGGCCGGGCGCTCTCGACCAGCGCCAGTGTGGGTGCGAGCCTGTACCCCGATCATGCCGAGGACGCCGAGGGCTTGCTGAAGGCTGCGGATGTCGCGCTGTTCCGGGCCAAGGAGTTGGGTCGTAACCGCTTCGCGTTGTACCGGGCCGCGCTCTACGACGCCGCGGCCCAGCGTTTCCGCCTGGAGCAGTCGCTCCGCAAGGCGGTGGAAGCCGGCGACCTGATGCTGATGTTCCAACCCCAGGTGACGCTGCACACCTTCGAGGTGGCCGGCCTGGAGGCGCTCCTGCGGTGGCGCAAGCCCGATGGACGCATCGCGACCGCCACGGAGTTCATTCACATCGCCGAGAAGACCGGACTGATCCACGAGCTGACCGACTGGGTCCTGCGGTCTGCCACCTCGACGGTGGCGGCCTGGCGCGCCCAGGGTTGGCATCGCGCCTGTGTTGCGATCAACGTCTCGCCGCCACAGTTTTTTGAAAGTGACTTCGTCGCTCACGTGATGCGCGCGTTGGAAGTCACCGGACTTCCAGCGAGTGCCCTGGAGCTCGAGTTGACCGAGACGGTCTTCCAGACCGGGGCGACGACAATCGACTCGCTACGCCGGCTCCGTGAGTTCGGTGTCTCGATCGCACTCGATGATTTCGGCATCGGCTATTCGTCGCTCACCTCGTTGGAGCAACTGCCGATCACCAGGGTGAAACTCGATCGCATGCTCGTCGAAGCCGTCGATACCAACCCGCGCTCGGCGGCGATCGTCCGCTCGATCGTGGCCCTGTGCCACGGACTCGGATTACAGGTTGTGGCCGAGGGCGTCGAGCGACCGGCGCAACTCGATTTCCTGGCGCATTGTGGACCGTTGGGAGTGCAGGGTTATCTGCTGGCGTACCCGGTGGAGGCCAGCCAGGCGGAGGCCGAAGCCCACGCGGCCGCCTCACGAGCCAAGGTCATTCTCGAAGCGGCGGCCAAGGCACCGCCTTCCGAGGCCATCGGGAACTCGCTGGTATTTGTCGGACCGCAACTCGGTCGCAAACGCAGCTGATTCATTTAAGTGGCCGAAAGTCGTCTGGCGCCCCACATTGGGCAGCGTTTCGGCGGACATGGGCTTCGTTTCCGCCGCGAGCTAGCCGCCCAGTCGGGTCCGCAAGTCATTCAGTTCGGCCCGAAGGGCGCGAACTTCTTCCTCCAGCCTCGCCAGGCGTTGCTCCTGCCGCATGTCAGGGAATGCCGTTTCCGCCGGCGTCGACAGCGAAGCGCGGGGCTCTCCTGAAGCAGCGGCCGACGAGGCGGCAACCTGCGCTTCCGCATGCGGCTCTCCGGAGTCCGCTGTACCAGTGACCTCGCCACTGAACAAATGCGCATATCGCGACTCCCGCCGTCCGGGCTCCCGCGCCAGGCGCACCACAAACGGCCCGTCGTCGCGCTCACTCAGCCGGTTGAGCGCGGCCTCCACCTCGGACACATCGGTGAAGGGGGCCATTCTCGAAGCCCGGCTGCGCAACTCCCCCGGAGTCTGCGGGCCCCGCAACAGCAACTCGCAGACAATGGCGAGCTCCTGCGGATCGAATTTGAGAGTACCGAACTCGGTGTTGCAGAAGCGGTGCTGGTACTTGGGGACCCGGCTGCCGAAGCCCGACTTCTCCACGATGAGGTGCTTGCGCCCCAGATCGTCGACCGTCTGTTGCACCGTCCGCTCGTCGAGATCCAGGACCGGATCGCGATTGCTCTTCTGGTTGCAGGCGTTGACCAGCGCGTTGAGCGACAAAGGATACTGGTCCGGCGTGGTGATCTGCTTCTCGATGAGACAGCCGATGACCCGTGCCTCGATCGCAGTGAGCTCGATTTTCATCGTGGCATATTAAGAAAGGCGGCACGCGCCCGGAAGCCCTGGTCCGCGTGGTCGGTGAAGAAGCCGTCGATGCCGGTACGCAGATACGGCAGCAGTTCCCCCTGCAGATCACCGAACGCGGTTGGCGCATCCCCATGGCGCAGATCCACCGGCAGGAACGCATTCTCGGCGCGGAAAGTCCAGGGGTGGACGAGCAGGCCGCGCGCGTGGGCGTTGGTCACCAGATTGGTCGGCTTTCCCAGCTTGCCGGCGGCGGTGCGGGGAATGATCAGCTGCTTGTTGGGCCCGATGGCCTGGGCATAGGTTGCGATTTCCGCCAGTCCTGTCGGCGTGATCAGGTCCGCGTAGGTGCGGCGATCGTGTTTCGCAACGAAGTCGTAGGGCGCACCCTCTGCCTCGATCAACTGTACGAGCGGCAGTTGGGTCATCTTACTCAGGGCCTGGAGGTTACCGACCTCGAAGGACTGGATGTAGGCCAACCCCTGCCGGCCTTTGTAACCATGCCGCTCGAGCGTGCGCACGAGCAACTCCTCCATGGGCAACCCGGCGTTCGCGAAATAGGTGGGGTGTTTTGTTTCGGGGTAAACGCCGATACGGTGCGGCGCCGGCTGACCTAGCTGCCGGGCACGGACCTCGCGCTGCTCCTCCACGCCGTGCACGAGAGCGAGAATCTCTTCGAAAGTCGGAATCTCGAACTGACCATCGAAGCGTGTGTTGGACGGCCTGGTGTCAGGAATACGCTCCCGCGCACGCAGCGTCTTGAGCTCGGCGAGTGTGAAATCCTCCGTGAACCATCCCGTCACGGGCGTCCCGTCGATAACCTTGGTGGCACGCCTGGAGGCGAACTCGGGATGCTCGGCAACGTTCGTGGTTCCGCCAATCTCGTTCTCGTGGCGGGCCACGAGCACGCCGTCCTTCGTCATGACGAGATCGGGCTCGACGTAATCGGCCCCATCCTGGATCGCGATGAAGTACGAAGTGAGCGTATGCTCCGGCACGTAACCGCTCGCGCCGCGGTGGCCGATCACGATCGGAGTGCGCTGTTGGGCATCGCTCGCGTGCACGGTTGTGGTTGTCATGATGATCCCGGCCATAATGATTCCGAACAGGGCGACCCGGAGACGCGCCTGCGGCGCACGGCGCCGCGGTATGGGCGAAACTATAGGCATAGGACTTGCTAGACTCCAGCCATGCTGCTCACCGAACAGGACATCTATCTCTTTCGCGAAGGCACATTCGTGCGCGCCTACGAAAAGCTGGGCGCGCACGCACAGGAGCAGGGCACCCACTTCGCGGTGTGGGCGCCGAACGCGGCGTCGGTTTCAATCGTAGGTGATTTCAACGGTTGGAATCCCTCTTCCCACACCCTGAGCGCGCGCGACGACTCCTCCGGAATCTGGGAAACCTTCGTACCCGGTGTTCGCCCCGGAACACTGTACAAATATCACATCGCCTCGCGACATGCGGGTTACAGCGTCGACAAGGCCGATCCGTTCGCCTTCTACGCCGAAGTGCCGCCACGGACGGCGTCCGTGGTCTGGGACCTTTCATACGAATGGGGCGACGAAGAATGGATGAGATCACGGTCTCGGGCGAATGCACTCGATGCACCGATGTCCATCTACGAGGTGCATCTCGGATCGTGGCGGCGCATACCTGAAGAGCACAATCGCTCGCTCAACTATCGCGAGTTGGCGCATGCCCTCGGCGACTATTGCAGCAATATGGGCTACACACACGTGGAGCTCCTGCCGGTCATGGAGCACCCGTTCTACGGCTCCTGGGGCTACCAGGTCACCGGTTACTTCGCCCCGACCTCGCGCTACGGCACGCCCCAGGACTTCATGTACTTCGTCGACTACCTGCATCGTCGCGGGATCGGCGTCATCCTGGACTGGGTCCCTTCGCATTTTCCATCCGACGAGCACGGCCTGGCGTATTTCGACGGCACGCACCTCTATGAGCATGCCGATCCGCGCCAGGGCTATCACCCCGAGTGGAACAGCTCGATTTTCAACTACGGCCGCTCCGAGGTCCGCAACTTCCTGGCCAGCAGCGCACTGTTCTGGCTCGACATGTACCACATCGATGCACTGCGCGTGGATGCGGTCGCCTCGATGCTCTACCTGGATTACGGCCGCCGCGCCGGCGAATGGATTCCCAACCGCTTCGGCGGCCACGAGAACCTCGACGCCGTCGAGTTCCTCAAGCAGCTGAATCTCGCGGTCTATCGCGATCATCCCGATACCCAGACGGTCGCCGAGGAATCGACCGCCTGGCCGATGGTCTCACGCCCCACCTACCTGGGCGGACTCGGCTTCGGCATGAAGTGGAACATGGGCTGGATGCATGACACGCTCGCGTACTTCCAGACCGAGACCGTCCACCGTAAATATCAACACAACAAGCTGACCTTCAGCATCTGGTACGCCTTCACCGAGAACTTCGTCCTGCCGATCTCCCACGACGAGGTGGTGCACGGCAAGGGCTCCCTCATCGGCAAGATGCCCGGCGACGAGTGGCAACAGTTCGCCAACATGCGCCTGCTGCTGGGATACATGTGGACCCACCCGGGCAAGAAGCTGCTGTTCATGGGCTGCGACTTCGGTCAGAAGCGCGAATGGCAGCACGACGAGAGTCTCGAGTGGCACGTACTCCAATATCCGTTGCACGCCGGCGTCCATAGCTGGGTGCGCGATCTCAACCACCTCTATCGCAATACACCGGCGTTGTACGAAGTGGATTTCAGCGGCGACGGCTTCCAGTGGATCGATGCCAACAATGGCGACATGAGCATCGTGGTGTACCTGCGTAAAGGGCGGTCGGGCGACTTCGCGCTGATCGCGTGCAACTTCACCCAGGTGCCGCGGGACAACTACCAGATCGGGGTGCCCCGCGGAGGGCGCTGGCTCGAGCGGCTCAACAGCGACGCGCCCTACTACGGCGGTAGCGGCATCGGCAACTTCGGCGGCCTGGAGGCGGCTCCGCTGCCCTCGCATGGCCATTTCCACTCCCTGAGCCTGCGGCTTCCCCCGCTGTCGATCGTCGTCCTGACGCCCGAATAGGCGCTTCCTCGCCGGCGCAAAAGTTGCTGGCCCCGGGGGCTTGGGAGACATCCCGAAGCCCCAAAGGAGCACGCCGGCGTGAGCAAAGTCCGTGTCGTTATTGAGAACATCACGCCGCAGGTGGACTGCGGGCGGTTTCCCGCGAAGCGCGCGACCGGTGAAAGCGTAGCGGTTGAGGCGGACGTATTTACAGACGGGCATGATGCCGTAGCGGCGGTCCTGTTCTACCGCCACGAAGGCTCCTCGGACTGGCACGCGGTGCCCATGAACTCCCTGGGCAATGACCGGTGGCAGGCACGCTTCACCGCACAATCACTCGGACGCTACGCATTCACGGTCGCAGGCTGGGTCGATCACTTAGAGACCTGGCGGCAGGGCCTGGCAAAAAAGTTCGAGGCGGGCCAGGACATCGAGCTCGACCTCCGTCAGGGTGCTGCGCTCGCACGTGCTGTTGCGGAGCGCCTTCGTGAGGCCGATGCCCGAGCGCTGAACGACTGGGCCAATGCCATCGCGGACCCGCTTCGCGATCGTGAGGAACGGGTTGTCCTGGCGCAAAGCGACGCCGTGCACCAATTGGCGCGCCGGCATCCGGACCCGCAGTCGGTCGCCCGCTACGAGCCCCCGTTGGCGATCGAAGTCGACCGCGAGCGTGCCCGCTTCTCAACCTGGTACGAGCTGTTCCCGCGCTCCGCGGGGACCACTCCTGGCCAACACGGCACATTCGCCGACGTCGAAGCACTCCTTCCGGAGATCTCCGGGATGGGCTTCGACGTGCTGTACCTGCCGCCCATTCATCCTATCGGCATCACGGAGCGCAAAGGCCCCAACAACAACCCGAAGGCCGCCGCAGGCGATCCGGGCAGCCCCTGGGCGATCGGCGCCGCGGCCGGCGGCCACAAGTCCATCCACCCCGAGCTCGGAACCCTCGAGGATTTCCGGCACCTCATCGCCAAGGCGGGCGAGCACGGCATCGAGCTCGCCATGGATGTCGCCTTTCAATGCACGCCGGATCACCCCTATGTGCGCGAGCATCCCGAGTGGTTCCTGAAGCGGCCCGACGGCTCGATCCAATACGCGGAGAATCCACCGAAAAAGTACCAGGACATCTATCCATTCTGGTTCGAGACGCCGGACTGGAAGGCCCTGTGGACCGAGCTCAAGAGCGTGTTCGAATACTGGATCGCCCAGGGCGTGCGCATCTTCCGGGTCGACAATCCGCACACCAAATCATTCGCGTTCTGGGAATGGGTGATCGCCGAGATCCGCCGCGCGCAGCCCGATGTCATTTTCCTGGCCGAAGCGTTCACGCGGCCGAAAGTGATGTACCGCCTGGCAAAGGCCGGCTTCACCCAGAGCTACAACTATTTCCCCTGGCGCAACACGAAGCGCGAGCTCGAGGCCTATTTCACCGAGCTCAATTCCCCGCCGGTCAGTGAATTCTTCCGTGCCAATCTCTGGCCCAACACGCCGGATATCCTGCCGGAGTACCTGCAGTTCGGCGGTCGCCCCGCCTTCATGGTGCGCCTGGTGCTCGCCGCCACCCTCGGTGCCAGCTACGGCATCTACGGCCCGGCATTCGAGCTCATGGAAGACCGGCCGCGCGAGTCCGGCAGCGAGGAATATCTGAACTCCGAGAAGTACCAGCTACGCAACTGGGACCGCGACCGCCCCTCGAGCCTGCAGGAATTCATCGCCCGTGTGAATCGCATCCGCCGCGAGAACACCCCGCTGCAAAGCGACCACAACGTGTCCTTCCACAACGTCGACAACGACATGATCATCGCGTACAGCAAGACGAACGAAAGCGGCACCGAATCGGTGCTCGTGGTGGCCAATGTCGACCCGCACTACACCCAGTCGGGGTGGGTCACGATCGACCTGCGCTCACTCGGGCTGCCGGCCGATACCGCGTTCCAGATGGACGACCTGCTCTCGGGCGCCCGCTACCTGTGGCGCGGCGCCCGCAACTTCGTCTCCCTGGATCCGCAGCACGCCCCTGCACATATTTTCCGAGTCCGCCGCCGCGTCCGCACCGAGCGGGACTTCGACTATTTCCTGTGATGGTTTTTCTGTAACGAGGACTGGGCATGGTCCTTGCTTGACCCGCGCAGTACCGCGCGGTAGGGGCATCGCATTGCCCTAAGGTTTTCAACGGGGAAACAGGATGAACGCACCAGTCGACCGGCCGGCCTCGAGCGACCCGCTTTGGTACAAGGACGCCGTCATCTACGAGGTGCACGTCCGCGCTTTCTTCGATAGCACCGACGACGGCTCCGGGGACTTCCGCGGGCTCACCAGCAAGCTGCAGTACATCCAGGACCTGGGTGTCAACACGATCTGGCTGCTGCCCTTTTATCCTTCGCCGGGGCGCGACGACGGCTACGACATCGCCGACTATCACAACATCCATCCCCAGTACGGGACGCGCGACGACTTCCGTAATTTCGTCCAGGAGGCCCACCGCCGCGGCCTGCGCGTCATCACCGAGCTCGTCATCAATCACACATCGGACCAACACCCGTGGTTCCAGGCGGCGCGCCGGGCGCCGCCGGGCTCGCCGAAACGCGACTACTACGTGTGGAGCGACTCCCCGGACAAGTATGCCGGGACGCGCATCATCTTCCGCGACACCGAAACATCCAACTGGACGTGGGACCCGGTAGCGAAGGCCTACTACTGGCATCGCTTCTTCAGTCACCAGCCCGACCTGAACTTCGACAACCCGCACGTGGTGCGCGCGGTCATCCGCATCATGGAGTTCTGGCTGGCCTACGGAGTCGATGGCTTCCGGCTCGACGCCATTCCCTACCTCGTCGAGCGCGAAGGCACCAACAACGAGAACCTGCGCGAGACCCACGCGATCATCAAGTCCATCCGCCGGGTCATCACGGAGAAATACGCGGACCGCATGTTGTTGGCTGAAGCCAACCAATGGCCCGAGGACGTGCGCGACTACTTCGGCGACGGGGATGAATGCCACATGGCCTATCACTTCCCCCTGATGCCGCGCATGTACATGGCGATCGCGCAAGAGGATCGCCACCCCATTGTCGAGATCATGGAACAGACGCCCGACATTCCCGAGAACTGCCAGTGGGCGATCTTCCTGCGCAACCACGATGAGCTGACCCTGGAGATGGTCACGAGCCGTGAGCGAGATTACATGTACCAGGCCTACGCGGCCGACCCGCGCGCGCGGCTCAATCTCGGCATCCGCCGGCGCCTGGCGCCGCTGCTGGACAATGACGGCGAGCGCATCAAGCTCATGAACAGCCTGTTGTTATCCATGCCTGGCGCGCCGATCATCTATTACGGCGACGAGATCGGCATGGGGGACAACTTCTTCCTCGGCGATCGCAACGGCGTACGCACCCCCATGCAATGGAGCCCCGATCGTAACGCCGGCTTCTCGCGCGCCGATCCGCAGCAACTGTTCTTGCCGCCGATCATGGATCCTGTCTATGGCTACGAAGCCGTGAACGTCGAGGCGCAGACACGCGATCGCTCCTCGCTGTTGAACTGGACGAAGCGCATGCTCCAGGTGCGCAAGAACTCCCAGGCCTTCGGCCGCGGCACACTCAAGTTCATCCGCCCCGGCAACCGCAAGGTGCTCGTGTACCTGCGGCAGTATGGCGACGACACCATTCTGTGCGTCGTGAACCTGTCCCGGTCCGCGCAGCCCGTGGAGATCAATCTCGCCGAGCACAAAGGGACCGTGCCGATCGAGTTGCTCGGGAGCACGACCTTTCCGCCGGTCGGCGAGCTACCGTACTTTCTGACTCTCCCCGCCTATGGCTTCTACTGGTTCCGACTGAGCCGCGAAGCGCAGGCACCACCGTGGCACGATGAGCGCATGGCGCCCGAGGACCTGCCGGTCCTGGTGCTCGTGGAGGGTTGGAACAGCTTCTTCCCGGAACGCGTCGCCACCTGGCGCCAGAGCCTGGCGACGCGGCTGCGGGTGCAGCTCGAGAGCCGTGTCGTCCCCCACTTCGTTGCGACACAGCGTTGGTACGCAGGCAAGGGCGCGCCGATCGTGAGCGCGAGGCTGACCGACTATGGCATGCGCGAGAGCTCGCTCGACCGCTGGCTGGCAACCTTCTTCACGATCGAGAGCCCCACCGAAACCAACACCTACTTCATCCCGCTGGCCATCGCGGTGGAGGATGGAGAAGAGGACCGCTGGAAAAAATTGCAGCCGGCCGCCATCGCACGCGTGCGGCAACAGGCCACAGTCGGCGTCCTCGCCGATGCATGCCTGGATGAGAACTTCTGCCGAGTCGTAGTGGACGCGATCGGCGTTTCACTGGAGCTGGACACTCACGCAGGCCACATCAGCTGTTCCCCGACCCGGCTGTTCCCCGACCTGCGCGGTGACAAGTCCACCGTGCTCACCGTCACGCCCGGCCCCGGCCAGAGCAGCAACACCACCGTCCGCGTGGGCGACCAGTTCTTCCTGAAGATCTATCGCAAGCTGCAGCCCGGCGAGAATCCCGAGCTGGAGATCGGGCGTTATCTCACCGAGGTCGCGCAATTTCCTAACATCGTGCCGGTCGCCGGTGCCGTAGAGTACAAATCGGCGGACGGCACGATGATGACCCTGGCGCTGCTGCAGGCCTTTGTCATGAACCAGGGTGACGGCTGGGATTACACCGTCAACTACCTGGTGCGCTTCCTCGAGGACCGTCGCGTCGGCACCCCGCTTGCTGAGGACGCTCACGGCCTGTACCTGGCGCTCATGCGTACGCTCGCGATAAGGACCGCCGAGCTGCATGTGGCATTGTCGCGGCCGACTGAAAATCCGGCTTTCGTGCCGGAACCCATTACCGAGGTCGATATCGAGACATGGAAGACCCGCGCTCTGGACGAAGTTGAGAAGACATTCTCCCTGCTCAGCGAGCAACTAGGGCAGCTGTCGCAGGATGTCGCGCAGGACGCCGAATCACTCCTGAGACGGCGCGCCCTGTTGGCACGGCGGATCGAGGCATCGGTGTCACGCGTGCCGAAGGGAATCAAGACGCGCATCCATGGCGACTATCACCTCGGGCAAGTCCTCGTACGGCGCAATGACTTCATCCTCGTCGACTTCGAAGGCGAGCCGGGCCGTCCGCTGAGCGAGCGACGCCGGAAACAGTCGCCGTTGACGGATGTCGCGGGAATGTTGCGCTCGTTTGCATATGCGCGACGTGCGGCCCTCCAACGCGGCACACAGGTGGTCGCCAATCACACCGACACACTCGAGCCTCTGCTCGAGATGTGGGAGCGGCAGACCCGCCAGACTTTCATCGCGGCGTACGACGACGTCGCCTGCACTCACGGCCTGTACACGTCGCTGGACGAGATGCGCCCGCTGTTGCAGCTGTTCGAGATCGAAAAGGCACTCTACGAAGTGCGCTACGAGCTCGGCAATCGCCCCGACTGGGCGATCATTCCACTGCGCAGCCTCATCGCGTTCGCCGAGTAGCGGCCGGGCCAAACCAACATGGATAACGAAACGACATGCCACGAGGAGCCACCCGAGCCGATCGCGCGTGAAACCCACACACGCCGCCACCGTGCGCCCACTGACAATCGCCCCATCACCGCCGTCTGGCCGGGCCAGCCCTATCCCCGCGGCGCCACCTGGGACGGTGAAGGAGTCAACTTCTCACTCTTCTCCGCCCGCGCCGAGAAAGTGGAGCTGTGCATCTTCGACCAGAGCGGCCGCCACGAGCTGCAGCGGATCGAGTTGCGCGAGCGCACCGATGAGATCTGGCACTCCTACCTTCCGGAAGCGCGTCCCGGACTGTTGTATGGTTACCGCGTCCACGGGCCCTATGATCCCGAGAAGGGTGACCGCTTCAACCCGCACAAACTCCTCATCGAGCCGTACGCCAAGCATCTGCAGGGACCGCTCATCTGGAGCGACTCGCATTTCGGCTACCGGGTGGGGCACTCGAAGGCGGACCTGTCATTCGACAAGCGTGATAGCGCGGCTGGGACACCGAAGTGCCGTGTCATCGATCCCGCCTTCACCTGGGGCGACGACCGCGCACCACGGGTTCCCTGGCACGACACCGTAATCTACGAAGCCCACGTCCGCGGGCTCACGATGCGACATCCCGAAGTTCCGCCGCAACTGCGCGGGACCTACGCGGGCCTTGCCACCGCGCCCGTCATCGAGCATTTCAAGCGGCTGGGCATCACAACAGTGGAACTGATGCCCGTCCATGCGTTTGTCGATGATCGGACCCTGATCGAGAAGGGTCTGCGCAACTATTGGGGCTACAACACCATCGGCTTTTTTGCCCCCGACGTGCGCTACTCGTCGGTCGGGCGGATCAGCGAGTTCAAAACGATGGTCAAAACGCTGCACTCGGCCGGAATCGAGGTCATTCTCGATGTCGTGTACAACCACACGGCCGAAGGCAACCAGATGGGACCGACACTGTCCTTCCGGGGCATCGACAATGCCTCGTACTATCGCCTCCTGCCCGATGACCCGCGCTACTACATGGATTTCACCGGCACGGGCAACACGCTGAACCTGCAGCACCCGCGCGTGTTGCAACTCATCATGGACAGCCTGCGCTACTGGGTGTTGGAGATGCACGTCGATGGCTTCCGCTTCGACCTGGCCTCCGCGCTGGCCCGTGAGCTGTTCGACGTGGACCGCCTCGGCTCGTTCTTCGACACCATCGGCCAGGACC
>DAITMW010000230.1:0-9656 GCA_036834945.1 Steroidobacteraceae bacterium
TGTTGGCTGACATATCTCTCGATGTTGCCGACCTGAATCGACCAGCCCTCCGAGTTCCCACGGAAGGCTTGCTCCCGCCGGTCGAGGGGGATCCCATCGAAGCCCGACTCGGTCACTTTCAGCAAGGTCCCGCCGGGGACTTCCTCGAGCTCGAAGGCGACGAGCGTGCTGGGCTCGTGGGAGTAATCCTTCTTGGGGTCGATCGCGTTGGGATGCCAGCGCCAGGAGAAAAATCGCTCGGGCTCCATTTTCTCGATGGTGACGCTCCAGGTCAGGTGCTCGTATCCGGGGTGGAGAATCCGCCCTGAGGCCGGCTTTCCGGAAGCGAAGGCCCCGGTCACCTTCACCCGGAACCACTCGCCGAACTCGCCCGAGTCGGTGAGGGCGCGCCATACCCGCTTGCGGGGGGCCTTGATCAGGATCTGCTTTTCGATGCGGTCAGTGCTGGTCGTGTTCATATGCAACCTCCGGGTTGCATACTAGCCCGGCCCGGCTCGATGCGCAACCGTTCGGTTGCTCAATAGTAGCGCCTCAGGTCCATGCCCTTGTAGAGGTCGGCGACCAGATCGGCGTAGCCGTTGAACGGGAGGGTGGGCCGGCGCTGATTGAAGAGCCCGGCGCCGATGTGGCGCTCGGATGCCTGGCTCCAGCGCGGATGGTCCACTTGTGGATTCACGTTCGCGTAGAAGCCGTACTCGTTCGGTGTCGCGTCGTTCCACGCCGTGTGCGGCTGACGCTCGGTGAAGTTGATTTTGACGATGGCCTTGATGGACTTGAAGCCATATTTCCACGGCACGATCAACCGCAACGGTGCGCCGTCCTGGTTGGGCAGTGTTTGCCCGTAGAGACCCACGACAAACAGGGTCAGCGGGTGCATGGCCTCGTCGATACGAAGTCCCTCGACGTAGGGCCAGCGGAGGACCTGCACGCGCTGTCCGGGCATGCGTCGCGGATCGTAGAGGGTCGTGAACTCGACGTATTTCGCTTTCGAGGTCGGCTTGAAGCGGGAGAGCAGGGCGCTCAGCGGGAAGCCCACCCACGGTATGACCATGGACCACGCTTCGACGCAACGGAAGCGGTAGATCCGCTCCTCGAGCGGTAATCCCTTGAGCATGTCCTCGAGAGTGAACTTGCCTTTCACTTCGGCTTCGCCGTCAACCGTGACACTCCACGGCTCGGCTTTGAACGAGCCGGAGTTCGCCTTCGGATCTTCCTTGTCCGTACCGAACTCGTAGTAGTTGTTGTAGCTGGTGATCTCTTCGTACTTGTTGGGTGCTTCGTTGACGCTGTATTTCGCGTTGCGCGTGTACTGGAGGCGAGCACCGCCCGCGGGAGGATCGCTCGCCGCGGCAGCGTCGGTCGTCCTCAGCGCCGAGGTGGCGCCGGTCGCCAACAGGCTTGCGAGAATCGCCCGCCGGTTGAGAAAAACGTGCTGCGGCGTGATATCCGACGGAGCAATACGCGGTACCTGGAACTTCATCGTTGGCATCTCCTACACGCATTAGACCGGCGAACCGGCCAAAAGATTGCGTCAGTGCCAGTCTACACAAACCACGCCGAAGCTCTGCGCCGCGCGACGCGCCTTATTGCTTCCATTGACCAATACGCCATGGTTGGCGAGGCGTAGATGCGGGAGGTCGGCGAAGGAGTTGCCGTAGGCGACCGTTGTGTGGCCAGCGCGGCCCTCAACGAGCGCGGTGAAGCAGCGTGCTTTTTCCGCGCCTTTGCGGTTAGGTGTCGTGAGGGAGCCGTTCAGCTTTTCGCCGTCCCAGCGCACTCCAGTGCAGATTGTCTCGCTGAAGCCGAGCGCGCGCGCAATTTCCGGGACATACAAGTCGGTGCTCGCGCTCATGAGTACCAGGTAGTCGCCACGGTCGCGGTGCTTTGCGAGTTGTTTGAGCGCGTCCGCGAAAACGCTTTGGGCGATGAGGCGGGGCACAAAGCGAGCGGTCCATGCGTCGATCGTCGTGCGTCGGCTACCCCCCAGCGCGCATCGGATAAAAGATTGTTTAACCCCGCTCTCGTCCCAGAAGCGGAGGAGGTAACCGATCACCGAGGGAAGGACGCCTAATAGCAGCGGAATGCGCCAAGGCGTGTAACGCAGCATGAACCCCCAAGCATACGGCAGGAGCGTGTCGTGCCGAGTGATGGTCTCGTCGAGATCGAAGAAGACGAGTTGAGGTGAGGGCGACGCGTCGGATGTTTCAGGCGACGTGACGGGCAACCGTTCGGTTGGTACGTCATAGCCGCCCGGGCCCGAGGTGTGGTCACCCACAGTCAGGTCCGGGCGGCGGATGCCGTCAGGCCGCGGGCTTTTGCGCCGCGAGCTGCCGTAGGACGTAGTGCAGAATTCCGCCGTGGCGGAAGTACTCACGCTCCTTCGGTGTGTCGATGCGCACGCGGACGTTGAACTCGATCGGCTTGCCGCCTTCCGGCGTCGCCGTCACTTTCACTTCCTTGGCGTCGCCGCTGCCGAGGCCGGCGATCGAGATGACTTCCTTGCCGGTGAGGCCGAGGGATTGCGCGTTCTGGCCCGGGAGGAACTGCAGGGGTACCACACCCATGCCGATGAGGTTCGAACGATGGATACGCTCGAAGCTCTCTGCGATGACAGCCTTCACGCCCAGCAACATCGTGCCTTTCGCCGCCCAGTCGCGTGAGGAGCCCGTGCCGTACTCACGCCCCGCGATGATGACGAGAGGCGTGTTGTCCTTCTTGTAACGCATCGCGGCGTCGTAGATCGACATCTGCTCGCCGGTGGGCAGGTGAACGCTCACGCCGCCTTCCACTCCGGGGACGAGGAGGTTACGCAGGCGGATATTCGCGAAGGTACCGCGCATCATCACTTCGTGGTTACCGCGACGCGCACCGTATGAGTTGAAGTCGATCGGCTGCACACCCTGTTCGACAAGGTAGCGTGCCGCGGGACTGTTCTTCGCAATGTTGCCGGCGGGGGAAATGTGATCGGTGGTGACGGAGTCGCCCAACACGGCCAGGACGCGCGCCTTGGTGATGTCGCCCAGGGCTGCCGGCGTCATGGTCATGCCGTCGAAGTAGGGCGGATTCTTCACATAGGTCGATTTCTCGTCCCACGTGTAGCGCTTGCCCGCCGGAACCTTGATGCTGCTCCAGTTGGAATCGCCCGCGAAGACGCCCGCGTAGCTCTTGCGGAACATTTCCGAGTCGATGGCCTTCAGCAGCAGGTCCTGCACTTCCTTGTCGGTGGGCCAGATGTCGGCGAGATAGACGGGCTTGCCGTCCTTGCCGGTCCCGAGCGGGTCCTTCGTCAGATCGAGGTCGAGTGTGCCAGCGAGCGCATATGCGACCACCAACGGCGGCGACGCCAGGAAGTTCATACGCACTTCGGGATGCACGCGGCCTTCGAAGTTACGGTTTCCCGAGAGGACGGAGCAAGCGATGAGGTCTCCCGCTTTGACGCCGGCGGAGATCTCAGGCTTCAGCGGCCCCGAATTGCCGATACACGTCGTGCAGCCGTAGCCGACGACATCGAATCCGACAGAGGCCAGGTCACCGAGTACCCCGGCTTTGTTGAAGTAGTCGGTGACGACGCGGGAGCCGGGCGCCAGGCTGGTTTTCACCCAGGGCTTGGCCTTCAGGCCTTTCTCATGCGCCTTGCGGGCCAGCAGGCCGGCGCCGAGCATGACTGACGGGTTCGAGGTATTGGTGCAGCTCGTGATGGCGGCGATGAGAACCGCGCCATCCTTGAGCTCGAACGTCTGACCGTCGAGAGTAACCGACGCGGTGCCTTTCGCGGCGGGCGTCTTGACCGCGCGCTCTTCGGAGGATTTCTTCGCGTTGGTTTCGTAAACGGTCTTCGCCGTCTTCAGAGGCACGCGGTCCTGTGGACGGCGCGGGCCGGCGAGGCTGGGCTCGACCTTGCCGAGATCCAACTCGAGCACGTCGGTGTAGTCGGCGGCCTTCTGACCCTGCGTCCGCCACATGCCCTGATGTTTGGCGTAGGCGGTCACGAGGTCGATGCGCTCTTTGGAGCGGCCCGACAGCTCGAGGTAGCGGATGGTCTCTTCGTCTATCGGGAAAATGCCGCACGTGCTGCCGTATTCCGGCGCCATGTTGGCAATGGTCGCGCGATCGGCCAGCGGCAGATTCGCAAGTCCGTCGCCGAAGAACTCCACGAACTTGTCGACGACGCCTTTCTTGCGAAGCATCTCGGTGACGGTGAGCACGAGATCGGTCGCGGTGGCGCCGGCCGGCAACTTGCCGCTCAGGCGGAAGCCGATGACCTGCGGAATCAACATGGTGACGGGCTGACCGAGCATCGCCGCTTCGGCTTCGATACCGCCGACGCCCCAGCCCAGGACGCCCAGGCCGTTGATCATCGTGGTGTGGGAGTCGGTTCCGACCAGGGTGTCCGGATAGGCTTTGGAGGTTCCGTTGACTTCGGCGTCGAAGATCACGCGGCCGAGGTATTCCAGGTTGACCTGGTGGACGATACCCGTGTTGGGAGGAACGACCGCGAAGTTGCGAAAGGCCGTCTGGCCCCAACGCAGGAAGGAGTACCGCTCCCCGTTGCGGGCGAATTCAATCTTGGTGTTGGCCGCGAGGGCGCCCGGCGAGCCGTATTCATCCACCTGCACGGAGTGGTCGATGACCAACTCGGCGGGTGCGAGCGGATTCACGCGCTCCGGGTCGCCGCCGAGGCGCACGATTGCATCGCGCATCGCTGCGAGGTCGACGACGCACGGAACGCCGGTGAAATCCTGAAGGATGACGCGCGAAGGAGTAAACGCGATTTCATACGAAGGCGTCGCCTTCGGGTCCCAGTTCAGCAGCGCCTCGATGTCGGCGCGTGTCACGTTCACACCGTCCTCGAAGCGAAGGAGGTTTTCGAGGAGGATCTTCAACGAGTAGGGCAGACGCGCTACTTTTTCGGGCGGCAGGGCCGCCATGCTCCAGATTTCGTACTTGCGATTGCCTACGTTGAGCGTGGAACGCGCCTTGAAGCTGTCCGTCATGAATCCTCCGCAATGAAAAGCGCGCGGATTATAATTGGATTGGACGAAATTGCCTGCGGCAATTTCATCGGACATTACTCCGTAGGCCGCCGGCAAAAAGCGCGGTTTTTGTCGGCTGCACGGCTGCTTCTTGCGCGCACGAAGCAGACAGGACCGTCTCGATCACAGCACCGCCGAGACAGCGGTCACCCTCATAGATGACGGCGTACTGGCCCGGGGTCACGGCGCGCTGAGGCTCGTCAAATACCAGGCGCGCCGTACCGTCCGACTCCGGTACGAACAATGCACCCTGGTCGGCCTGGCGGTAGCGTACCTTTGCCGTGCATCGGAACTGATCACCTCGCCGCTCACGGGTCAGCCAGTGCATCGGACCCGTGGTAAGCGCCTCGCTCGTAAGGAGCGGATGGTCGTGCCCCTGGACCACGACGAGCACGTTACGCTTGGCGTCCTTCACGGCTACGTACCAGGGCTCCTCGGAATGGCCGCGCCGGCCACCGATCTGCAGGCCGCCTCGCTGGCCGAGTGTGTAGAACGCCAGGCCCTGGTGGGTTCCCAGGCGCTCGCCATCGGGCGATTCGATCGGACCCGGAGTCTTGTCGAGAAATTTCCCGAGGAACTCCCGGAAGGGGCGCTCGCCGATGAAGCAGATGCCGGTGCTGTCGGGCTTGTCGAATACGGGTAGTCCCGCACGGCGTGCACGCTCACGGACCGCCCCTTTTTCCAGCTCGCCGAGGGGCATCAGCGATGCGGCGAGGTGCTCGGTTGCGACGGCGTGCAGGAAATAGCTCTGGTCCTTCGCACTGTCGCGCGCCTTGTGCAGCTCGGTCGTGCCATCGGCCCGTGTGACGAGTCGGGCGTAGTGGCCCGTGGCGAAGTGCGTTCCACCCAGACGGCGGACGTAGTTCAGCGCTACCCCAAACTTGATCTCGCGGTTGCAGAGGACGTCCGGGTTGGGAGTGCGGCCGGCACGCTGCTCGCGGAGGAAATACTCGAAAACGCGGTCACGGTACTGCGCGGCGAAGCTCACCCGGTGCAACGGGATATTGAGCTCCCTGGCGACGGCACGGGCGTCCTGGAAGTCCTGGGCAGCCGTGCAATAGGAGTCGTCCTCGTCGTCCCAGTTGCTCATGAAGAGACCCTGAACGTCCCAGCCCTGCTCCTTGAGCAGGAGCGCGGCCACGGCGGAGTCGACGCCGCCGGAGAGTCCGACGATCACTGTGGAGGGGGACGGGGAGGACATACCCCAATTGTACGCTGGCAGGGGTTCTGAACGCGTCTTCCGAAGGACAGAGACGGGGTCTAGATGCTTACCGCAGCGAAGCTGGCCGCGGACTGCAGGGTGAGCGCTGCGACCAGCTCGAGGGGCCGGCGGATGCCGCCGAGGTAGTCCTCGATACAGCGCAGGACCAGCGGACTGCGCAGGCGTGGCTCACGCTCGCGGAGATCTTCCCGCGAGAGCCAGTGGGTGGTCACGATTCCGCGATCCAGCGGCTGCTGCGCGTCGTGGTCCTTCACGGAGCCGGTAAACGCGAATCGCATGTACGAGCGCCCGGATGCAGGATTTAGCCACACGTACACGCCAAGGAGCGCCTGGGGCACAAATCCCCATGCGGTCTCTTCGCGGACCTCGCGGACAACAGCATCGATCAGAGTCTCGCCGTGCTCGACATGGCCAGCGGGTTGATTGAAGACCAGGCGGCGATTGATGCGCTCTTCGACGACCAGGAATCGTCCGTCGTTTTCCGTAACGGCGGCAACCGTAATGTCGGGGTTACGTGCCATGTCAGCAAGTATACCGCTGGAGTCGACGGCGGCCGACATATGTTTAACCGCGGCGGGCTACGCGCAGGCCATGCTCGGCCGCGCTCGCATTCCAAATATTGTCAAATTCCTGGAGATAGAGGCGAGCCGCCGGTGGGTTGTTGGCATCCGCGATGCCATCCCACGTGTCCGCACGCATGCGATAGACGATGGCGCGATCATCCGCGATCAAGTATGCGGAAGCGCGCTGAGGTGCCTGCGCAGTGACGTAGCGGATGTCGATACAACTCGACAGGCGCCGGCCCATCGCGACGAAGCGGTTGCTATCGCGCATGACACGCGTGGGTTCCGCAAGCAGCACCCGCACTTTCGAAAAGCTGCGCGTCAGTACGAAATGCTTGATGACCTCGAGAAAAGCCGTCTGGTCGTAGAGGTCGGGCTCGAGGTCCGGCGTGTAGATTGAAATGAGGCGCTGCGCGGTGGCCGCGATCTCATTCACCGCGGAACGCACTTCCGCAAGTGAGGTGAGTACCGCGAGGGTTTCTGGACCCTGGCGGCTTGCACTGCCACCCGTGCCAGTGCTCGACACGGATTCGGATGCATAGCGCGCGTTAGCGAGCTGTGCGAGTGCGCTGTTTACTTCTAGTTCCCCGGATATAGCCACACGTGGCCTGCCGTCGTCATCACCTGCTTTTTCGGCAGGCCGCGCGATCTTAGTGACGCACTTCGCACGCGGGTGCGTAATTGGTCACGTTTTGATCACTGGTGGTCGTTGCATCGCGGGGAAATCGCGAGTGGTTCGCACTTTGAGCGTCGACTGTCGGGGAGTGGAGACGGGGATGTTGCAGTGCGGTGACATGAGGTTTCATGTATTGAAAGGATGGCTGCCCGTGAGCGCTAGATCTCGCGGGCGAGTTTGGCGGCGAGCCCGGTGTAGGCCTGGGGTGTCAAGCCTTTGAGGCGTGATTTTTCGGCAGGTGGCAGAGGGAGGGTATCGATGAAGGCCGCCAGTGCCTGGGCGTCGATCGTACGGCCACGCGTGAAATCCTTGAGGCGCTCGTAGCCATCGGGGACGCCTGCGGCGCGGAGGACGGTCTGCACGGCTTCGCCCAGAACTTCCCATGCCGCGTTGATGTCTGCCGCGATCCGGGTGGGGTCGGCGGCTACCTTGTCGAGTCCGCGACCCAGGGAGCGCCAGGCGATCAGGGTATGACCCAGAGCAACGCCGATGTTGCGCAGGACCGTCGAGTCGGTCAGGTCACGTTGCCAACGTGACACGGGAAGCTTTTCCGCGAAGTGTTTGAGGAGTGCGTTCGCGATGCCGAGGTTGCCCTCGGCGTTCTCGAAATCGATGGGGTTGACTTTGTGCGGCATCGTCGAGGAGCCGACTTCGGTCGCCACTGCGCGCTGTCGCAGGTAACCGAGGGAGATATAACCCCAACAGTCGCGGCACAGGTCGACGAGGATCACGTTCGCGGCGGCCAGTGCGTCGCAGTACTCGGCAATCCAGTCGTGCGGCTCGATCTGCGTCGTGTAGGGATTGAATTCCAGGCCGAGCGACTCAATGAAGGTCCTGCTGAGTGTTGGCCAGTCCACGTCCGGCAGGGTCGCGACGTGGGCGTTGAAGTTGCCTACGGCGCCGTTCCATTTGCCGAGGATTGCAACATCCTGCCAGCGCTGGCGCACGCGGCGCAGGCGGGCGGTGACGTTGGCGAATTCCTTGCCGAGCGTCGTGGGACTCGCCGGTTGGCCGTGGGTTCGGGCCAGCATGGGCGTGTCAGCATAACGGTGCGCGAGCGCGGCGAGCTCGTTGACGCGCGTATCGAAGGTCTCCAGCAGCCTGGCGCGGGCGGCATGCAGAATGCGGGCGTAGCTGAGGTTGTTGATGTCCTCGGAGGTGCAGCCGAAGTGGACGAGCTCGAGTGTGGCCTCGCCCGCGCCAGCAGCGGACAGCTGCTCGCGCACATAGTATTCAACAGCCTTCACGTCGTGATTGGTGCGAGCCTCGATGCTTTTCACCGCTGTCGCAGCGTCGGCATCGGGCTCCTGCGCGAGCTGTCGAGCGCGGGCGATGACGTCGTTACTCAGCGACGCGCCGGCGAGTTGCGGAACCGAGGCGGACAGATGGAGCAGCCACTGCGCCTCGACGCGAATGCGCTCACGGATGAGGCCGGCTTCGGACATCAGGCCGCGAAGCGGCTCGGTGGCCGCACGGTAGCGACCATCTACTGGGGAAAGTGCGTCGACGGCTGACAAAGCGTCGCGGGTGCTCGCTGACATGCGTTACGGGCTGCCTCGAAGTGCTAGGATTTGAATGATAACGCATACCGCGGAGTGCCTCATGACCACTTCTTTTCGGATCGAGCGCGACAGCATGGGTGAGCTGCAGGTGCCCGCCGATGCGCTGTGGGGCGCTCAGACGCAACGTGCCGTGCAAAATTTCCCGATCAGCGGGCTCACCTTGCCCCGCGCTTTCATTGCAGCGCTCGGGCTGATCAAGCAGGCGGCGGCGCGGGCCAACACCCGGCTCGGCTTGCTGGACACGGAAGTCGCGCGCGCCATCGATGCGGCGGCGGCCGAAGTCGAGAAAGGCCGGCATGACGCGCAGTTCCCGATCGACGTGTTCCAGACGGGCTCGGGCACGAGTACGAACATGAACGCGAACGAGGTCATCGCGTCTCTGGCTACGCGACGGCTCGGACGCAATGTGCATGCGAACGATCACGTCAACATGGGACAGAGCAGCAATGACGTGATCCCGACTGCCATCCATGTGAGCGCGGCGTCGAGTCTGTGGCGTGAGCTGGTGCCGGCCCTGGAGCATCTGCGTGACGTGCTGCGGATCAAGGAGCGCGAGGTCGGCTCGATTGTCAAAACCGGACGCACCCATTTGATGGATGC
>DAITMW010000230.1:9756-12312 GCA_036834945.1 Steroidobacteraceae bacterium
GACCTGCGCTGGATGAACAGCGGACCGTTGGCCGGGCTGGGCGAGATTGCTCTGCCGGCGCTCCAGCCGGGCAGCAGCATCATGCCTGGCAAGGTCAACCCGGTGATTCCGGAGGCCACGGCAATGGTCGCCGCGCAGGTGATCGGCAACGACACCACGATCACGGTGGCCGGGCAATCGGGGAACTTCCAGTTGAATGTGATGCTGCCGGTGATCGCCTACAACCTCCTGGGGAGTCTGCGGCTGCTGTCGAGCGCCGCGCGGGCTCTGGCCGACCATGCGATCGCGGGGTTCAAGGTGAATGAGCCGCGTCTCGCCGAGGCGCTCGAACGGAATCCGATCCTGGTGACCGCCTTGAATCCGGTCATCGGTTACGAAAAGGGAGCGGCGATAGCGAAGAAAGCGTATGCAGAGGGTCGGCCGATCCGCGAAGTCGCGGCGAGCATGACGGACCTGCCGCCGGCGGAGCTGGCGCGACTGCTCGATCCCGCGGAGCTGGCTCGGGGTGGAATCAAAGGTGGCACGAGCGGCGGTGGCTGACGGACTTTCACTGGACGGCACGATGCAGAGCCCGGCCAACTGGCGTGAGCGGATCGTCGCCCGGCTCTCCAACACACAGCCGCGCCACCTGATGTCGGATTGGCTCGTTCCCGGGCTTTCCGCCGGGGATAGCAGCAAGTACCGCGCGTTCTTCCCTGCGAGTCCGATACCCGCGGCGGTTCTCGTGCCGTTGGTCGAACGGCCCGAAGGGCTCACGGTGCTACTGACCCAACGCGCGACACAACTTCGTAATCATGCCGGGCAGATCAGCTTTCCCGGCGGCCGGATGGAGCCTGAGGATGCGGATCCGAAGGCAGCGGCGCTACGCGAGGCGAGTGAGGAAGTCGGCCTCGATGCGCGCTTTGTGACGGTGATCGGCTATCTGCCCGATCACATCCTGCTCAGCGGGTTCCGGGTGACGCCCGTAGTGAGCTTTGTGCGAACAGGGTTCGAGCTGCTCCTCGATGCCACGGAGGTGCAGGATACTTTCGAGGTGCCTCTGGGTTTCATCTTCGATCCGACGAACCACAGGGCGCGGCGCCGTCGCTTCGGCATGGGCGATGCGGAGGTCGAGCTCTGCGATATTCCGTACGGCGACCGCAACATCTGGGGAGCCACCGCGGGCATGCTCATGACACTCTACAACACCGTATTGCAGGAAACCCCTGGATGACCCCAGCCGCGAGCGCACTGACCGATCTGTTGCAGTTGATGGCGAAGCTGCGTGACCCTCAAGGCGGTTGCCCGTGGGATCTGAAGCAGGACTTCTCGACGATCGCACCCTACACGATAGAAGAGGCGTACGAGGTCGCGGATGCGATCGAGCGCGGCGATCCGGAGAAGCTGCGCGACGAGCTCGGGGATTTACTGTTCCAGGTCGTGTTTCACGCGCAGATGGCGCAGGAGCGCGGCTGGTTTGATTTCGCCCAGGTGGCGAGCTCGATTCACGAGAAGCTCGTACGGCGGCATCCGCACGTGTTCGCGGGTAAGTCCTTTGCCGATGATGCCGAGTTGTCGCGCAGTTGGGAGGATCAGAAGGCCCGGGAGCGCGCGGCGGCGGGAGAGCCTGGCGCCGATCAGGTGAGCACCCTGGCGGACGTTCCGCGCGGATTGCCAGCCCTGATCCGGGCGGCGAAGCTCGGCAAGCGCGCCGGCCGTGTTGGTTTCGACTGGCCCGACGCCACGGGTGTGCGCGACAAGGTGTTGGAAGAGCTTCACGAGGTGGATGCCGCGATCGCCAGCACGGGTGGCGGTAACGCTCCCGCGGTGGTCGAGGAAATGGGTGATCTGCTGTTCGCCCTGGCGAATTGGAGCCGCCACTTGCATTTTGATGCGGAAGAGGCCTTGCGCGCGGCGAATTCGAAATTCGAGCGCCGTTTCCGCGCCATGGAGTCAGTGGCCCGCGAACGGGGCCTGGCGCTGGAGGGTTTGAGCCCCGAGGCGTGGGAAAACCTGTGGCGGGAAGCGAAAAACGGGGAAGTGGATTCCATTTCGTGAGCGCGTCACGCTGAGGCTTTTGCTATTCAGCCGGCATTCATGGGGGCCTGCCTATCGTGCTCAGATGGGTGTTTTGCGGGCCTCTATTCTTGCGCTTGCTCTCCTGGTCACGGCGGCTGGCGCGTACCCGGAAGAGCCTCAGCGCGCCGTCGTCGCCGCGGCCACTGTGTCCATGGACCAGGCGGTGAAAATGGCCGAGCAGCGCTTCAAGGCGCGGGTCGTGCGCGCCGAGGCGCAGCACGAAGGCATCCATACCATCTATATCCTCAAGCTCCTGAACGACGCCGGGCACGTGTGGACGGTGCGCGTTGATGCCACGAATGGCGCTATCCTGTAGCCCGTCTGTGGGTCATCGGTGGAGGGGCCGGAATGAGGGTCCTGGTAGTAGAAGATGAGGTCGTGCTGCGAGATACCCTGAAGTCGCGTCTCACGGAGGCCGGGTTTACGGTCGATGTGGCGCAGGATGGTGACGAAGGGGTCTTTGCCGGTCTCGAGTACCCACTGGACGTCGCGATCGTC
>DAITMW010000231.1:0-12299 GCA_036834945.1 Steroidobacteraceae bacterium
CTGAACAACTCGCTACGGATCCAGAACGCCCGGTATCCGTTACGCCGCCCCTGCCACTCGCCCATCGCATGCCCGGTGTAATCCCCGGGCTGCTTGTCACCCGCGTACGTATAGACCGGCCGCCCGCGATACGCCCAGACGCGCATGGCGCCCGCCTCCCGTGGCTTGGCCGCGTGGCCTGTCTTCGGATCGACGGTGACAACCGACCAGACATGATTGTCGCCCTTGGCCCCGGCCGCTGCCGGCACGTAATGCCACAAGCGATCGCACCGGGCCGCATCCCCATCGCCGCAAATGGCCAGGCGGTACTCCTGGGGACTATCCAACGTGTCACAGGATAACTGGTCGGCGGAATCATCGCCGCAGGTATAGAAATAGACGGTCATGCCATTGCCGTCGGCCAGCACATCCCCATTGATCGTCGCCTGCACGGTGAACGGCTTGGGTGGCGTCGGCGCCAACTGCGTATACACATTGTGCCAGCCGGTCTCCTCCGTCCCATCGAGACTCGCATCGAGCTGATCCCGTGTGTAGGTGTACAGCGGTTTCTTACGAAACGCCCACTGTTGGACACCACCCGACCGATTGACGATCGTCCATTCTCCGTGGGCTCTGGCAGAGCCCGGCGCGACAACCGGCTCCCACATTTGCGTGCAGGGATCGTCAGTACAGTTGGATTTGTTGGGCCCATCCTGATCCGAGGCGTAGACGGAGCGCTTCTTCTCAGTCAGCAGCATCCGGCCCCGAACGGTCGTTTCGACCGTAAACCCCGGCGGGACATCCGGCGGCGGGCCAACGGGAATGCGCTCTGCCGGCGTATCGCCGCCGCTCCGGTAAACCTCAGTGCCCCCCATCACATCGCCCATCGAGTGATCGAGGTAGTACGTGTACAAAGCATGGTGGTCATATGCCCATTGCTTCGTTCCATCCTCGCGCGTGATGACGGTCCAGTCGCCTACGGGCTTCGACTTATCATTCGCAAGTACCGGCGCCCACTCAGCGACACAACTCTTGCGTTTGTCGAGGTCGGGCAGATCCAGCCCCGGCGGATAAGGGCTCATGTACCCGCCGGTCTTGGTGGTCACCTTGTCCCCGCAGGCGGACTTGTCCTTGGGATCCCCCGCGTAGCCGTTGCGCAACGAGGCAATCGGCCACTTGTAGAGCGTTTTCCCATGAGAGTCGGCAAACACCGGTCCCTCGAGCTCCGTCGACACCACCTTGAATCCCGGTGGCATGGGTACGTGCGACCAGACCTCCCGATCCGCGGCGGACGCGGCGCCGGCCAGGCCTAGGCCCAACGCCAACAAACTACCCACTACTGAAACTGCCGCCCTCATGCCCGCCCCCTCGCGCGCAACACCACAGTCATCATCAAACCAGGATCTCGTGAATTTCCTTGGAGGTGTTGTTGGACTGCGTACCCCACGAGCTGATGTCGACCCCGAGCGTCTTCATCATCGTATAACCCAGACGCGCGCCCTGCGAGCCCGAGCCGTCAATGTGCAAACCCGTCTTCAGCTTGCCGCCGCCGCGACCGGCGGTGAACATCGGCAGCCCCTCGATCGAATGAATCTTGGCAAACGACTGATCGGTCGATGCATAGATCAGCGTGTTATCCAGCAACGTACCGTCGCCTTCCTTGACCTTGGAGAACGCGTCCACGAAATACGCCCAGGACTCAAAGGCACGTCGCAGGAACCAGGACACCATCGGCTGATAGCCGAGCTTCTGATCGACGGGCTCTTCGTGCGACGCCGTATGGTGAGGCTTCTCGTAACCCGGCTTGGTGGTCGAGGCGAACGACTTGGAGTACGTCATGTTGAACACGCGCGTCTGATCGCACGCGATCGCCATGACCAGGAGATCCGTGAATAGACGATGCCGCTCCGCCACCAACTGGTAGTCGACGCCGGTCTTGAGCTCCGGCGGAGCCTTGATCGGATGACAGGTCTCACGCGGCTCCGGCTTCTCGAGCTGCCGATCCAACTGCTTCTCGAGCTCACGCAAGCTCGTGAAGTACTGATCGATGCGCGCCTTATCCTCCGCGCCGACCTCATTCATCAACTTCTTGGCGTCATCATTGACGCTCGAGAGCACACTCTTACGCACCAGGATCTTCGGATTAGGCTTGAAGTCCTTCGCATTCGGATCCTGGTAATCCGCCCCGAAGATCGTGTTGTACAGCGCGAGCGGTGAGCCTTCGGCGGAATTGATCGAGCTGACGCTTTCGTAACTATAGGTGTCACGCGGATCACCGGTCGAAGACACGGTAATGCTCGGAAAGCGCGTCGTCGTGCCGATCTTCTTGGCGACCGTCACATCGATCGTCTCGCCAGGACGCGCAGCCGTATTCGCGGGAGCGCTGCCGCTGCGCAGAATGATCCACCCCGTCGTATGGCACAGGTTGGGGCTCGCATCCCGAAACGCATTGAAGTTGGTGAAGAGATTGATCTTGTCCCGGATGGGCGCCAGCATCTCGATCTCCTCCGGCAGATCGAAATCAGGCCCCGTCTTCTTGGGCACGAAGATGGACTTGCTCATCCCCAAGCCCCACCCCCACGTCCCGAAGCGCACCGGCAGCGGTGCCCCATTCGCCAGGGCCGTCCCATTTTCATTGAGGAAGACATTCAACAGCGGCAGGCCAACCGCAATCGCAGTGCCATTGAACATGCCACGCAATACACGACGACGAGTGAGGTGACTCATGAATTCCTCCGGGACTTCACTGGGCCGCGGTACGTGGAGCCGCCAGACTCGCTGTCTTGGCGGGCGGCGCGGGTACGGCCTTGGCTTCGGCGACTTCTGAAAACGCGGGACTGAGCACAATGGCTCGCAGCAGATCACGAACGCGATAACCGGATGATTCAAACCGCTTGTCGAGCCAGGTCAACTCAGGCTTGTCGGCATCCGAGACTGGGCCGCCAGAGCCATAGGCGTACATGCGCTTGACCAGACACGTCGGCAGCGCGGGATGGTCATGCAGCGCGTGTGCGAGCCCCACGGGATCGTTGAAATTCTTGCCATCCAAGCTACCGCTGGCATCGATTTGGGCGCCCCGCTCCGTCAGTCGATACTGACCCGCGCCGTCGAAATTCTCCAAGGCGAGCCCGATTGGATCGGTGATGCGATGGCATCCGGCACAGACCGGATTGCTACGATGCGCCGTCAGACGCTCGCGTGCGGTATGGAAGTTCGCCTTCGGGTCCTCAACGATGGAGAAATCAACATTGGGCGGCGGCGAAGGAACGACCTGACACAACAGCAACTCGCGCAACGCTTTCCCACGCCGGGTGGCGGAGCTGCGGCCGGGATGCGAGTGCACGGCGAGAAAGCTGACCTGGCTCAAAAGACCCTGGCGTGGGCTATCGGCTGGAAATTCATAAGGCACCCAGCCTGGGGGCGCCGGCACCTGATACAGCGCAGCCAAGGCGGGCGAGATGAACGTATCACGCGTCGTGAACAGATCCCGGTAATCCCGGTTGCGCGTGATCAGATGATCGTACACGGTGCGCAGCGTCTGCTCGCGAGCATCCTTCAACGTCGTCCCGCTGACGTTCGGATAGACCATCGCGTCCTTGGCCAGCGTGTCGAAATCGTCAAAAGCGAACATATCGTCGAAAAAGGCCCGGATGCCGTTTTCCAGGCGCGGACTTTCGAGCATCATGTCCACTACGCGGGCGCGCCCGGCCGGCGTATTGATCTCCCCGCTTTCGGCGGCCTTCAGAACTTCATCATCCGGCGCCGAATTCCAAAGAAAGAACGACAGGCGCGACGCCACCGAGAACGAGTCGAGGCGACGCCGTCCCGGATGCACCGGATCGGCTTCCGTCTGATCGGCAATCATCAGCACCATCGGATCGACCAGCATGCCCTCGAGCACGCTCGACAATCCGGCATAGAAATCCTTCAGCTTGGCCGAAGCGTCATGGGCCTTGCCCACGAACTCGTCGACCTTGGCGGCAGTGAGTGGCCGACGGAACAGCAACCGCCCGGTCGACTTGATGAACTTGGCCGCGCAAGCATCATCCGGCGCATCCGTCTTCTTCGGTTTGCACGGCACCAGGTAATCGCGATGCGCGGGAAGCTGCTTCTCCAGATTGCCATGGTCCATCACCTGGGTGGCGACGGCGGAGGCTGAACGCTGCAGCTGCATGATCTGTCCGGCGGTCACACCGACGGAGGCACTCGTCAACTCCAACAGCCCGTCGGTGCGGCTCAAGGGCGGAATCGGAGTTCCAGCCTCGATGTCACTCCCGAAGACATCATGGATCACGTTCGCGTACTGCTGTGCGGTCAACATGCGCACGCGAGGCCGCGTCCCAGCATCCGCGGGCCCGAGATCCACAGTCGGGACTTGCGCGGCCGCAGGGTGGTGATCATTCAGCAGGTGATGAGTGCAACCGGCGATTCCGAGGGTCACGGCACCCGTGACACCGACCCAGAAAGCACCCCCGAACAGGCCCGTCGAGCGGGCTCGAATCCAATCTCGAACCGATCGCACCTGCGTCCCCCTCGACATCAAAGTAGCTTGGCTCGGCGAAAACAATAACATGACCAAGTGGTCAAGTTAAACGAAAAACGACTGAAAAACTGCGAAGAAAAACCCCCGTGCCAAGGTGCGCACGGGGTGGAAGACAACATTCCAGAAGCGGTACATCTTAAGAGTTCTTCACAATTGGAACCGCACACCGAGGCGCATCACGCGACCCAGAATGTCGTACTGGGCCTGGTTCGCGGGGAAGAAATCCCAACCGCTGCCACTCGAGGCCTGCGCCACGATCGCCGGATCCCGGTCCAGCAGATTGCGGACGTTGAAGTAGACCTCCCCGTCCGACTTGCCGACATTAAAGTGGTAACTTGCCTGAAGATCGAGATACCACTCCCCGGCGATGTGATTATCCGACACCGTGAGGTGATTCGGATCGTTGGCCGGGCAGATCGCCGTACATTGGATGTTGCTCTGGTTGTAGACACCCGCACCCAGGCCGCGCAGGGTGAGCCCCAGCTCGTAGTGATCGAGGGAGTAATCGAAGGCCGCCGTGTATTTCCAGCTGGGCAATCCCGTCGCGCCGTTGCCGTTCACGCCGGCATTCTGCGTCGGAATCGAGCCGATCGCGCCGCTGTCCAGAAGATCGCTGATGTAGTGCGTGACCCCACCACGGAAGGCGAGATTGCCTCTCCATCCGCTGTGGACCGCATCCATGGGCAATCGGTAAGTGGTCTCGACTTCAAAGCGACGCGCATGTTCCGTCGCGAAATTCAGCGGACTGATCGTGAAATTCAGCCCACTGGCAGCCGTCCCGGTGTAGGTGCTACAGGCGAGTGCATCCCCTGCCTGGCAGAGGTTGTACAACTGTTGCGCACTGAATGTCTCAATGCCTCCGGTAATGTCGATGATGTAGTAATCAAACGATGCACTGAATCGAGGCAACCAGGACGGTTGGTATACCACGCCAAAAATCGTGTTGTTGGCGCGCTCGGGCACGAGATTGGGGTTGCCGGTGGTGGTCTGGCGATACGGTATGTTCTGGAGGGTGGTCTGGTCCGTGATGCTGTTGGAGGTCGTAGTCCCCGCCTGGTACAGGTCGACGAGCGTCGGCTCACGGATGTCGAGCGAGCGCGTCGCCCGGAACCTCACATCGTCGGTCGGGGTCCAGGTGGTACCGACTTTCCAGGTCCGGGTCGTGCCGAAGGTGTTGTAACCGGTCTCGCGCACCGCGGCATTGAGGTCCCATTGCTGCGCCCCGGGGAGGTTGCTCAGCAGCGGGATGTTGGTTTCAATATAGCCCTCCGATACGGCGAACGCTCCCGAATACGGCAAGCCCGCCGCCAGGAACCACGTTCCCGTCTGGGCTTCCTGCGGATCAGCAAAGGAGCTGGTCTCCTCCCGGCGATGCTCCACGCCGAAAGCGAACGAGACGGGACCCGCCCAATCGTTGAAAGGCGTGCCGTGCAGGTTGGCGCTGAAGACTTTCTGGGTCAGTTGCGCGTGGTTATAAGGGTTGGCGATGACGTAATTGATCGCGGCCTGGCTCGCCACCCCCGTGCCAAACAGGTTCAGGGGTACGCAACCGTCGTTAGGATTGGTAAGAGTCGATTTACAGACGATCGATCCATCGGGTGCCCTTACCGCGTTGATCGCGTTCATGTAGCGCGGCACGTTGATCGTATTGCCCGAGGTCACCTGTTGCAGGCTCTGACCGAAGGACGCATAGGCATCCCACGTCCAGTCCGAATGGAAAATATTGACCTTGCCGTCCGCTCCGACGAGGAAACGCTTGACCTGGCGGTCCGTAATGGGGTGCTGCACACCGAGGTCGCCGTTGAAGGTTCCGAACGAGAACGACTTCACGCCCGCTGTCTGCAGTCCCTGGGCGATATAATCGGGCAGGAACGCGTTGTTCGACTGGATCGTCAGGTTGCCCGGATAGAACACGGGCACGCTATCCGAGAAGGAATACATGTGACCGTAGGAGGCCTGAACGTAAACCTCGGTGTCGTCGGTCACATCGAAGCTGCCGCGCGCAAACGCATTCTGGCGGCGCTGCGCGGGTGCCATCGCAGCACCCAGGACGTTCGTGATGGTCTGGGACTGCCAGCTTCCACCCGACATCAGCAGCTTTAGCACAGGATCGGCTAACGAGGTGCCGTAGCCGAAAGTCTCCTGGAATGGAACCCCGCCCGGACCGAACATCGTACCTCGGAATGGGCCGCTCGCGATCGTGCCACCATAGCTCGCATTCGCGACACCGATGTGGTTGGTGAGGATGTTTTGCGGCCCGTTGAGACCGTCCTTGGTGTAGCTCGGATTGGCGAGATAGCCGATACCGTAGTTATTCCATGGCCGCTTGGCAATCAGCACACCGTCGTCGTTCGACATCTCGCCGCTGACCTCGACGTGGCCGCGACCTCCGAAGAACGAAGTACCGGCGGTAACGTTGGCCCGCCAGTTCTTGTCATCGTGATAGCTGGTCTCACCCCCCGACACTTCCGCCTTGATGCCCTGGAATTTCGTATCGAGTACGAAGTTGACGATACCCGTGAGCGCGTCCGAGCCGTAGCCCGCGGATGCGCCGCCGGTGACCACATCCACTCGCGAGATGAGCTGCTGGGGCAGCTCGCTGACATCAACGACACCGGTCAGGGTTGAGCCGACCGTGCGCTGTCCATTGACGAGCACCAGGGTGCGGGTGGTGCCCAGGCCACCGATATTCAGGCCGTTGATGGCCTGCTGACCGCTCGTGACCGTAATGGCGGTCGTTTGCGGCGTCGAGCTGCCTGCGAAATTGGGCATCGTGTTGAGCGCGTCGGCAACGTTCGAAGTCGCGTTACCCTGAAGTGTCGCCGCGTTGACCACCGACACGGGCGTCGGAGAGCTGAATCCGTCGCGTTGGATGCGCGAGCCCGAAACGACGACCTCCTGCAACGACGGCGCCGTCGACGCCGACTGCGCCTCCGGGGCGGCGACAGCAGGAGCCTCCTGCGCAAGAGCGACGCTGGTGCCGCCAACATTGACCGCCACGAGCAGCGGCGTTGCGCAGAAGGCCAGCGCCCTGCGTACACTCAACGTGAGCGCGCTGCGAGTGGCGCCAGACCGGTATTTGATGAGACACATTGTTAGAGAACCCCCTTCTCCCATCCATTATTAGGATGACTGGTCGGTAAATTAATTAAAAGAAACCTGGTCGCCTAGCGACCCCTGAGGCATCGGACGATGCTTCGCCCGCCGTCAGGGTGTTATCACATGCCAGACACCATCGATGCCGTCACCCGTGTGCGCGCCGGGTGTGTCCAGCGAGTACGTGTAAACGGGATTGCCACGGAAACTCCACTGGCGGTCCGCGCCGCGCGCGATCGTCCGCCACTCGCCCACCACGGGCGTCGCACCAACGGAGGCGATCAACGGCGGCCAGCGCTTGCTACAGGCATCGATACAATGAGAGCGGCCATCCGCGTCATAGTCATATCGATACAGGGCCATACCGTTCTGGCTGCGCACGATGTAGGCACCGTTCTCTTCGAACAGGCTGACATCCACTGGCGTTGGCGGCGCAACACGCTCCGCGCGGGTTTGACGTTCGGTCATCGCCATTGACTTATCGGGTGGAAGAGCGCATCCGTTTGGTGATTAAATAAACGGTCACTCCCTGACAGGCGAGGGCAGGCGGATGCCACGAATCCGCGATCGCGGATCGGGTTGTTGGATGTGTCGGCCAGCCATGTGCGCCCCCTTTCGCCATTGCTTGCGCCGAATATGACACAGTAATTAGGGGTCCGCAACGGTCCTTGTGTCATTTTAATTTTGAAATGTGTCTAACATGAGCCAGGTTGCGAAAACGATGCGCAAAGACGGCGAAATCAGCATGAGCTCGCAGCTGGATACGGCGACTCGTGCATTGGTCGCCGCGTTTCGACGCCAACGACCGATCGGCGGAGGCTCGCTCATCATCACCATCTTCGGTGATGCCATCGCGCCCAAGGGTGGCGCTATCTCATTGGGGAGCTTGATCAAACTCTGCGCTCCGTTCGGCATCACGGAGCGGCTCGTCAGAACTTCGGTAGCCCGGTTGGCGGACGACGCGTGGCTGAGTGCGAAACGGCAAGGCAGGCGCAGCGAGTACCATCTCTCCCCTGGTGGGCTACGGCGTTTTGCGGATGCCACCCGGCGAATCTATTCCGCAGGTCCTGATCGTTGGAACGGCCTGTGGACTCTGGTCCTGCTCCCCACGAGCGATGCGCAAGCCAGAGAGGGCCTGCGTAAGGAGTTGACGTGGCTCGGATTTGGCCAGCCCATGCCCGGCGTCATGATCCATCCGACCCGATGCGCCGCCGACACGCGCGAGCAGATCGCCAGCCTTCGCGGTGCCTCACGCGTCACCCTATTCGAAGCCCGCAACGACAACGCGGAAGCCGATAAGCGCTTTGCCGGTGACAGCTGGGACATGCGCGAGCTTGCCGCGCGCTATCGCAAGATGGTCGCGGCATTCGAGCCCATCGAGTCAGCCGCGGCCTCGAGCTCCCGGCCCGCACCGCTCACCGCGTTCATCATCCGCACCCTGCTCATCCACGAGTACCGGAAAATCCACCTGCGCGATCCGGTGCTGCCTACTTCTCTGCTGCCCACGGACTGGGTAGGCACGCGAGCGTATGAACTGTGCCGCGATCTCTATGGCTATGTCTTTGATTCCGCGGAAGGGTATCTTTCAACCGAAGCAGCTCGTCTAGACGGTCCCTTGCCGATGGTCAGCGCGGAAACCCTGCAGCGATTTGGCGGTGTGTTGGGCTCTTCGCGGTTGCGGGGCTCGCGGAGCTGAGCCGGAATCGCGATTACACCCCTAATCATTCTCGTGTGATGCTGCCTGGTGACGCCTACTCATCGTAGGTGATCTCGATCCGCTCGGTCGTGGGTCGAGCCTGGCAGCACAGGAAGTAGCCCGCCTTCACTTCCCACTCTTCGAGTGCCATGTTCTGTTCCATGGTGATCTCGCCTTTGACGAGTTTGGCGCGACACGTTGAGCACACGCCCGCACGGCAGGAATAAGGCAACTCGAGCCCGGCGCCGCCCGCGGCATCCAGCACGAACTCATTGCGTGGCATGCTGAAATTCCGCTGCCGTCCATCCATGACTACGACAACCTCAGTAACATCGCGGCTCGTTGACAGCGGTGTAACCACTGCACAGCGCTCGACCGGACTGCCCGCGGTCGTAAAGAGCTCGGTATGGATCTTCCCTGTCGCTCCCAGCTCCCGCAGCGCACCCCGCACATCTTCCACCATCGAACCCGGCCCACAGATGAAATACTCATCGATAGCGGCAACATCGAACATCGCCCCGGCGAGCTCGCGTACCCGTGCACCGTCGAGCCTCCCGTTGAATAACCCGATCTCCTGCGGCTCCCGACTCAGCAGAAAATGGGGAGCGAACCGGCTGATATACCGATTCTTCAACCCCATGATCTCATCAAGGAACATTGTGCTCGCCGCCGTCCGATTCCCATAGAACAGCACCATCCGACTGCGAGGCTCGCGCTCGAGAATTGTCTTCGCGATCGACACGATGGGGGTGATGCCGCTCCCGGCAGCAAAAGCCAAATACCGCTTCGCCCGCTCAGGCTCAATGCGCGTGTGAAAACTCCCGTTAGGAGTCAACACTTCGAGCGTCCCACCCACCTCCGCGACTTCCCCGATAAACGAGGAAACCTGCCCACCCGGCAGTACCCGCACTCCAATACTGAGGTCGTCGCTATCCATGGCGGACACGATGGAGTAGCTGCGCCGGGTATCCTCCGCGGCACCCGGCAACCGAACCGCCACGTGCTGGCCCGCCTTGAAGCGATAGTGCTCGCGCAAGTGCGTCGGCAGATCGAAGGTAATGGAAACGGCGTCCTCCGCGACAGCGGACTTCGCCTTGATCTTCAACGAATGGAACTTCAGCATGTATTCCGTAAGACTCCTGCGGCAATCGCCACAGGAGCATCTTTAAACCAACCGGATGTTACGTATAGGTGCGCAGACGCGAGCGGGACAGGTCCTACCAGCTCGCGCCAGGATACGCTCGTTGTAACTGTTGCATCTCCGCCAAGAGCCGGCCGAGGTGCTCACCATGAGCCCCGCGCTTGCCATACCAGCGATACGGCCGATCCACCGGACGCTTCAACGTGGCTTCTGTCAGAACCTCGCCGATCCGCTCATCCCACGCCTCGTGCAGGGAGCGTAGGTCCGGTACAACCCCCGCGCGTGTCATCTCATGATCGATCTCATCCGGATCGAATAGCTCACGCGTGAAAGGCCATAGGGTGTCGATCGCCCGTTGCACCCGCTGATGGCTCTCAGACGTGCCATCGCCCAGCCGGACGATCCAATCGGCGCTGTACCCCAGGTGGTAGCGCGTCTCTTTCACCGATTTGGCAGCGATCTCGGCAAGCCGTGTGTCACTGCTCTGGGCAAGAGCCTCGTAGAGCCCGAACTGCCACGCATCCACCAGCAATTGCCTGACAAGGATGTGCGCGAAATCCACATTAGGCTGTTCTACCAGAGTCGGATTGCAGAACTCACCCTCCTCACGCAGGAATGCAAGCATGTCATCCGTACGATCCAGTCCCTCGATCTCCCCCGCATGGTTCAACAACAGACGAGCCTGACCGAGCAGATCCAGCGCGATGTTGGCGAGCCCAAGATCCTCTTCCAGCGCAGGAGCATGTCCCACGACCTCCCCCAGGCGCTGCCCGAGAATCAAGCTGGCGTCCGCGATCCGCAACACGTAGGTAAAGTGGCTTCGCTTGTCCACCACCAGCTCCGTTGCCGAGGCCGCCGTCACAGTGTCTTGACCTCATCCGGAATGTCGTAAAACGTAGGATGCCGGTAGACCTTGTCGCGGGCAGGCTCGAACAGCGCATCCGCCTCGCCCGGGTCCGAAGCGATGATGTCGACTGACTTCACAGCCCAGATACTCACTCCCTCCTGACGACGCGTGTACACATCCCGCGCGTGCTCAATAGCCATCCGAGCATCCACCGCATGAATGCTCCCCACATGCTTGTGATCCAACCCACCGCGCGCACGAATGAAAATCTCGTACAGCGGCCACTCCCGGGAATTGCTCAAGATACGACCTCAGTATTCGAAGTAACGCGGCGACGGTGCTTCTCGGCGTAAGCAACAGCCGCCTCTCGCACCCACCGCCCCTCTTCATAAGCCGTCCTGCGGGCGCCCAACCGCTCCCAATTACAGGGCCCGTTGCCTTTGAGCACCTCCTGGAACTCACTCCAGTCAATGGTGCCGAACCGCCAGTGCTGCGTGGCCTCGTCCCAGCGAAGCTCCTCATCCGGCACGCTCAACCCCAGGTACTGCGCCTGCGGCACCGTCACATCGACAAACTTCTGCCGCAACTCATCATTGGAAAACCGCTTGATCTTCCAACGCATGGACTGCGCGGTATGTTTTGACTCCGCATCCGACGGCCCAAACATCATGAGCGAAGGCCACCACCATCGGTTCAACGCGTCCTGCGCCATGCGCTTCTGATCGTCCGTACCCTGCGCCAGGCACATCATGATCTCGAACCCCTGACGCTGATGAAAGCTCTCTTCCTTGCAGATCCGGACCATGGCCCGCGCATACGGCCCATAGGAACACCGGCAGATCGGTATCTGATTCATGATGGCCGCACCATCAACCAACCAACCGATCGCCCCGACATCAGCCCACGTAGGCGTTGGATAGTTGAAGATGCTCGAGTATTTGGCGCGCCCGTCGAGAAGCTGCGCCATCATCTGATCGCGCGAAATGCCGAGCGTCTC
>DAITMW010000232.1:0-9591 GCA_036834945.1 Steroidobacteraceae bacterium
AAGCGAACGCCTACGGCCATGGCGCCGCGCAAGTGGGCCTCGCGCTCGAGCGGGGTTATCCCCTCGATGCGGCGTATAAGCCTCTGGTGGAGAGGTGGGCCGAGCGTGAGATGAAGAAACTCCGCTCCCGATTCGGGTGCCGCATGATCCCCGCCAAGGAGCTGCTCGCCGACATCATCAAGCGGAGCAAGGTGGTGCGCGCCGTCGCCATGGTGGCCGACCAGGAGCCGACCACCAGCGAGCACAAGCACTGGACGCGCTTCCTCAATCGGGACACGGCGTTTTACATGGGACCCGAGGAGATCTCCCGGGTCACGAAATTCCCCGTGTTCTTCATCGAGATGCGACGTACACGCCGTGGGTACTACGAGATGGCTTTCCAGCCCCTGGCTACGCCCGACGAGAAGCTCAAGCCCGGGGAGCTTACGGAGCGGTATGCGCGGCTCGTCGAGACCCAGATCCGCGCGGCCCCGCCGGATTGGCCCTGGTCCCACAAGCGCTGGAAACTCAAAAAGTCCGTCTATAAGCGATAACTGGCCGAGTGCTGCTATCGCCCTGATGGGCTCACTCTTGCTCGAATACTCTATGTCGGATATATGTATCCGTATATTCGATTGAGAGGAGCATTGCCATGCCAGATATCCGCGTCCCTGTCCTGATCGTGGGCAGCGGCCTCGCCGGCCTCACGACCGCCGTAATGCTGGCCTGGCGCGGCGTTCGTCCCTTACTGGTGGAGCGCCACCCCGACACATCAAAGAACCCACGCGCCCGCGGCGTGAACTTCCGGACGATGGAGCTGCTACGCGTCGCGGGACTGGAGCCCGACCTGATGGCCGAGGGCGGCGCCATGAAGGATTTCAGCATCGTCATCGCCGAGACCGTCACCGGCCGAGAGCTGCGCACGATCCTCCCCAGGGGCGCGTGGGACACCAGCAGCCTGTCTCCGGCGCAGATGAGCGGTGCGGGCCAGGATCAGGTGGAGCCCATCCTTCGACGTCACGCGGAGGCCCTGGGCGCTGATATCCGCTACTCCACGGAACTCACAGCATTCGAGCAGGACGACCTGGGTGTCACAGCGACTATTCGCGATCTACGCACCGGCCTCGAGTCGCGCGTCCTAGCCGACTATCTCGTCGCGGCGGACGGCAATCGAAGCCGCGTGCGCAAGCAACTCGGAATCGGCGTGCACGGCACTGGCAGCTTGTCGCACAACATCTCCATGGTGTTTGAAGCGGATCTCGAGCCGGTACTGCGGGGACGAAGTCTGGCGCTCTACTACCTCCAGAACCCCAACTTCGCGGGCGCCTTCATCAACATAGCCGGCTCCAATCGTGCGCTGGTTTCTGTCGAGTACGACCCTAAAAAGGAGACGCCGGCAAATTTCGATGAGGAACGCTGCATCAGCCTGATCCGCGCGGCGACCGGCGTCGCGGGCCTCGAAGTCAACATTCTGGAAGTGATGCCGTGGGAGATGTCATCGAGGTCGGCGGACCGGTATGCACAAGGTCGCATCTTCCTGGCGGGGGACGCCGCGCATACCATGCCTCCGACCGGTGGCCTTGGCGGACAGACAGCGATGCAAGACGCCTACGACCTGGCCTGGAAGCTCGCCATGGTCATTCACGGCCAGGCCGGAGCCGATCTCCTCGCAACGTACGCAGTCGAGCGCAAACCGGTTTGCGAAATGACCCTGTCGCTGCAGACGGCGAACTACATCGAGCGCATGCGCCCCGATCGCAAGGATCTCGAGGTAAAGGCGGTTGAGACGGATTACATCGGCGTGGCTTTCGGCTACCGCTATCGCTCGGATGCCATCCTTCAGGACATTCCCGATGATGGAGGCCTCATCGAGAACCCTGAACAGCCCAGCGGCCGGCCAGGCACCCGGGGCGCGCACGTACCGTTTGAATACCGGGGCAAACCGGTATCCTCCATAGACCTCATCGGTCGTGACTTCGTGTTATTGACCGGGCCGCAGGGTGCCGCATGGGCGCGCGCGGGTACTACACTCGCCTACCGCTGTGGGCTGCCCCTCTCGATCTACCGGGTAGGAGCGGATTTGCTCGACGTCAACGGCAAGTGGGCTGAACGGTTTGGAGTCACGTCAGCGGGCGCGGTGCTCCTGCGTCCAGATGGATACATCGCGTGGCGCGCTCGCACGGCAGCCAGCTCGGCCTTGCTGACTTTGAAGGAGGCTCTGGCGCGCATCCTGTTCCGATCAGCAGACACGCTTGCGGTGCCCGGCTCCGCCTCCCATGCACTGCGGGATCTGGAGGCCGGCTGATGACCCGGCGTAAGGTCTCCAACCCCCTGGCGCTGGCGGTGCTCGCGTGTTTGTACGAGAGACCGATGCATCCCTATGAGATCGCGAGCACCCTGCGCGAGCGTCATAAAGACGACAGCATCAAACTCAACTACGGCTCGTTGTATTCCGTGGTGGAGTCTCTGAAAGGCCACGGCCTGATCACCGAGCAGCAGACGGCGCGGCAGGGCAATCGCCCCGAGCGCACCGTCTATGAGCTGACGGATGCGGGGCGGCTCGAGCTCATCGACTGGTTGAGTGAGCTGTTGTGCCGGCCGATGAAGGAATTCACGCGGTTCGAGGCAGGACTGTCATTGCTGCCGGTGCTGCCTCCGAAGGACGTAGTTGCCCTGCTGGAGGAGCGTTGCAAGCGCCTGGACCTGGAAATGGAGCAATACCGGTCGCTCCGCAAGATCGTGGCCACGCAACAGGTGCCACGGCTGTTCCTGATCGAGGTCGAATATCGGATGGCGCTACGCGAGGCCGAGCTGAATTGGACCCGGGGGTTGGTAGCGGATATCGCGAACGGGACGCTCGAGGGGATGGAGCGGTGGACGGCGTTCCACGAGAAGTTGAACAAGGGTTGAGAGCCGACAGTCTGACCTGACGGCACCGGACATCGACTGGAACGCGGGCGTCTGCCACCCGCGCTCCGGTCAAGACCTGCTTACTTCTCAACTACCACGGCAGCCCGGCGCAGCTCGCGCGGCAGCGCGAAATAGACGTTCTCCTCACGGCCGACGACCTCACTCGGCGTTTTCCCACCCCAGGTGCGCAACTTCTCAACAACCTGTTGCACGAGCAATTCGGGAGCCGACGCCCCGGCAGTCACTCCAACAGCCTGCTTGCCGTCGAACCAGTCGCGCTCGAGGTCATCGGGCCCGTCCACGAGATAGCCCGGCACCTTCGCACGATCCGCCATCTCACGCAGGCGGTTCGAGTTCGAGCTCGTACGTGACCCGACGACGAGCAACACGTCGCACTTCTCCAGGAGCTTCTTGACGGCATCCTGCCGATTCTGCGTCGCGTAGCAGATATCTTCCTTACGCGGCGTCGCCAGCGAGGGGAATCGGTTCCGGAGCGCGTTGACGATTTCCGCGGTGTCATCCACAGACAATGTCGTTTGCGTCACGAACGCCAGTCTCTCCGGATCGTGAACGGCCAATGCCTCCACGTCGGAAACGCTCTCGACGAGATGCATCTTCCCGCCGAAGGAGGTATCGAAACGCCCCATCGTGCCCTCGACCTCAGGATGTCCCGCATGCCCGATCAGGATCACATCACGTCCATCGCGAGCGTAACGCTGCACTTCCATGTGGACCTTGGTGACCAGCGGACACGTCGCATCAAACACCGTGAGGCCGCGGGTCTTCGCCTCGTTCTCCAGAGCACTCGATACGCCGTGAGCCGAGAAGATGACGGTTCCGTTCGCCGGCACCTCACTCAACTCCTCCACGAAAATCGCACCGAGCGCACGCAATCGCTCGACGACGTGCCGGTTGTGAACGATCTCGTGGCGTACGTAGATCGGCGCCCCGAAAAGCTCGATCGCGCGCTCGACTATGTCGATGGCACGGTCGACTCCTGCACAGAAGCCACGGGGATTGGCGAGAAAGACTTCCATCTAGACACCCACCTTTTTGGCGCTGCGGCTCTCACGCCAGGCATCCAGGAGCAACAGGATCGCTCCGATGGTAATGGCCGAGTCCGCTACATTGAATGCTGGAAAATAATACGTCCGCCCCCAGTGGGCGGAAATGAAGTCGACGACGTGGCCGATGCGCAGCCGGTCGATGACGTTGCCGAGAGCTCCACCGAGAATCAGCGTCAGGCTGCAGCAAAGCAATGCCTGTGAGCGCGATCTCAGGCGCCGCAACCAGGCAAGAATAGCTGCCCCGACACCCAGGGCGAGTCCAACGAACAGCCACTTCTGCCAACCCGAGGCGTCCGACAGGAAGCTGAAGGCCGCGCCCGTGTTGAACATCAAGGTGATGTCCAGGACCGGCAGGACGTGCACACTTTCGTAAATACGGAAGTGTTGCACCATCCAGGCCTTGGTAGCCTGATCGAGCGCAATCACGCCGACGGTCAGGGGCAACCAACGCCAGCCATTCGCCTCGTTCGGAAACCGACGACGCTCCACCCGAGGGGGGCCTTCGCTCACAGGACTTTGTTCCTGATCGTTCATACGTACTTGCGCCGCTCGCCCGGTCCGTCGACGTTGGTTACGCAGCGGCCGCACAACTCGGGATGGTCAGCATAGCGACCGACATCGGGGCGCCGCTGCCAGCAACGCACGCACTTTGTGTTGGTGGAGCGCTCGAGCGCGATCCAGACTCCAGCGCGCCCCGTATTCGTCGCCAGGACGGCGTTATCCGGTGGCACCGAGACTTCATGCACACGCGCTTCGGAAGTGATGAACAGGAAGCGCAGCTCATCGCCCAGCGCGTTGAACCGCGCGTACTCGTCCGGGGCGCAATACACATCGACTTCCGCATCGAGCGGCGCACCGATAGAGCCCGCGTCACGCAATTTCTCGAGCTCGCGAACCACATCGCTGCGCAACTGGATGAGTGCGGTCCAATCGATCGGATCGGACGGCGTCTCCGGCACGGCATGCCAGGTCTCGAAAAACACGGACTCGCCGCGCTTACCCGGAAGCGCACGCCAGATTTCCTCCGCCGTGAATGACAGGATCGGCGCCAGCCAGCGAACCATGCTCTCGGCAATGTGGAACATCGCGGTTTGCGCCGAGCGGCGCGCCCGGCTGTCCGCGCCGGTCGTGTACAGGCGATCCTTGATGACATCGAGATAGAAGCCACCCAGGTCGACGATGCAGAAGTTGTGCACCTTCTGATAGATCAGATGGAAGGTGTATTTGCGATAGGCTGCAGCGATCTCGTCCTGCAATGCCCGGGTGCGGGCCAGGGCCCACCGGTCCAGCGCCAGCATCTCCGACACGGGCACGGCATGTTGGGTCGGATCGAAACCCGTCATATTCCCCAGCAGGTAGCGCACCGTATTGCGCATGCGGCGATAGGAGTCCGACATGCGCTTGAGAATCTCGTCCGACACGCTCATCTCGTTCGCGTAGTCGGTAGAGGAGACCCACAGGCGTAGCACGTCCGCGCCCAGGCTGTTCATCACCTTTTGCGGAGCGACCACGTTACCGAGGGACTTCGACTGCTTGCGCCCCTTCTCGTCAACCGCAAAGCCATGAGTGAGGACACCTCGATAGGGCGCCCGCTCGTAGAGTGCCTCGGACATGAGCAGCGAGCTATGGAACCAGCCGCGGTGCTGGTCCGAGCCTTCGAGGTACAGGTCCACCGGCGCTTCGATCTCGGGTCGCTCGAGTCCAACACACTCGAACGACAGGCCGGAGTCCGCCCAGACATCCATCACGTCGGTGACTTTGTCGTACTGCTCGGCCTCGGCACCCAACAACTCCTGCGGCTGCAGGGAGAACCAGGCCTCGATGCCACCCTTCTCGACCCGGGCGGCCGCGGCCTCGATCAGCTCCTGTGTGCGCGGGTGCAACTCCCCTGTTTCCTTCTTCACGAACAACGGAATCGGCACACCCCAGGTCCGCTGGCGCGAGATGCACCAGTCCGGGCGATTCTCGATCATCCCGGCGATGCGTTGCTCGCCCCACTCCGGCGTCCATTGCGTCCGCTTGATATCGCGCAGTGCGTGCTCCCGCAGGCCTTTCTGCTCCATACTGATGAACCACTGCGGAGTCGCACGGAAAATCACCGGCGACTTGTGTCTCCAACAATGCGGATAGCTGTGTCGGAGTGGCTCGTGGTGTACGAGCCGACCACGCTCCTTCAGCGCAGCGATGATGACTGGATTCGCCTCATCCACTTTCAGGCCGGCCACCAGCGGCGTGCTCGCGTAGAAGCGGCCGTCGTTGCCGACCGGATTCGCGACGGGCAGGTTGTAACGCTGTCCAACAGCGAAGTCCTCGTGGCCGTGGCCGGGCGCGGTATGGACAGCGCCCGTACCGGCATCGAGTGTCACGTGCTCGCCGAGAATCACCGGAACCTTCCGATCCTCGAACGGGTGCTGCAACATCAGGCCTTCCAGGGCGCTGCCGCTGGCCTCGGCCAGAACGAGAGTCTTCGTCATGCCGTAGCGCTGCAGACACGAGTCGACCAGGTCCGCGGCCAGGATGAGGCGATAGCGTTCGCCGTCCTTGTCAGCTTCCACCAGCACGTAAGTGAAATCGCCGCGCAGGGCGACCGCCTGGTTCGCAGGCAGCGTCCAGGGAGTCGTGGTCCAGATGATCAGGTCAAACGGCGCGCGATCCAACCGTCCGGGCGCGAGTCCGACGCGATCCGCCAGGGCCTGACTATCCACGACCCGGAAGGCAACATCGATCGCCGGCGACGTTCGCTCTTCATACTCGACCTCCGCCTCCGCCAGGGCGGAGCGGCAGTCGAGACACCAGTGGACGGGTTTCACGCCTTTATAGAGGTGTCCATTGCGGATCACTTTCCCGAACGCGCGCAATTGCTGCGCCTCGAACGAGAAGTCCATCGTGCGATAGGGGTGATCCCAGTCGCCCAACACACCCAGACGCTTGAAGTCCGCCCGTTGGAGGTCGATCTGCTCCTGCGCATAGGCGCGGCAGGCCGCACGGAATGCCGCGGCGTCGAGCTTCTGGCCCGGACGTCCGTGCTTTTTCTCCACCTGCAGCTCGATGGGCAATCCGTGACAATCCCAACCCGGAATGTAAGGCGAGTCGAACCCGTCCATGGACCGCGACTTGACGACGATGTCCTTCAGAATTTTGTTGATGGCATGGCCAATGTGAATGGTTCCGTTCGCATACGGGGGGCCGTCATGCAACACGAAACGCGGGCGACCACGGGAGGCCTCGCGAATTTTCGCGTAGGTCCCACGCTCTTCCCACTCTTTCACCATTCCAGGCTCGCGCTGCGCCAGGTCCGCCTTCATGGGGAAGTCGGTCTGCGGCAGGTTGAGCACGTATTTGTGTTTTTCAGCCATGTACTTCGTTCAAACGTTCAAAATGCGCCGCGCCTGCGCGGCATCCCGGTGAATCTGCTCGACGAGGGATTCCAGCGTCGGGAAGCGCTCCTCGTCGCGCAGCTTCGCCACAAACTCCACCTCGATCTCACGGCCATAAATGTCCGCCGCGAAATCGAACAAGTGCACCTCGAGCAGCGTGTGCACTCCTCCAACTGTGGGGCGCGTGCCCAGACTTGCAACACCCGGCAGCGGTGCCGCCTCGATTCCGCGCACACGCACCGCGAAAATGCCGTTCAGCGGCGCCCGGCGCCGCTCGATGCGCAGATTCGCTGTCGGGAAACCCAGGTTCCGTCCGAGTTGCTGACCGGGGACGACGCGGCCGACCATCGTGTAGGCCCTGCCAAGCCGTCGCTTCGCAATCTCAAACTCGCCGCGTCCCAGCGCGTCACGCACTCCACTACTGCTTACGCGCTCACCGTCCAACATCACGGGGGGCACGACATCGACCGCAAAACCCAGGCGCCGCCCCGCCTCGACCAGCATGGGCGCGGTGGCCTCGCCCCGGCACCCGAACCGGAAGTCGTGACCGACGACGACCGCCCGGGCGGCGAGATCGTTTGCCAGGAGGGCGGCAAATGCCTCGCCCGACAGGTTACGCAAGCCCTCGCCAAAGCGCAGCACCAACATATTGTCGACCTGCATCCTTCCCAGTACCCGCCAACGCTCGCGCAGCGAGGTCAGACGGGCCGGGGGCGCTTCGGGACTCAGGTACTCCCGTGGTGTCGGCTCGAAGGTCAAGAGTACCGTCGGCGCTGACAGTCGAGCGGCATGCTCCTTGAGGCGGTCCAACAGGGCCTGGTGGCCCAGATGGATGCCGTCGTAGGTGCCGATTGTTACAACACAGCCCCGCTGACGCTCACGAACGTTCAACAGGCCGCGGATGAGCTCCATGGGCCGCTTAAGCCACTGATTGGCAAAAGGTAAAGTATACGGGTTTTACCTGGCCCATGGGGTCCTCCCGGGCTGGGCCCATGGGGTGTTCCCAGGCTGCCGAAACGCGCTCGAGTTCATGCTCGCCAGTTTATGTGAAGCACCGGGCGCATTGGGTTCGCCCGGGCGAAAATCCACCGCTCCCTCGAGCTCAAGCCACGGCAACGCCTGGCGTTGACAACGGCATGGCCGATGAGCAGACTACCGGCCCCCCGCGACCGGGGGTCGTGAACTGACGGAGATCTCGTGGCCAATACCAAGTCCGCTGAAAAAGCTGCCCGCCAAGCCCAGAAGCATCGCGCGCGTAACGTAGCACTACGCTCACGCATGCGTACGGCGGTTCGCAGCGTTACGGCGGCGATCGCGGGCAAGAATAAGGAAGCCGCGGTGGCCACGTACAAGGAGGCCGTCCCGGTCATCGACGCATTGGTGAACAAACAGATCATCCACCGCAATAAGGCTGCGCGTCACAAGAGCCGGCTGTCGGCTCAGATCCGCGCAATGCAGTGAGGCTGAGATGGACGCTAATGAGAAGGCCCGCTGGGCAGTAACTGCCCCAGCTACCCCGCCGGTGAGTCTGAAGCTGAAGCCCGCTGCTAGGCGGCAGTATCTCCTGCAGGTGATTCGAGGTCGCGTGCCTCGTGAGCCTGCTGCTCCTCCAAAAACGTCATAATTTTCTGAGTGAGTTCCTTCGTCCCGCGGCCGGTGGCCGCGGAGACGAGAAAGTGCGGTCCGCGGAAACGCAGTCGCCGCACGATGTCCCGTGCGCGCTTTTCCGCGTCCTCATCCGGTAGCAGATCCCGCTTCGTCAGCACCAGCCAGCGGGGCTTCTGCGCCAGCTCCTTATCGAATTTCTTGAGCTCGGCGACGATCGCGCGAGCATCCTTCACCGGATCGGCATCGGGATCGAGCGGCGCGATGTCGACGAGGTGGAGAAGCACTCCTGTACGCTGCAGGTGCTTCAAAAAGCGGATACCGAGACCGGCGCCGTCCGCCGCCCCTTCGATCAGTCCCGGAATATCGGCCATCACGAAGCTGCGGTGCTCACCCACGTCCACGACCCCGAGGTTCGGGTAGAGGGTCGTGAAGGGATAATCAGCGACCTTCGGGCGCGCGTGCGAAACCGCACGAATCAGCGTCGATTTGCCGGCATTTGGGAGCCCGAGGAGGCCAACGTCGGCGATTACCTTCAATTCGAAGAATAGTGAGCGCTTCTCGCCGGGCAATCCGGGGCCGAATTGGCGCGGCGAGCGATTGGTGCTGGACTTGAAGCGCTGGTTACCCCAGCCGCCCTTCCCGCCTTTGGC
>DAITMW010000232.1:9691-11891 GCA_036834945.1 Steroidobacteraceae bacterium
CCGTCGGGGCCGCCGAACGGCACGAATTTCTCGCGACGGAAGCTGGTGCTACCGCGGCCTCCGTTACCGGCCTGCACTTTGCACTTGGCTTCGTCTACGAATTTCATGGTTGGATTGGGAGCTTACTGCAGATACGAAAACCCCGGCGCTTGGCCGGGGTTCGCTCGCGAACAATCGGGCGAACGACTCGTCAGTTGACGGTGGTCGTGGCCGCGGCTTCGGGGACAACGCTCACGTACGTGCGCTGCTCCGCGCCCCTCTTCTGGAACACAACCTTCCCGTCCACCTTCGCGAACAGGGTGTGGTCGGTGCCCGTGCCGACGTTCAGGCCCGCGCGCACCGGCGTGCCACGCTGGCGGATGATGATGTTTCCGGCCAGGACGTGCTCGCCGCCGAAGCGCTTCACGCCCAGTCGCTTGGAGTGGGATTCGCGGCCGTTCTTGGTACTGCCGCCTGCCTTTTTATGTGCCATGGGTGCTGTTTCCTAAAAATGGGAGCGCGCGATGGGCTCAGCCCGCGCTGATATCCGTGATCTTCACTTCGGTGAAGAGCTGGCGATGCGTCTTCTGCCGCAGATAGTGCGCGCGACGCTTGAACTTCACGACCGAGACCTTGGCACCTTTGCCGTGGCGTACGATAGTGCCCGTGACCTTACCGCCCTTCAGCAGGGGTGCGCCCAGCTTGACGTCGGCACCTTCGCCGACAAGCAGCACTTCGCCGAATTCGACGGTTGCGCCGGCTTCGCCGTCGAGCTTCTCGACGCGCAGCACGCCGTCCTTGGTCACACGATATTGCTTACCGCCGGTGGCGATGACTGCATACATAAATAAGAATGCCCTTGAGGATCAGGGTGGGGCCGAAGAAAGGTCGCGCATTCTACTGGCGGACCGCACCGGGGTCAAACGCGCATTTTCTTCAGGCCATACGAGGACTTAGATGGCCGTGGAACGTTCCAATCCATTCTCGGCGGGGCCCGCGTCGACTAAGATGTGAGGTTGCCACCGAGGACCCCCGTTTCCGACTATCGTGGAAGGCCGATGACCCTGGAAGAGATCCGCGCGCTCGTAAAAGACGACCTTGCGTCCGTAAACGACGTCATTCGCGCGCGCTTGAAAAGCGCCGTTCCCTTGGTGGACCAGATCGCAGAGCACATTATTGCGGGAGGCGGAAAACGCCTGCGCCCCATGCTCGTCGTGCTTGCAGGACGAGCCTGCGGCCACGAGGAGAGCGCCCATATAGAGGCCGCCGCGTTCATTGAGTTCATTCACACGGCCACCCTTCTCCATGACGACGTCGTCGACGGCTCGTCCATGCGCCGCGGCCGCACCACGGCAAATGAAGTGTTCGGCAACCAGGCGAGCGTTCTCGTCGGGGACTTCGTGTATTCCCGCGCGTTCCAAATGATGGCGGCGCTGCGGTCGCAGCCGATCATGGAAATCATGGCGGATGCCACTAACGTCATCGCCGAGGGCGAAGTGTTGCAGCTCATGAATGCGCACGACGCTGACACCACCGAACAGCGTTATCTCGAGGTGATCTACCGCAAGACAGCGAAGCTCTTCGAGGCGGGAGCGGAAGTCGCGGCCGTGCTGTCGGGCAGTCCGGTACCCATTCGTCGCGCGCTCGCGACCTACGGCCGGCATCTCGGCACGGCTTATCAGCTGGTAGACGACGTGCTCGACTATCGGTCGAATCCAACTGAGCGTGGTAAGAACCTCGGCGACGATCTCGCCGAGGGCAAGCCGACCCTGCCGCTAATTCATGCGTTGAAGCATGGCAACGAGGCGCAGCGGGCGGCAATCCGGCTGGCCATCGAGAAGGGCGGATTGGCGCAATTGGAGCCTATTGTGGCGGCTATTGAGGCCACCGGCGGCCTGGAATACACCGCCGAGCTGGCGCGATCGGAGGCCGAGCGGGCGCTCGTGGCGCTCGAGACGCTGCCGGGGTCGCGGTACAAGGATGGATTGGTGGCGTTGGCGCGGTTTTCGGTGGAGCACACGACTTAGGGGCGGACTGGCTGCGTCAGCTCGCGGGCATTGCTGCCGCTGGGCTGCTTCAGTACACTTCGCGCCCCCGCCGTTCTTGCCCTCGGCTGCTTGAAGGGTGGCGGGACTTCCTATCCTCGGGGTGTAGCTCAGCCTGGTAGAGCACTACGTTCGGGACGTAGGTGTCGCAGGTTCAAATCCTGTCACCCCGACCA
>DAITMW010000233.1:0-3356 GCA_036834945.1 Steroidobacteraceae bacterium
AAGCGGAGGCCGTGATGGTCGCGGTCATCAAGAGAAAGATCCGGGTCATTCTGGCAGACGATCATCCCGTCGTACGGGATGGACTGGCCGCGATGGTGAACCAACAGGCCGACATGGAGGTCGTGGCCGAAGCCGGCGATGGCGAGGAAGCCATCGCGCTCTACGAGCAGCACCGGCCCGACGTGATGGTGTTGGACCTACGCATGCCGAAGCGTGACGGCGTTGCCGTCGTACAACGGGTGCTCGAGATCAACCCGAAAGCCTGTCTCCTCATCATGACGACGTACGACGGCGATGAGGACATTTTCCAGTGTCTCAGCCAGGGGGCCAAAGGTTATCTGCTGAAGGATGCGCCGCGCCAGGAAATCCTGTCGGCGATCCGCGCCGTCAGCGAAGACCGTCCCTATACTTCGTCGTCGGTCGCAGCCAAGGCCTTGCAGCGGATGGCCAAACCGAGCCTCACGCAGCGTGAGCTCGATGTTCTGCAGCTCGTCGCCCAGGGCCGCAGCAACAAAGACATCGCGCGTCGCCTGGCTATCACGGAAGGCACAGCCAAAACGCACGTTAAGGCGATCCTCACCAAACTCGACGCTATCAGCCGCACGGAGGCGGTCGCCGTCGCTCACAAGCGCGGCATGATCCGCCTGTAATCCTCCTATGCGGACGCGCGACGGCGGCCATAACCGGCCGCCGACGTAAGCGCTGTCAGCCGCGCTCATCAGCTCTGGGCTTCCCAGGCGCGGTAACAATTGAAATGAAAGTGTAACCCGCGGGCGGCTCCGGAGGGCGTCAGCAACTCGACTTCGTACTCGATGTCCTGTGCCCTTATGGGGGCTCCGCAGAGACTGCAGAGTACGCCGGTGCCACGGCCTGCCCACGTCCGCGAGGGCTCCTCATACGGCAACACCTGCCGCTGGCCCTGCTCCACGTCCACCGTACCGACCACCATGTGCGTGCTCCTCGTTCTACTGGAGAACGTTTTAGTCCAACGCTCTTGTAGACGTAGGGATGACACGGATAGTGCCCGTTAATCTAGTAAAAAATTGCTGCGCAAAGCTCAGGCAGCTTTCATCAGGCTTTTAGCCCTTGGGGGGTTGGTAGCCTTCCGGTGCCTGCGAGCCGGCACCAAAAAAGAACTTCTCCATCTCGCTTTCCAGAAACTTTCGCGCCTTGGGCTCTATCGGGGTCAGGCGGTATTCGTTGATCAGCATGGTCTGGTGCTTGAGCCAACGCGCCCAGGCTTCCTTGGAGACGTTCTCGAAGATGCGCTTGCCGAGCTCGCCCGGGTACGGTGGCCGGTCGAGGCCGGGAGCCTCCTGCTTCAGAAACACACATTGAACCATTCGTGTCATACCAGACTCTCCACACTCAACCTACGGCGCGTGCGTCGAACATTGTCGGGCTCGATAGCTCTTCCAACAACGTCTTGACGGGCGCCGGTAATCCGACACGGGCCGGCGAGCGCGTGTCATACCAGACATTCGCCGCCCCCTCCGCGACGCCGCCACCATCCGCACAACGCACGAGCAGCGGCGTGATGACGAGGTCAAAATGAGTGAACGCGTGCTCGACGAGCCCCAGGGCTCTTGGCTCGCCCCGCATGATTTTCAGTGACGCGCGGGCGTAAGTGAGCGCCGCCGTCGACGTTCCGAACTCGGGCAGACACCACAGGCCTCCCCAGACGCCGCTCTCGGGGCGCCGTTCCAGCCACACGCTGCCATCGTCGCGCACCGCCACTAACATGAAAACCTTGCGGGTGCGGCGGCTACGGGCCGGGCGGGGCGACGGCAGGTCGTGCTGGCGTCCGGTAGTCCGGGCAACACACCCCTCCGACAACGGGCAGTAGGCACACAGCGGCTTGCGCCTCGTGCACACCGTCGCGCCGAGATCCATGATGGCCTGGGTGTAGGTATCGACGTGCTCATGAGGGGTACAGTCGTCCGCCAGCTTCCAGAGCCGCTCGGACACGGCTCGCTCCAGGGGACTGCCCTCGACGCCGAAGTAGCGGGAAAGCACCCGCTTGACGTTACCGTCCAAAATGGGAAAGCGTTGGCCTTGGCTCAACGCCAGGACCGCTCCGGCTGTGGACCTGCCTATTCCGGGTAGCTCGGCTACCGCTTCGAAGGTGCTTGGGAAGTCGCTGCCGAATTGATCGCGGATGAGGACCGCAGCGCGATGCATGTTGCGCGCGCGTGCGTAGTACCCGAGGCCGGTCCATAAATGCAGGACATCGTCGATAGGAGCATCCGCCAAGGCCTTCACTGTCGGGAATCGCTCCATGAACCGGGTGTAGTACGGGATGACCGTGGCTACCTGGGTCTGCTGGAGCATGATCTCCGAGACCCACACCCTGTAGGGGGTGCGGTTGTTCTGCCAAGGCAGGTCGTGGCGACCCTGACGGGCGTGCCAGGCCACCAGGGCCTCGGCGACGATCGACTCGCTTCGTTGTGTAATTCCCACGCGTAATTGTATCAGTGACCCGGGCATAGGCGTCGCAGCACTCCGGTCGCACGCACAACTTCCGTGCAGTTTTCGCGGATCTTTGCACCGTTGTGAAGCGCAAGCTGGCGCTGTCACGCCGGCGGTACGGCTTTGCCATGTCGTAAGCCGTTGAGCCCGAACGCGAAGCAGCATTGGCACGGATCTCGCTTAGGCTCAATATCCTGGGTAAATGCTAAACGCGCAGGGGGTAGCGTGCGTGGCCGGTCGTACGATGAGATGTTCGATGCGGAAGGGTTACCCCGGCCCCACTGCCGTCACTATTGCGATTGGCTCCATGAGCAACCGTCAGAGCGCCTCGCTCAGAAGCGTGCGGAGGCCGACGCACTGTTCCATCGGCTCGGCATCACCTTCGCCGTCTATGGGGAGAACGCGGGTACCGAGCGGCTGATCCCGTTCGATGTCGTGCCGCGGATCCTTCCCGCGCACGAATGGGCGAAGCTGGAGGCTGGCATCAAGCAGCGTGTCCGCGCGCTGAATGCGTTTGTCGCCGACATCTACCACGAGCAGCAGATCCTCAAGGCCGGTGTCGTTCCGGCCGACCAGATTCTCGGCAACGCCCAGTATCGCCGCGAGATGCAAGGCGTCGACGTACCGAACAACATCTACGCGCACATCAGCGGCATCGATGTGGTTCGTGATGGTGACGGGCAGTTCTGCGTGCTCGAGGACAACCTGCGGGTGCCGTCCGGTGTCTCCTACATGCTCGAAGACCGCAAGATGATGATGCGGTTGTTCCCCGAACTGTTCGCGCGACATCCCGTCGAGCCTGTCGAGCATTACCCGGACGTGCTGTTGGAGAATCTCAAGAGCGTGGCGCCCGAGGGTGTTACCGACCCAACTGTTGTGTTGCTCAC
>DAITMW010000233.1:3456-11882 GCA_036834945.1 Steroidobacteraceae bacterium
AAGCCTACCGGGCGGGCCACGTGACGGTTGCCAACGCGATCGGCACCGGGGTGGCCGACGACAAGTCGATCTATCCGTACGTACCGGACATGATCCGTTTCTACCTGAGCGAAGATCCGCTCGTGGCAAACGTCCGCACCTGGATCTTGCGGCGGCCCGAGGACCGGTCCTATGTGTTGGCCCACCTTCCGGACCTGGTGGTCAAGGAGGTTCACGGTGCCGGTGGCTACGGCATGCTCATCGGGCCTGCAGCGACGCGCGCCCAGATCGAAGACTTCCGCGCTCGCATCGAGGCACACCCCGAGCGTTACATCGCGCAACCTACCCTGGCGCTGTCGACTTCGCCTACCTTCGTGGAATCGGGCCTGGCGCCGCGGCACATTGATTTGCGGCCGTTCGTCCTGTCGGGGCGTGAGATCACCGTGGTTCCGGGCGGCCTGACGCGGGTTGCCTTGCGCGAGGGCTCTCTGGTGGTGAACTCATCCCAGGGCGGTGGGACCAAAGATACCTGGGTGCTGGGGGCCTGACATGCTCAGTCGGACAGCAGACCACCTCTACTGGATGTCGCGTTATCTCGAGCGGGCGGAGAACATGGCCCGCATGATCGATGCGCACCACCGGCTGTCTTTGCTGCCTCGGGCGCCGGAGGCGGTGCTGCAAGGTTGGAATGCGACGCTCGTGTCTCTTGGCATGGATAGTTTGTTCCGGGAGCGGCACGAGACACTGACGCCTGTGGCTGCGTTCGACTTCCTGGCGTTCGACAAGGAGCATGCGGGTAGCATCCTGCGGTGCCTGCGTGCGGCGCGCGAAAATGCCCGCGCAGTGCGCGGCACGATTACTTCAGATATGTGGGAGACACTCAACACCACTTACCTGGAGTCACACACTTTCAACTCCAGCATGCCGGAATCCGGGCGCGGTGAATTCATCGAATGGGTGAAGTACCGGACGCATCTGACGCGCGGTGTCACTTCCGGAACGATGCTGCGTGACGAAGCGCTCTATTTCACCCACATCGGTACCTTCATCGAGCGGGCCGACAATACGACACGACTCCTGGAGGCGCGTTGGCGTGACCCGGGCGGACGTGGCGAGCGTTTGATGGCTGAAGCGTCCGAATGGGCGGTCTTGTTGCGGGCCATGTCGGCCTTTGAGATCTACCGGCGCGTCTGTCGCGACAGCGTCAACCCGATACGGGTCACCGAGATGCTCCTCATGCGGGATGACCTGCCCCAGGGGGTGCATCGCTGTCTCGACGCGCTGCAATTCAACCTGGCGGCCGTCGCTAACGATCATTCGGCCGAGACGTTGCGTCGCGTCGGGGAACTGCATTCGCAGTTCCACTACGGCCGGTTCGAGGAGCTGTGCGCGGGGGGTATTCCGGCCTTCCTGGACCGGTTTCAGGAGAAATTGCGGGACGTGGGGGCGCGGATCTCCAACGACTTCCTGTCGAGCTCCGTCGGACAGTAGAATGCCCGGCCATGACCTATTGCGTCGGCATGCTGCTGGATACGGGGCTGGTTTTTCTGTCCGACTCGCGCACCAGCGCGGGCGTCGACCATATCAGCACGTTCCGTAAGACGACCGTCTTCCAGAACCCGGGCGAGCGGGTGTTGGTGCTGCAGACGGCCGGGAACCTCGCGATTACCCAGGCGGTCGGGAGCATCTTGCGCGAGCGCATCGACCTGGCGGGGGAGCAACCGCTGCCCAACCTGTTCAACTGTCCGAACTTGTTCGAAGCCGCGCAGTGCATCGGCGAGGCGGTGCGCGAGGTGCATCGGCGCGATGCGGGGTCGCTGAAGGATTTTGGTGTCGAGTTCAACGCCAGCTTCATTCTGGGTGGCCAGATCCGTGGCGAAGCGCCGCGACTGTTCAGTATCTACTCGGCGGGTAACTTCATCGAGGCTACGCCCGAGACCACCTATTTTCAGATCGGCGAGTCGAAGTACGGGAAGCCGATCATCGATCGGGTGCTTCGACGCAGCAGCAGTTTGAATGAGGCGGCGAAGTGCGCGCTCATTTCGATGGATTCGACCATCCGGTCCAACCTGTCAGTGGGGTTGCCACTCGACCTCGTGATGATCAAGCGGGATCGGTATGAGGTCGCGCGGCACATGAGTGTTGATTCCGACAACGAGTATTTTCGCGGGATCCGCAACCGGTGGAGCGAGGCGCTGCGCGAGGCGTTCGCGGAGTTGCCGGATCCGGACTGGCTGCGCAATCCGCCGGCCTGAGGTGAGGAAACGCCGCCCACGGCGACGTTTCCTCACAGCGACCTTCAGTTAAATCTGCAGACCCGGCGCCGGGGTTTTCGCTAACCGGTCACGGCGTCACGTTCATCGTGACGACAAGACGTCCGAGGGTACTGCTGCCTTGCACGATCCGAATCGGCACAGTGACGATGCCCTTGTTGGGGAAGCCGCTCAGCGTCAGCGTCCCTCCGACAACGTTGCCTGCCGTCGCGACGACGTTCGTGCTGCCATAGGGCGAGCTGAAAGTCACCGTGCCGGTAGGCGCCCCTGTCGCGTTGCCGTTCACGGCAACCGAGATCGAGACAGGCAGATTTTGCGTGACCGTGCCGGGCGGCGTGGCGGTAAAAGCCGCGGGACTGGCCACACCGCCACCCGTGATGCCGCTACCGTCGACGTACACCGGGTCTGGCCCCACGCTGAACGTGACGATGCCGCTCACCGGTGTGAGCGTGCTGCTTGCGCCATCCCAGTTGGTCACCGTGACCGTCGAGCTGGTTACCACTGCGAGCGTGGTATTGCCCGATGGAGCCCAGGCGACCCGCCGATTGGCGCTGCCGTTGTAGAAAACGAGCGAGTTGACGCCGCTGCCCCAACTGTCGCTGCTCGCATAGTTGTAGCCGGCAAGTTTATGCACCATCACGGCGTAGGCGGTATAGCCCGGCTTGGGTGTCAAGGCATTGCCGGTGGTGCCGGGGTTGCGCAGCAGGCCGAACTTGTAGTTGCCGTCCGCGATCTGGCTGTCGTCGGGCGCAAGAGGTTCGTCATCCATGAAGTTGTAGTTCATGTATTGGGAGACGCCTGCGCGCAGTGACGACGCGGCGTCGCGCACGACATATTGGGCCTGCTGGAGTTCCGTGACGATGCCGAGGTAGGTCGGCCACCCGGTTTCGCTGAGCCACAAGGGCTTGCTCGATCCGCCTGAATAACCCGCCAACAGGCTTTGCACCGCGCTGATCACCGCGTCGTTGTTGCCTTCGGGCGGCGGCACCGGCGGAAACGTGCCGTCTGGGTTCGGTGGCGGGAGATCGGTGTAGTTGTGGATGTCGATCACATCGATATACGTCAGGCCGCCGATGTCGAGAAAGCGCTTCAGCCAGTTGTAGGAATCGGGTGTGGTGCCGATCCATGTCGAAGTAAATCCACCGGGAGTGGGGCCGACCACGCGCGCACCGGGCGCCGCTGTGTGAATCGCATTGGCCGTGGGGCCGAGCAAAGCGTAGTAGCAGTCCGCCGTTTTCCCGCAAGCGCTGTTGTTGCCGCCGGCGGTGTTGAATTCGTTGAAGACGACGTAGTCGGCGCCGCTGCCATAGTGCGTCGCGGCGGCCGCGGCAAAGGCGGCGTAGGCGGCGATTCCGGCGCTGGTGCTCGGGACGTGATTGCTGTCGTAGAGCTTGTTTTTATAACCCAGCAGCATGAGCGGCCGGGCCCCGCTGGCGATGATGGAAGCAACAGCGGTATCCACATCGGGGTCCCAGGTGTAGACGCCGGCAGTGAGCTCGATGGAAGACCACTGCAAGTCCAGGCGAACATCCCCTCCCAGGCCCGCCGCCGCAATCGCCTTGGGTTCGGCCAGTGAGGAGGTCGCGGTAATCGACGGCAACACGTGCATGTTGGTCCCGAAAGCATTCGGCTGCGTGACCGCAGAAGTGTCCGTGACCGTGAACGGCACGTCGGCGGTGCTTACGGGAGTTGTCATGTGCAGGGAGTACCAGCCGGCGCCCACGCTGGGCAGCGTAAAGGATGCAGGTCCGCTCGCGGTGTTGACCGAGCCGCTGCTCAATTGCACGCCGTTGATGTCGGTCGCGCTCCAACTCACTACCGATGCGGAGGTTGTGGTGACCTGCTCCGAACCGCCGCCGGCAGAAAATGCATTCAAGAACGCGGTGCCGTCGGTCGCCAGAGGAACCGTGATATCGCCCCAAGTTTCGAAACCCGGATTGGACAGGAGATTCTTGGTCGTGCCATTGGCGACGAAAGTGGCGTCATCGAACCAGAACGTGCCGTTGCCCTCGCTGATGAACCCGACGAGTATCGCCGTCTCCCCGGGCGCGGTGGTGTAATTCCAATTCTTCTGCGCCCAGAACGAAGTCGCAACTGCGTATCCCACGAGGTGTACGGTACCTGCTTGATCGACCACCGCGAAGTGATTGCTCGAACCGCTCGAGCTGGAACCCTTCGCCCACGCGGAAAAGTGATACGTCGTCGACGGCTGTACATTGATGACTTGCGAGAAGCCGCCATTGTTCGGCGAGCTCGCGACGCTGACGAGTTTCATCGATACGGTACCGCCATGCTTCGCGGAGGTATCGCCCGTGATGGTGATGTTTGAGCCGGCGACGAATGGTGTCCACCCGGGGAAGACGGTTGATTGTGCGAGTGTGGCATTGGCGCTGGGACTCCATCCGAGCGTCAGTGCAATGACGATGAGTGCGAGCCGAGCCGCGGAACCAGCAAGTCCGCGTCCGCTGAGAGCAAACGGTAGGAACATGATGAACTCCTCCAATCTGCCGATTGGCAGGTGGAGGATTGCGCCATGTGTTGCAGACGCTGGCTACGCGCCAGTTGATGTCCTGCAGATGGCGATTTGGCAGCACCCAAGTCGCTGGAGTGCAAAAAAAGGCAGTACTGAGCGCTATGCTGAAAACAAACCGGTTGCAAATCTCAGCGCGGAGTCTTCGGCGATCCGCACCAGTTGGTTGTACTTCGCCATTCGCTCCGAGTTTCTAACCGATCCAATCTTGATCTGGCCCGCGCCGGTGCCGATGGCGAGGTCGGCAATGAATGCGTCCTCCGTCTCGCCGGAGCGTGCCGAGACGATGGTCGTGTATCCGCTTTGCCTTGCCTGCGTGATCACCTCGAGGGTTCCCGACAGCGTGCCGTTCTGATTGAGTTTGATCAGCACTGCATTGGCCGCGCGCAGACGGATGCCTTCGCGCAGACGCGGCAGGTTGGTTGCAAAGAGATCGTCGCCCACCAACTGCAGATTGCTCGCGCTGGATGTCAGCTGGCTCCAGCCGTCCCAGTCGTCTTCGTGGAGTGCATCCTCAACCGAAACAATGGGATAGTCGCGGTGCCACTCGGCGACCGCGGCGATCATCTGGCTTGTCGAAAGCCGAAGGCCGGCGTTGCGAAGCTCATAGACCCCGGCGGCGAAAAGCCCGCTCGCGGCGACGTCGATCGCAATTGCGGCGTCGCGTCCCGGCGTCAGCGCGGCCCCCTCGATGGCCTCGACCATGAGATCGAGCGCCTCTCTGGCATGTCGGCAGCGCGGGCTTAGTCCCCCCTCGTCCGCAAGCAGTGTGTTCTGGCCGCGCTCGGCAAGGATGCGCTCCGCGGCAAGGCGGACATCGAGCACGATCCTCAGGGCATGATCGAGGCTTCGGGCGCCGATCGGAACGACAAGGAAGTCCTGTAGGTCCATGGCGCGGTTTGCATGTGCGCCGCCGCTGAGGATGTTCACCATGGGCATTGGCAGCGTCGGCTCGCAGTTGTCGGCGAGCATCGCGATGTACCGGTGGAGCGGCAGCCCGTGCGACACCGCCGATGCGCGGCACACCGCCAGCGAGGTCGCCAGGATCGCGTTCGCGCCAAGTCGTCCGAGATTGTCGGTGCCGTCGAGGGTGCGCATCTGCGCGTCTACGGCCGACTGTTCGGCCGCATTGCGTCCGACGAGGCTGCGCGCGATCTCGCCGTTCACGTGCGCAACTGCTTTCTGGACTCCGCGACCCTGGTGGACGTGGAAATCACCGTCGCGGAGTTCGTGCGCTTCGTGGCGTCCGGTTGAAGCGCCTGATGGCGCCGATGCGCGGCCGGTCGAGCCATCGCGCAGGACGATTTCCGCTTCGACGGTAGGGCGGCCACGCGAGTCGAAGATCTGTCGGGCGTGTATGGACGCAATGTCTGTGGAGCTGCTCATGCCGATATCGGGGTGGCCACCTCGCCGACCCATCCTCGCTCCCATCCAATGGCGGCACTACGCGTCAATTGCTCGCTGGGTAATACAAAGCGGGTCGCGTGGGCCCCTTATTATCCCTGCCGCAATCGATAAGCGGGTATCTGAAGCGGGCCAACTGACGCGTGGTCCGTGTGGTCGGCAAATCCGACGCTGACGATCAATAGCGACCGCTTGGTGCATCGCTGACCATATCTTCGAGCGCATGCTGCACATCACGCGCATGATCGTAGCGGCGGCGGCGCTGCCGCTGTGCTACACGGTGCCCAAGCCGATCGCGCGGCAAACATCACTTTGAATGAGATTGTGGAGGCTCTAAATGTCGGACCGCACGCCAACGAGTACCAAAGGCGTCGCTCGCCGGGCTTTCCTCAAGAACGTTGCCGCCGCCGGGGCGCTAACCTCCTCCACGACATCGACATCCTTGTTGTCATCTCCCGTGCCCGAGCAGTCCGGAGAAGAGGACCGACGCTATTGGATTCAGATCGTATCTCGCGTAGCCGATCCCGTACTGCGTGCGCTCAGTCAGCAGAAGTTGAAGGCTCTCATGCCGGTTGAAGCGCCGCACGGCAACCACGCAGACCGCCGTCGGTTTGCTCATCTGGAGGCGGCCGGAAGACTCCTTTGTGGTATGGCACCATGGCTCGAGTCGGGACCGAGCGAAGGGCCGGAAGGCCAGCTGAGGCGGCAGCATATCGATTGGGCACGCGCTGCCATCCGCGCGGCGACGGACCCCAAGTCGTCCGACTTCATGAATTTCAACGAAGGTGTCCAGCCCCTGGTGGATGCGGCATTCCTGACCCAGGCCGTTCTGCGCGCGCCCACTGAACTGTGGGAGAAGCTGGACACCAAGACCCGGCGCGACCTGGTGCGGGCATTACAATCCACGCGGGTCATCCGCCCGTGGTTCAACAACTACCTCCTGTTCAGCGCTACAGTCGAAGCAGGCTTGGCTTTCATGGGCGAGTCGTGGGACAAGGTTCGCGTCGATTACGCGCTGCGAGAGCATCAAAACTGGTATCTGGGCGATGGCACGTACGGCGATGGGCCGCAGTTCCACTGGGACTATTACAACAGCTTTGTGATCCAACCCATGCTGCTCGACGTGCTGGACACTATCTCGAAGCATTCCGAGGAGTGGGACTCGATGCGGCCGGCGGTTCTGGCGCGGGCGCAGCGTTACGCCGCCATCCAGGAACGCCTGATCAGCCCGGAGGGAACCTATCCCGCCATCGGCAGATCGCTGGCCTATCGGTTTGGAGCTTTCCACCTGCTGGCCGGCATGGCGCTGCGGCGGCAGCTCCCGGAGGGTGTCGTGCCGGAACAGGTTCGCTGTGCGCTAACGGCGGTGATGCGCCGCATGATGGAAGCTCCAGGCACGTTCGATGAGCAGGGCTGGCTGACCGTGGGTTTCTGCGGCCATCAGCCCGCCATGGGGGAAGAATATATTTCCACGGGCAGTTGCTATCTCTGTTCGGCCGCGTGGCTTCCGCTGGGACTTGCGCCGGATGCCCCATTCTGGAAGAACCCGCCAAGTCCGTGGACCCAGCAAAAAATATGGGGCGGAAGAGACGTTCCGGCCGACAACGCGCTGGGAGAAGCCGGTGGAGTCAGATTGCGGTGAACAAGATATTTCTCGTCGCGCTGCTGCTGGCGGCTCTGTCGGTCAATGCCGCCGGTACGCTCGCCGTCTTCGACCGCCAATGGGCCGTTCCGGTCGATGCGGACTGGCAGATCGGTGAGGAAAATGGCGTTATAGCGCTGCGGCTGGCCAACCCCAGAGAGCCGCCTCCCGGTCCTCGCCGCCCCATCCAGTTCGCTTTGACGGAAATTCCCCGCTACAGCAAGCTGACCGTCGAAGCCGACGTGAAGCCGCTCGGCAGGTCAGTCATGATCGTGTTTGCCTATCAGGACTTGGCGCATTTCAACTACGTCCATCTCTCCACCGATACCGGGACAAAAATTTCGGTGCACAACGGCGTCTTCCACGTTTACGGCGGTGAACGGGTGCGCATCAGCAATCCCGATGGTCCGCCCGCCTTTCCTCAAAACAACCATTGGTATCGCGCAAAGCTGACTCATGACGCGAAGACGGGCACGATAGCGGTCACTGTGGATGGCAAATCCGTGCCCGCCCTTCGTGCCGTGGATGTGAGTCTCGGCCCCGGCAAGGTCGGCCTGGGCTCCTTCGACGAGACAGCAGAGTTCAAGAACGTGAAAAT
>DAITMW010000234.1:0-2881 GCA_036834945.1 Steroidobacteraceae bacterium
GCCACCAATCCCCACTCCACCAGCCACGTCTTCATCTTGGTGATCTCGGCACGCTGGGAGCTCAGCATATCATCGACCATGGCGTCGATGCCGAAGGGCGCGCGGTGGCTCGCGAACTGGTGCTCTTGTTGTTCGCGGGCCATGTCGAGAGCACCCTGGTGGTGGTAGATCATTCCCTGTAGCCAGAGGCGTTCGAATTCGGGGCCGGTAGCCCCTGCCAACGCGGCCATCTGGGCGTGTGAAAGCATGCCGTTCATCGGAGGGTCCCCGTGCATCTCGTGATGGGGGATCTCCAGGCCGCGTTCGGCGGCGGCGCTGAGCAGGCCTTTCATCATGTCGATTTCCAGGCGCTGCGCACCGTCGACGTAGCGGGCGAAACGGACGAATTCGTCGCGGTGGCTGCGGGATGGCACGAGGGCTGCCATCTCGAGGGCCTGTTGGTGATGCATGATCATATGCGTCAGGAACATCAGGTCGTCCGGTGTGTACAGTGGCGCGTGCGGAGCCGGCTGCTGCTCCTGGGCCAACACGTTGGGCACGGGTTGGCCGATCTGGAGCAGTAGCAGCAATGCAAGGCAGGTCGAGCGCATCGTTCTTCAGTGTGACGGGTGGGGGCTGGTCCTGTTGGAAGAGTAGATCGCATCTTTCGGCACTTCGTCGGCATGCGGGCCGGTGTATTTCAAGACGTGCAGCCCGGTCTGGTTGTCGCCGACGTAGATCAGGCCGTTGTGGATGTCCGGGTACGTCATGATGTCGCCCCACGGAATCGGGCGGGCGTGTCCGACTTCGCGCGGGTTGAAGGGGTTGGAGATGTCGATTGCGCGCACCCCGTGGCCGAGCCAGCCAACGAACACGAGGTCCTTGAGGACCGTGGGGTTATGAGCGTGCATCATCGGGCGGATCAAGGCGCCGGGCGGCTTGGGTTGTGCCAGGCACTTGTCGACCAGGCTGTCGGATTGGGCGATCGCACCGACCATCATGGGGGTGATCTCGGACTCGACGTTGATGATGCGCAGTCCTCTTTCGGGGCAGGGGCCGAATGGCCATTCCTCCGTGATGACGACCCAGGCAGGGCGCTTCTTCGTGTTGCCCTTCGTCGGGGACGGGCGATCCGGCACGGGTACGGCGCTATGGACGCCGACCATCGCCACCAGCGGCGGAGTGAATGCGAAGCGAGAGCGGGACTCGAGGCGCGTGTAGCGCGCTAGCTTGTCCATGTCGGAGCGGTTCGAGCGCAACATGGCCAATACGCCGGGGTCGGAGTTCAGAACCGGATGCACGCAGTCGTTCGCGACATCGGGCAGCTTTTTCACGTCGACGACGCCGCCGACCTTGCCGTCGATCCAGGCGTTGGTCGAGTGTTGGTTGCACACGCCGCCTGCGGCGATCTGCGCGTTGGTGTTGTGTGCGAGCTTCTCGGTATTCAGGATGTACATGCCGGCGGTTGTGCCCGCGACGTAGAAGCGCTCGCCGTCGTCCGACATGGTGCCGGAATGCAGGCTGTTGACCATGCCGGGCTGCGATGCGCCCGGTCTGCCCCACTGGTCGGTGAGCTGGCTGTAGTCGGCGAACCGGCCGGCTGTGTAGAGTCCGTTGGTGTCCGGCCGTTCGTTGCGGATCGGGCCGCCAATGTTCTCCAAGGTGAAGGACGCCAGGAACTGGGGATCCTGGAGGACTTTGCCGGTCTTCTCGTCGGTGATCGCGGTGACGATCAGGTCATCGTCCTGGGCGCCGTAGGTCTGTGAAAGGACCAGCAGGCGATTGGAGTTGAGCGGGTCGTGCCAGAGATAGAACTCGTGGGCGAGCACGCCTTTGGCGGTGGCACCCTTGTCGACGGGCAGACAGGTCTTGGGGTCGAGGGTGTAGGTGATGACATCGCCGCCGGTCCCGGTCGCGGCGCTGCGTACCATGAGCATGCGCTCGACACCGTCCGTCGAGGTGTAGTTGTACGGGCGAAGCTCACGGTCGCGGACCGCAGTCTTGCCGTCGTCGACCGTCAATTGCGGCATCGAGCCGACTTCGACCGGCGGGTCTTTTTCCGCGTTCGGTTGGATCTTGAAGATCTTCACGTCCAGGGTGACACCCGGGCCGGTCGTGTTGGTGGAGTTGCTACGACCCCAGTAGAGGCAGTCGCCGGCGATTCCCAGGCCCGTCGAGCCCCACCCGGTGGGAAAGCCGTCGAGGTCGCCGCCACTCCACTTGCCCGTGGCGGGGTCCTTCTTGGACGGCGCGGTCGGGACCCAGTGCACCCATTCGAAGTTGCGGAACAAGCCGAGTTTCCTGGCGGCCACGAACGCCCCGTCGTGGGCGTCCTTCGGCGAGGATTTCGGATCGAGCTCCCCCTTGGCGTTCATGCGGCCGCCGGGCAGCTTGGCAAAAGGCTCGTCGAAGGTCGTGAACGTCGAGGGGACGCAGTCTTCGACCTGCTTGCCCGTCGAGGGGTCCGTGCAATGGGAGCCTTTCTCGTTGGCTTTGGGTGCACCGGCCGCACCGGCGGATGAAGGTCCGCAAAGCACCGCCAGCCCGGTCAGCGAAATGACGAGCGCAATCAACTTCAATCGCATGATTCCCCCTGGATTCGATCTCGCCATTTCGCACCGCGGCCGCCTCGAGGTGCAACGAGCGGTCCCCAGCGCGTCCGCCACGCGGTCCGGTGCTGCTATTCGGCGCTGGGCAGAGAGTTCATCATTCCGGACCCGGCGTCCACCGTGGCAGGTGGGCGAGGGCTCGCGTTACCTGGGGAGCTGTAATGAAGATCACGCCGTTCGCCGTCGAGCAGTGGATGAATGAGTACGAGACGAAGTGCAGGTACAACCTGGCCGAGACCTGTGTTGCCTCGCTGACTGTTGCCGAGCTGCTCGACCTGGCGGGGGCGCGTGAG
>DAITMW010000234.1:2981-6767 GCA_036834945.1 Steroidobacteraceae bacterium
GGAGTTGCGCCGGCTGGTGACGCCGCGGACGCGGCTGATCGCGCTCACCAATCCCAACAACCCCACCGGCTCCCTGATGGATCGGTCGTGTCTGGAGGAGATCGTCAGGATCGCCGACTCGGTCGGGGCTTACGTCCTGGGTGATGAGGTCTATCGGGGCACTGCGCAGCGGTTGGACGAGCTGACACCCTCGATCGTCGACCTCTATCCCAGGGGTATCAGTATCGGCAGCATGTCCAAGGCGTTTTCACTGGCGGGGTTCAGGTTGGGTTGGATCTGCGCCACTCCCGATGTGCTGCGGGCGGCGGAGGTTCACCGGGACTACAACACGATCAGCGTCGGGATGATCGACGATCTCCTGGCAGCCATCGCGCTCGAGCACCAGGACAAGATTCTGGCCAGGAGCCGCGGCATCGTTCGCCAGAACCTGGCGACGCTCGATCGCTGGATTCAGGCGGAGCCGGGCGTGTCGTATGTGAAGCCGGAGGCCGGCACGGTGTGCCTGCTCGAGTATGGACGCGACATGCCGTCCCGGGAGTTTTGCCTGCGGCTCCTCGAGGAGACCGGGGTCCTGTTCACGCCCGGAAGCGCGTTCGAGCTCGAGGGATGCGTGCGAATTGGCTATGCCAACAGTCACGACGTCCTCGAAGACGGATTGAGGGAAACGTCGAGGTTCCTGCGAGGCCTGTAGCAGGCGTCGCATTACCCGGTCCTGCCGGGCTGCAATCCCGTACTGAGGTTTTTCTCCCCCTGCAACGTCAATCCTCCTTGAGAAGCATTGGGAGGAGGGGGAGCCTTGAAAATCGCTAAATCGGCTTGGGGCGGTGTGGGGATGTTGTGCCTGTCTGGAGCCGTGTCCGCCCATGAACAGTCCGGCATCGCCAACAATCAAAGTCAGCCGGCGCTGGAGGAAATAGTGGTAACGGGCTCGCGCATAGCGCGCGGCAGCTCGTTCGATACGCGAGCAGCTCCTACTGCCAGGCCATCCAACGTGATCCGGGGACTGGCCAGATCACGAACATCAATGTGGGTCTCACCAACACGGGCGCCTTGAAGACGGAAGGTGTCGATTTTGTCGGCCAGTACAGCCATGCGCTGCCGTGGGGTGTTTTCAGCAAGCGCGGCATGCTGAGCTTCTCCAGCAACTGGACCTGGGTGCAGCAGTACACGCTGACGCCGATCAAGGAGCAGCCGAACAGCCGGAATCAGGCGTCAACAACCTGTTCGACTGGGGGCCGCCGATCGTCGGGAGCTCAGCCGGGTATGGCAATACGTGGCCGGCGACCTACGATCCCTACGGCCAGACCTTCTACTTCAATGCGCGCTTGAGGCTCTAGCGCCGTTGTGCCCCCGGTGCTGGCACACCGGGGGCTCGGCCGCTGCGTCATCGGAAGACCCCGGGGGCCCTAATAGGCGAGCGTTCCGGGGCGGCATGGATTTAAATATTGAATCCACCGCACCTACGCGACCTCAATCCGGGGCCTATTGCGCAATGACGACGACCGTTCCGACCCTCAAGGACTGGAAAGAGATGCTGCGCGGTCTGTGCCGCATCCGGTTTTTCGAGGGGCAGGTACAGCGGCTGGCCGCTGCTGGAGAAGTGCCTGGATTTCCCCATCTTTCCACGGGCCAGGAGGCGGTGGCGGTCGGGGTGTGTGCCCACCTGACCGACCAGGACACCCTCTTCACCGGCCATAGAGGACACGGGCACACCCTTGCCAAGGGCAGCGATGCCCAGGCTACCTTTGCCGAAATCATCGGGCGCGATACCGGCCTTTGCCGTGGCCGCGGCGGGTCGATGCACCTGGTGGATGCGGCCCGCGGCATGCTCGGTGCCACCGGCGTAGTGGGTGGCAATCTGCCGCTCGCCGCGGGTGCTGCGTGGGCTGCGCAAGTCCGCGGAGACAGGACCATCAGCGTCGTGTTTTTCGGAGACGGCGCGACGGGAGCCGGAGTATTTCATGAGACCGTGAACCTTGCGGTGCTCTGGAAGCTGCCGGTGTTGTTTGTCTGCGAGAACAACGGCTATGCGGAATTCACCAGCCGCGAAGAGCACTCGAAGGTAAATCACGTGAGCACGTTTGCGGCTCCGTATGGCATGCCCGCGAAGACCATCGACGGTAACGACCTGCGGGTAGTGCACGCCTCGGCAGGTGACGCCATCGCGGCAGTGCGTAATGGTGCGGGGCCCTATCTCCTGGAGTGCATGACGTATCGCCTGGCGGGCCACTACGTTGGCGATGCGCAGCACTATCGCTCGAAGGAAGAGCTCGCCGCCATGCAGGAGAAATGCCCGATCGAAAGGCTCAAGCGTTATCTGACCGAACAAGGTGTTGCGCAAAGTGAGCTCGCTAGCATCGAGGACGAGGCGAAGCGGGAGATTCAGGCGGCGGTCGATGGAGCACGCGCGGCTGCGCGTCCGGATCCGTCGACCGTGATGGACTATGTGTACAGCGCGCCTTCACTTGCCGCGCCTTTTTAGTTGAAGTCGACAGGCTGAATCGTGAGTCAAACCTTCATTGAAATCCTCCGGCTCGCCCTCGACGAGGAGTTGGGTCGGGACCCGGCTGTACACCTCCTGGGTGAGGATGTGGCGGTGGGTGGAGCCTTTGGTGTGACCAAGGGGCTCGCGCAGAAATATGGCGAGCAGCGCGTCCGTAACACGCCGATCAGCGAGGCGGCGATTACCGGTATTGCCACGGGTGCGGCGCTTTGCGGCCTGCGTCCGGTGCTGGAGATCATGTTCATCGATTTCGCGACGCTGGCGCTCGATTGCCTGGTCAACCAGGCCGCCAAGTATCGCTACATGTCAGGTGGGCAACTGGCGGTCCCCATGGTCGTGCGCACTCAGGCAGGCGCGGCCGGTGGCGCGGCTGCCCAGCACTCGCAGAGTCTCGAATCATGGTTTATTCACGTGCCGGGGCTCGTGGTGGTGGCGCCGTCCTCACCCGTGGAAGCCTATGGACTGTTGAAAACGTCCATCCGGCTCGGTGATCCCGTGTTGTTCATCGAGCACAAACGGCTTTACGCTCAGAGGGAGGCACTGGTCGCCGGTGCGCCGCTTCCCGAGATCGGCAAGGCAAGGGTCGCCCGGTCGGGTACCGACGTGACGTTGATTGCGTACTCCGCCATGGTTCGCAATGCGCTCGACGCGGCCGAGGAGTTGGGCCGCTCGGGTATTTCCGTGGAGGTCATCGATCTGCGCACTTTGCTGCCGCTCGATATGGCCACGATCGCCACCTCGGTCGCGAAGACTCACCGCGTCGTAATCGCCCATGAAGCGGTTCTCAACGGTGGCGTTGGAGCGGAGATAGCCGCCCGCATCAGTTACGAGTTGTTCGATGAGCTGGACGCGCCGGTGACGCGAGTGGGTTGTCCGTTCGCGCCGATCCCGTTCGCGCCGGAGCTGGAGCGAGCGCTCCTGCCGGACACGGCGAACATCGTACGCGCCGTGCGCGAATTGTCGAACTGAGCCGCGCGCGTTTCGGAGAATTACGAGTGTCCCTGGTTCCACTGGAAATTCCGAAGGTCGGGCTGGTCATGGAGAACGCCCGCCTCGTCCGTTGGCTCAAGAGTGTCGGCGACCTGGTCAAGCAGGGGGAGCCGCTGCTGGAGTTGGAAACGGAGAAGTCGGTCGTCGAGATCGAGGCGGCCGAGAGCGGCCGGCTGGTTGAGATCCTGATGCAGGTGGATCAGGAGGCGCGGGTTGGGGATCGGGTGGCGTGGTTGGAGAATGATCCGGATGCGCCGGTGGTGACGGGTGGTGGTGCCGCGCCAGCCGGAATG
>DAITMW010000234.1:6867-11875 GCA_036834945.1 Steroidobacteraceae bacterium
CGCTCAATGACACTGAGCAACGCCACCGTTCCGCAATTCATCGTCGAGCGTGCTGTCGACTGGACGGCACTTCAGGGCATCAGAGCGAAACTGTTGGCGGAGCTTCCCGCCGGCGTCGCCAAGCCTTCGGTGAATGATTTCCTGTTGCAGGCCATAGCGCGCACGCTGCTCATGCATCCGCAGTTGAACGCGACCTTCGCCGGTGATGTGAACTCGCCGGACGCGGCTCTGCTGCCCGCGAACGGTACGCACATCGGGCTCGTGGTCGCTGTCGAGAACGGCCTGTTGGTCCCCGTGCTACACGAGGTCGAGCGCCTTGGCATCGTGGAGCTGGCGCGTCGGCGCAGTGAAACCGTGCAACGGGCCCTGAGCGGCCGGCTGAAGCGGGAGGAACTGGAAGGCGCCACGTTCAGCCTTTCGAACCTGGGGGCGAATGGCCCCGATAGGTTTACCGCCATCATCAGCCCGCCGCAGTCCGCGATTCTCGCGGTCGGGCGGCAGCGTGACTGCGTCGTCGCGATCAACGGTGGCATTCACGTGCGACCCATGTCGCAGCTGACACTGACCGTCGACCATCGCGTCGCCGATGGTCGGCTGGCGGCTGATTTCCTGGCGTCCCTGGTCGAGACCCTCGAAGGCCATTCCTGGCGATTGAACTGAATGAGAGCCTCAACATGACACAGCCTGTGCAGATTCTCGGGTCTTTCTGGACCCTGGCCGTTGGCGCCGATCCGCTCGGCGACCAGCGCTGTCACCACGATTTCCGCGTCCGGGTGGAGACGGCTGCGAAGGCGGGCTTCACCGCGATGGGCTTCTGGCACACCGATCTCGTCGCGATCCTCGAGAAATACAGTTTCCAGGAGATGAAGCGTATTCTCGATGGCAACGGCATCATGCAGATCGAGGTCGAATGGCTGCTCGACTGGTTCTGTACCGATCAGCGCCGTGTCACTTCGGACCAGACGCGCAAGCTGTTGCTCGATGCGGCCGAGCAGCTCCGGGCGCGTCAGATCAAGATCGGCGACCTGGGCAACGATTGCGCGGACGTTCCGCAGCTCACCGAAGAATTCGCGGTGCTTTGCAAGCAGGCCGCGGAGCGCGGCACCAATGTCCTCTTCGAAATGCTGCCTGCGGCGTTCTCGCGCGTACCCTCTCTGGACCAGATGTTGGCCGTCGTGCGTGGCGCCGGGGCGAAGAACGGCGGCATCATGTTGGACAACCTCCACCTGCAACGCACGGCAACGCCGCCCCAGGACATCGTCAAGAAGATCGGACGTGACATTCCGATCGGAGTCGAGATCAACGACGGAGTGCTCGCGACTCCGGTGAAATTCGAGGACTCGGTCGTCAACAAGCGCCTGTTGCCCGGCGACGGCGAATTCGACATCGCCGCTTTCCTGCACGCCGTATGGACGTGGGGATACGAAGGCCCGGTCGGTGTCGAGGTCCTGAACGAATATATCCGTAAATGGCCGTTGGAAACCGCCGCGACGGAAGGGTTCGTGAAGACGGCGAAAGTCGTCAACGCGGCTCGTCAAACCTGGAAAGCGGCTCGAGGGGCGTGACTGACACGCGCCCAGCCATTCAACCCTACGAGAGGAAGCCATGAGCCTGCAGCCACCCAATGCCGAGCGCCAGATCTGGATACTCACCCAGATGCTGCGCATCCGCACTTTCGAGGAGCGCGTCAAGCGCACGTTCACCGATCATCCCGGCGTGATCCGCGGCCATACGCACCTGGCCGACGGTGCTGAAGCCTCCATTGTTGGATCGCTCAGTCACTTCCGTGAGGGCGACGCGGCCCTGGCCACCTATCGCTGCCACGGCTACCCGATGGTTCTCGGTAGCGATCCGAAGGCCATGATGGCGGAGATCTACGGACGCGCCGACGGTCTCTGCAAGGGGCTCGGGGGCTCCATGCATCTCACCGACGTGAAGCGAGGTTTCCTGGGTACGTCCGGAATCGTAGGCGCCGGCATACCTCACGCCGCTGGTGTGGCCTGGGCCAAGCAGATCGCCAAGAAGGGCAATGTGGTCCTCTCGTTCTTCGGCGACGGCGCGATCAAGCAGGGGGCATTCCACGAGACACTCAACATCGCCTCGCTCTGGAAGCTGCCGATCGTGTTTGTGATGGAGAACAACGGCTACAACGTTGTGACGACATCGGCGCAAGAGGACGCGAGTGCCGCAGCGGGCGAGCCGCTTTCCGTCAAAGCCAAGGCGCACGCCTTGCCGGGAGTTACCGTGGACGGCACCGATCCGCTGGCCGTTTACAAGGCGGTAGGAGAGGCGGTCGAGCGCGCGCGCGCCGGACAAGGACCGACGCTCGTCGAATCCAAGGTCTACAGACTTTCCGCGCACGGCAACATCATCGCGCCTCCTGGCGTGCCGCTGCACTATCCCGAGCACGAAGCCATCGCCGTCTTCGGCAAGCGCGAAGAGTATGAAGCGGCGTTGCGGGGTGACCCGGTGCCGCGCTTCCGCGGCATTCTCGTACAGAACGGGACACTGACCTCGGCAAAGGCGGACGAGCTGTCGAAGCAGATCGCCGACGAGATGGAGCAGGCGGTCAACTTCGCCGTCAAGAGTCCATTCCCGAAGCTCGAGACGGCCGCGGCGCTCGAGTACAACTACGCCTGATCCGCAGCATAGAGAGGAAACTGTCATGGCTAACATGCCGTATATCGCTGCGGTCGACGCGGGAATCCACCAGGAAATGCAGCGCGACTCCAACGTGCTGTACTTTGGTCAGAATCTGGCTACGACCGAGAACCACGCATTCGTCGCCGCATATGGTCACGATCGCGTCCGTGTCACACCTATTTCTGAGACGGCCGAGATCGGCATCGCCGTGGGCGCCGCGCTCGCTGGCTTGCGCCCGGTAGTCGAGCTCTACATGGCGGAGTTCATGCTCGTCGCCATGGACCAGGTCGTCAACGAGGCCAATCGCTTCCGCTACATGTCCGGCGGCCAGGTGAAAGTGCCGTTGGTCCTGAAGGCCGGCTATGGATTCACCTGTGGTTGGGCCGGCCAACACACCGGCACGCTGACTTCGCTGTTCATGGGAGTTCCAGGCCTCAAGGTCGTGGTGCCATCCACGGCTGCCGACGCCAAGGGGCTGATGGCTACCGCGATTCGCGACGACAACCCCGTGGTGTATCTGCATCACTACCTGCTCACACTCGAGCACGGCGAGGTCCCCGACGGAGAGCACCTCGTGCCGTTCGGCAAGGCGGAAATCCGCCACGCCGGTGGTGACGTAACCGTTGTAGCGACTGGATGGATGGTGCCTCGCGCCGTAGCCGCTGCTCAGCAACTGGCGAAGGAAGGAATCAAGGCCGAGGTGATCGATCCACGTACCGTGGCGCCGCTCGATCTCGACACGATTATGAAGTCGGTCGACAAGACCGGCCGGGTCGTGTTGGTCGACCAGGGTACCCCGCACGCATCCGTCGGTAACATCATCGCGTCCGAAATCGTGCAGCATCGCTTCAAGTCGCTGAAAGCACCGATCATCCAGGTGGCCGCGGCGAACACGACAATTCCCTACAGCGAGCCTCTCGAGGCCCACGTCATCCCGGACGAGGCGCGTATCGTGGCGGCTATCCGTAACGTGTTGAAGTAGGAGACCTCAGTGAAGGCGGCGGTTTTTCGCGGGTTGGATCAAGCACTCGAGATCCAGGAAGTGGCCGCGCCGAAGCCGGCCGCCGACGAGGTGGTCATCCAGGTCGGGCGTTGTGGCATCTGTGGCAGCGATCTGCACATGACACACGACCCGACCTTCGGGATCCAGCCTGGCGCCGTGCTGGGCCACGAGTTTGCAGGCGAAGTCGTCGAGACCGGTCGTGACGTAACCGGTTTGAAAGTAGGCGACCTCGTGGCCGCCGCGCCGGTGCGCGGTTGTGGCCGATGCAGCTCCTGCCTTGCCGGGGAGCCCGCCTGGTGCCAGCAGATGATGTTACAGGGCGGCGGCTATGCCGAATTCGCTACGGCAACCGAGCGTCAATGTCTGAAGCTTCCCGCGTCCACGTCGGTTGCGGACGGTGCGTTGGTGGAGCCCCTGGCCGTGGCCCTACATGGAGTCGTGCGAGGGAAGATCGCCCCGGGCTCGCGAGTGCTGGTCATCGGCGCCGGTCCGATTGGCCTCGGCGTGGTGTTCTGGGCCCGGCGGCTCGGCGCCGCGCGCGTGGCCGTCAGCGATCTGACGACGCTGCAACGCGATCTGGCATTTCAACTGGGGGCGACCGCGTTCGAGCAGACCGGCCCCGATGCCGTTGCCCGTGTCGATGGAGCCCTGGGTGGAGCGCCGGACGTCGTTTTCGAGTGTGTCGGCAAGCCAGGCTTGCTGACCCAGTCCCTGGAGCACGTGGCCCGGCGAGGCCGGATCATCGTGCTCGGCTTGTGCACGTTGCCTGACAGTTTCGTGCCCTTCCAGGCGGTCTCGAAGGAAGTTGACTTCGTGACGTCCGCCTTCTTCGATATGCACGAGTATCAGGCGTCTCTCGATGCCCTGGACGGCGGCAAGGCGCCGGCGAGCGCCATGGTGACGGATACCGTACCCCTTGCAGCCATGCCTCCCGTATTCGAGGCGCTCAGGCAGCGCACTTCGCAATGTAAGGTGCTCGTCCAGCCCGGAAAGGCCTAGCTGCCAGCCGCATCGATAGCGCTGATAGGGGGCATCGACGGATTAGATTATTCAGCCGCTGCCGGAGCCGCTAGGCTCGGTTCCATGCTCACCCTGGAACAGGCAGCAGCCATTGTCGATACCGCGCTGGCGGAAGGGGCCCGGCGGGGCTTCGCACCGTTATGCGTTGTTGTACTCGATGCTGGCGGCCATCCCCTCGTTCTCAAACGGCTCGAGCAGGCATCCATCTCGCGTCCCGAGATCGCAACAGCGAAGGCCGCAGGTTGCCTCGGCATGGGTTTTGGAGGCCGCGAAATCGCGCGCCGCGCACAGGCGGCTCCGGCGTTCTACGCGACCCTGGCCCCAATCCTTCCCAAGGGGATC
>DAITMW010000235.1:0-11815 GCA_036834945.1 Steroidobacteraceae bacterium
GCGAGAGCTCATCGCGAGCATTTCCGGGTTGATACGGCTCGCTCAGCAACACAGTCCATGAGATCCTCAAGGTGTCGCGCGGCACCTTGCTTTCGACGTCACACCTTCGCGAAGAGTCCTAACCTAGGTTAATGGTGTAGCAATGCGCCGCGCAGGCCACTGCTGGCCAACTGCGACGCTCGTGCACCTCGAATCGAACACCGAACTCATCTTCCCGACACAACAGCGTGTGGCCTCACGGTGTTATGTTTTGGACGACGGGTCGTCTGAATCAAATGGAACAATCCGCATGCGGAGTGGTTACTGATAAGTCTCGAAAGCGCCTGCGCAACCCAACTTGAGCGCTGCTATGTCTGCTCCCGTGGGTGGGACTTCTCGCAAGGCCAGGACGGCTGAGGAGCAGCGCAAGACACGCCGTCCGAATTCAAGGGGGGCTCTCAAGTCCCTTCCCCTGTCCTCGAGGAGTAACCTATGTCAACCACTACCGCCGATCCGATGGTCTCAGGCCATCAAGTTGCCGCACTCGATACCGCAATACAGGAGCCGCGGCACACTCACCTGCGAATCTCCTGGGGCGCCATCTTTGGCGCGGTGATCCTCGTACTTGCCATCCAGATCCTATTGAGTCTTCTCGGTGCCGGTATCGGCCTCAGCACCGTCAACACGAACCAGGGCGACACGCCGAGCGCTTCGGTGTTGGGCATCGGGGCCGGTCTCTGGTGGATCGTCAGCAGCATCGTTGCTTTGTTCGTCGGCGGCTATGTGGCCGGATGGCTCGCCGGCGTCGAGTTGCGTCGGGATGGCGTCCTGCACGGGCTGATCACCTGGGCGCTCAGCTCACTCGTGGCATTCTTGTTACTGTCGTCGGCCATCGGAGGTCTCGTGGGCGGTGGCTTCTCCGCCATCCGATCAGTCTCGTCGGCGGCCGGTAGCGGCCTCAGTGATGCGGCGAAGCCCATCACCCAGGCAGCGGGCATCGATCCGCAGTCCATCCAGCAAACGGCCCAAGGCTATCTTCAGCCCAGCGATGCTGATCCAGCGACCCTGAGCGCCCAGGACGCGCAGAAAGCCGTGGCAACCAATCTCGCCACGTATACCCGCGGAGGTCCCGATGCCGCGGCCGCGAAGGAGCGCATCATTAACATCATGGCGGCACAGATGAACATCAGCCATGACGAGGCCGCCAACCGCTTCGATGCCGCCCAGGCCAAATTGACTCAAGCACGCGACCACGCGGTCCAAGCGGCAAAAGATGCGGCTGATGCGAGTGCCTCCGTCGCTTCCAAGGCCTCATTCGCCGCCTTTGGCGTCATGTTGCTCGGCGCGTTGGCTGCGGGGCTCGGGGGCTCCCGTTCGAGCCAACGCCAGTTATTCGACAAACAACTGCGTGCGCCTCGAAGGTAAGGGTAGTGATGACCGGCTTCGCTGCGCACCTGGCGAAGCCGATCAAGGTTCCTGCACCCGGTCGTCGACGGCCAGGGCTGGGCAAGATCGTCATACTACCTTCCGTATAGGCGGAGGCTGTACCCGAACGGTAGAGCGCCGCGCGCCCGGCCTACAACACAGGCGCTGCATCCCGACACAATCACACGATTGTAGCTGTCACGCTGTTGCCGCTGACGCGATGCGCCATACAAACAATAACAATCGGCCAAGTTTGTTGTCGCAAAAGGGTTTCCGCCGTAGCATCAAACTGCGTGGAGTGTCGCCGCTCCGTAGCACCAGGAGGCAGCCATGTCAGACGTAGGCACTCGGAAACTGTTCGAGAGCCATCGCGTGTTTTTTTGGGAACTCGTACTCCAGCCCCGGGGAGAGGACGCCCGTACACACTCACACACGTGACTATCTGTTCCACATTCTCGAAGGTCCTCCTATGGAGGTCTTCAATGCGAATGGGCAATCACTCTTCTCGGGAGAACTCGAGGCCGGCGAGACACACTACATCGAATTACAGGGCGATGACCTTGTGTCGCATTTCGGCCGGATGCCCGCGAATCATTCGGTACGCAACATTGGCCGGACGCCTTACCGCGAGATCCTGATCGAGCTGAACTGAGCTCAGTTTTCCACCAACCGTGCTACTTCCAACTGCCAGAGCGCATGACACCTAAGATGAAAGCGAAAGGTGCTTTCGGTCCCGTCGCCGACCGGTGCCTTGAATTCGTATTCCATGTCCAGCGGGTCCACTACCCGGGCGCAAAGAGAGCATGGCTCGCCGGTTCCTGGACCGGCCCAGACGAAGCGCGGCACTTCAGCAGGGAGCAACTGCCTGCGAATCAGGTCCAAAGCTGTCTTTTTCAATTCCAACTCGTGTTGCGTGAGTGGCATATTGTGCTCCAGTCGCGCATGGCGAGGTCAGATATCGATCCCAACAGGCCCGGCATCCCGAGCCTCTGCTGCCGGGATGGCAAACATAGGGATTACAGCTCATTCTTCAAGTCTGCAGCCAGACCTGCTCCCGACTCACTCAACACCGGCTACAAAGCCGTGTTGCTATCCGACAGAGGCTGGGATAGATCCGCAGCCCGTGGCGACCGGCCGGGGTTGTTCCTGATCGAGAATAGCCGGCCACGGCCGAACTGCCGCAGGCGCTACACCCTCGCATGGCTTTAGCGCAAGCGGTGCTGCGGGATGTGACCCGACTCCTCGGGGCGCCTGTTTCGCCCGCCGCCCACCTGCCGCAGCACCCCCGCTGACGATTCAGTAGAATCAACCCGCCCTGCGCGGCCCGAACCGCAGGTGCGACCCCAGCATCCCAACGGGCCCGAAGAGGTACTTCTTGCCGCACTCAACTTACGTTTCCTCCGGAATCGAAGGTCTGGACCGCATTTTATGCGGCGGATTTCTCAAGGAGGGCTTCTACCTCCTGCAGGGCGACCCCGGTTCGGGCAAGACGACGCTGGCTCTGCAATTCCTGATGCAAGGAGCGCGCGAGGGGGTTCGCGGCCTCTATATCAGCCTCACCGAGACGGTCGTCGATCTTCAAAAAGCCGCGCGCTCCAGAAACTGGTCGCTCGATCGGGTCGATATCTGCGATCTCACGGCCACCGATCTCGGGGCACTCCGCAATTCTCAGTACGTGATCTTTCAGCCATCCGAGGTTGAGCTGGGCGAGACCACGCGGCGGATTCTCACCGAAGTCGACCGGGTCAAACCCGAGCGCGTGGTGTTCGACGGGCTGTCGGAGCTGCGCTTACTTGCGGCCGATCCGCTGCGCTACCGCCGTGAGTTGCTGGCTCTGAAGGCCTATTTCGAGGCGCAGAAAATGACAGTGCTGCTCCTCGACGATCGAACGAGCGCGACGGGCCAACTCGACCCGGAGAGCATCGTCGGCGGCAGCATCATCATGGAAACTTACTTGCCCGGCTATGGCGGCGCGCGCCGCCGCATGCACATCACCAAGGTCCGCGGCTCGGACTTCTTGGACGGATATCACGACTACGAGGTCGGGCAGAGCGGCGTTCTGGTGCACCCGAGGCTGGTGGCCTCCAAACATCACGAAAGTTTCGAGCCGGTGGAGTTTCTGAGTGGCATCGACAACCTGGACCGCATGCTCCACGGCGGTTTGCTCACCGGCACGACCACGCTGTTCCTGGGACCGGCGGGCGTCGGCAAATCGACATTGGCCATGCAATACGTCGCTACCGCTTTGCAGCGGGGGGAGAAAGCGGCGGTGTTTACCTTCGATGAAGTGATTGGGACCCTGCTGGCCCGATCCGAGAAACTCGTCGGCAATGGAATGGCGAGGTATCGGGACAATGGGCAGCTGCACGTACGGCAGGTGGACCCCGCGGAATTGTCCCCCGGGATGTTTGCGCACGAGGTGAGCAGGTTGATCGATGAGGGTGTGCGAGTGCTCGTCATCGACAGCCTGAATGGATATCTGAACGCAATGCCGGAAGAGCGCTTCCTGCCGACGCACCTGCATGAGCTGTTCGCCTATCTCAATCAAAAAGGCATTCTCACCATCGTCGTCGTGGCCCAGCACGGCCTTGCGATGTCGGAAAACGCGGAGCTGGATGTAAGCTATCTCGCCGACTCCGTTCTCCTGCTGCGCTACTTCGAAGTGAATGCCGAAATCCGCCAGGCTGTGAGTGTCTTCAAGAAGCGCACGGGCGGTCACGAGCGCACACTGCGGGAACTGCAGATTTCCGGTACCGGGATCAGAGTTGGGGAGCCGCTGGTCGGTTTCCGCGGAATCCTAACCGGCGTGCCGGAATACGCCGGTACCACAGAGTCGATGGTGCCTATCAAGTAGCCGATGCTGACACCCGGTGCCTCGGAATACAGCGTCGCCATGCTGGCCTCAACCGAGGCTGACGCGGAAATCGCGCGCCGGGTACTGCACGATGCGCAGATCGGGTTCGTCGCCTGCAACAGCGTCGATGAGCTCTGCAAGACGATCGATGCAGGAGTGGGCGCCGTGCTGGTCCCGGAGGAGGTGCTGACAGCGGCAAATGCCCAACGCCTCTCCAGAATCCTCGAGCAACAGCCGCCGTGGTCCAATTTGCCTTTCATCATTTTGAGGCGACCGCCCGGCCATAGTCACGAGGCAGCCACCGCAATGGCAGGCATCGCCGGGGCGCTCCTGATCGAGCGTCCGGTGCGAATCGAAAATCTCCTCAGTGCTCTACGCAGCAATCTCGATGCGCGCCGACGCCAGTACGCGATGCGGGATCTGCTGGCCGAGATGCAACATGTTGCTGAAGAGCGCGCCGCCCTTCAGCAAGCCGCCGAGAAATCGCGCGCGGCGGCCGAAGCCGCGAACCGCATGAAAGATGAGTTTCTGGCCGTTCTCAGCCACGAGTTACGAACCCCGCTGAACGCCATTCTGGGCTGGGCTGCCCTGCTGCGCCGTAATTCTCTGCCGGCGGACCAGATTCAACGGGCGGTCGAAAGCATCGAGCGCAATTCGCGCCTGCAGGCGCAGTTGATCGACGACTTGCTCGATGTCTCGCGGGTAATCTCCGGATCCTTGCGCCTCGATGTGCAACTGGTCGAGTTGAGCGATGTAGTGGATGAGTCGATGGCGACAGTGACACCCGCCAGTGCATCCAAGGGTGTTGTGTTGGAGCGAGGCGCCTCGGCTTCGTCGGTTGTGCGCGGTGATTCAGCCAGGTTGCAGCAGATCGTCTGGAATCTCCTGTCGAACGCGATCAAATTCACCCCGGCGGGGGGCCGTGTTCGGGTCGAACTGCGCCGACACGCCGATTTTGCCGAATTGCAGGTGATCGACTCGGGCGAAGGGATCGCACCGGAGCTGCTCCCGCGAGTCTTCGAGCGCTTCTGGCAGGCCGACAGCAGCAGCACCCGCACGAGAGGCGGCTTGGGATTGGGTTTGGCAATTGTCAAACACCTGGTCCTGCTACATGGAGGCACTGTGGACGCCGCGAGTGCCGGGCTCGGGCAGGGTGCGACATTCACTGTCCGACTGCCCCTGGCTGCGGCCCAGGCACCTGAAGTCTTGCGGGAGGCTGTAGCATCGCTCGGCGAGACGGCGCTCACCGCCAGATCCGACCGATTGGCCGGCACAACGGTCCTGCTGGTCGATGACGATCCGGAGTCCTTGCAGGTCCTGTCGGCCGCTCTCGCGAATAGCGGCGCCAGCGTCATGACTGCATCGTCGGCGCAGCGCGGCTGGGAAATTGCCTGCCATGCCGCGCCGGATGTGATCGTATCGGACATCTCGATGCCACAGGAAGATGGCTATTCATTGATACGGAGACTTCGGAGCCACCCTGAAGTGTCGAGTCGAGACTTTGCGGTGATCGCACTGACGGCGCACGCCCGCCCTGAGGATCGACAGGCGACACTCGCCGCGGGCTTCAACGCGCACCTGGCGAAGCCCGTGGATCCGATGGCGCTCATCCAGTGTGTGCTGAGTTGTCGAGCCTCGAGCCGATAATCGATCCCGGCGCGAGGCAACTTCTCATTAGCGACCTGGGCCTTCCGGGCCTGAGGTTACCAATTGATGCGCGAAATTCGTACGGGCTTGCAGCTGACGCCCACGGAACGTCAGGGACACCCTTCGAGCCCTCGTGCGTGCCTTAGGACAGCAGCTCGACTCATTCCAGTACGCACATTTCCTGATGGATGAAAGTAGGGTCCGTGGCAGGCTCCCTTCACTGCTCATGCTGCCTGGAGGCGCACCATGGAACACCGCTGCGGAACCCGTGTGCCGACCTCTTTGACAGCCCGCCTGGTTCTGCCTTCGCGGGCCCTGAGTGCGCGACTCGAGGATGTCAGCCTGAGTGGAGCCTTCGTTGCCATTACCGAACGTATTCCTGACCAGACCCGGCTGATTGTAGAGTTGAGTCCGAATGAGATCGACTCCGGGCCCTCGAGCTGCATCGCGGCGCACGTGGTTCGCGAAACACCAGCGGGCGTGGGAATCGAGTGGTGCGCATTCGCTCCATGGGCCGTCTTGAGCTTACTGCGTCGGAATACCTCTGCGGCCGCTGTCGCATCTCCTGCGTGAACACCCGCCAAACAGCTACCGGAGCCACAGCGAAGGCAGCCAGCCCTTTGCGACGCTCACGCTCAATGCGTTGATCGGCTTTGGGCAATGGGTATCTACCCTGATGCCGACACTGAGGCGGCCGGCTAAAAGAACCACGAAGCAACCATTTGACCCGGGGAGACCTGAAAGCGTGGCAAGCCAGTGTGTGATCAGCCGACGTCACAGCCAGCGAGCCGGCGGCACAGCCACCGTCAGCGTTCACGTTCGCGAGCTCACTCAACTCTTCAACTCCCTGGACCCGGCCCCGTTCTGGGATCGGGACCTCGACTGCGCCGCCGCCGAGTTCATCGAGGACGAATTCCGCGACAAACAAACCGCCGCAGCGTGGCACCTGCATGTCCACGTCGTCGAGGGTGACAGATCAGCAATGGATTTGCAGCGAGCCATCGAGAGCTACTACGGAAGGATGGCAAACTCGGCCCGACAAGAGATGCATGAGCATTTGCGCTCGGGGCAGCTCGGTCTTGCCGGAGGGATCGTTATTTTCCTGCTGAGCATGAGTGCACGAAGCATCCTGGGTGGCCTGTTGGGACAGCTGCCAGTACTCCTCGACGAAGGGTTGATCATCCTGGCATGGCTCGCCCTGTGGAGACCAGCTGAAGCCCTCATCTATGGATGGGTCCCGTTCTACCGCAATCGCCGCCTGTTCGAGCGGCTCGCCGGAATCAAGGTCTTCGTGCGTCTCGATTTATCCCAAGGCGAGCGCTCTCACTCGGCTGCGCTCGCTTGAGCGCACCCCACGTCCCATTCGATAGGTAATTTCCGCAAGCCCATCGTTGAATCACCGTAGTGCCTGGAAGCACCGCCAGGGGCAACATCGAGGTGTCAACTCTGTCACCCAGCACTACGAGGCCACGACGTCATGATCGCATCACCCGCGGTTCACACGAGCCCCAGCCACCGCACTGGCCGATGTGTTCTATTCGCCATGACCTCGGCCTTTGGCATCAGCCGCACGGCTTTGAATAAAGCCGCGCGCATGGCAGCCGCGACGCATGCCAACCTGGAGCTGTTCTACAGCGCCTTCGACATGGACATCATGAATCCGGACCACTCCAGCCCTCGTAGCCCCGAAGACCGTATTCGTGAGCATGTGGAGCGGAGGGAGCGGGAGCTGTCGTCACTGGCCGAGGACCTGCGGGCCGAGGGACTGAACGTCTACACCCGCGTGGAATGGCACAGGCGCGGCGACGAAGGGATTGTCGGAGAGGTGTTACGGCGAAAGCCGGCCTTCCTGGTGGTTGAGTCATTCGGGCATGTTGACCACAAGCTCATTGAAATGTGTCCTTGTCCGCTGCTCCTCATCCGCAGCGCTCAATCTTATCCGGCGCATCCTCGGATATTGGCGTGCGTCGATCCCATGCATGCCCATGCCAAGCCCGCCGCATTGGACGACGCAATCGTGACTGCCGCCGCTGAAATCTCCAACGCCTTATCGGGCGAGTTGCACCTATTCCATGCCCGCCTCCCATGGGCTAGCGCTTCACAGCAAGCCCGTGGCCCGAAGTGGGTACCCGACGTAGCGAAGGATGAGAGTCAGGTCGCTTACGAGCATGGCGTCCAGTCCCGCGTCGCCGAGCTCGCACGCTGCCACGATATCCCCGATCTTCGCACCCACCTCATCGACGGTGATGTCACGGAGTGCCTGCCGTGTTTCTCACGTGCCGAGGCGTTTGATGTCGTTGCGATGGGGGTGCTGTCCCGCTCATGGATACAGCGGATTCTGATCGGCGCTACGGCGCGCCGTCTGCTGGATCGGCTCGAATGTGATGTTCTCCTCGTCAAGCAGCACACGCTCTCCACAACTTGATCATCGAAGGCTCGACGCCTCACGGGAGTCCTGTGAAAAAACCCACTCATCTGTTGGCTGTGCTCGATCGGAGCATTTCCGACCATGCTCTCGTAACGAAAGCCGCCAGGCTCGCGCGGCTGTTTGGCGCGCACCTGGAGTTATTCCTCTGCGACGCCGAGCACGCCTACGCGCTGAAACACGCCTACGAGCCGCGCCACAGCGACGAAGTGCGCCGCAAGTGCATGAGCCAGGCCATCGAATACCTGACTGCGCTACGGACCGCGGCCAGACTGCAGGGCAGGAACACCTCGGTGTCAGCGGCTTGCGAGAGCCCCTTGTACGTAGGAATAGTCGACAAGGTGAGGGAGAGCGGCGCGGACCTGGTCATAAAGAACGCCAGTGGGGTGCATTCTCCTGCCGAGGCCGCATTCGATCCCAATGACTGGCAGCTCATGCGCACCTGTCCCTCAACGCTCCTGATGACACGCGGGCGCGCCTGGCACACGCACCCTCGGTTCGTTGCGGCTGTCGATGTGTCCGCCGAGGAAACGACCGCCGTCGCTCGTAGTGTTCTCGAGATTTCTGCAATGCTGAGCGCCGCTCATGGATGCGAGACTGATGTCCTCTATTGCGAGCCCGGCGGTGTCTCGGCGGACACTATTGCAGTTCGTGCACGAGATCTGCACGAGCTGGCAGAAAGATGTCATGTCGGTATCCACAATTTGCGCATTCTCGAGGGCAACCCGGAGCGCAAGCTGCCTGTCGCCGTGCAGGAGGGTCGCTACGACGTATTGACGATGGGTGCGTTGACGCACCGGCCAGGGATTGCGCAGCTGGTTGGAACGCTGACCTCGCGCCTGGTGGACGCGGCCGATTGCGATGTTGTACTGGTCAAACCGGATGCCTCGCAAAAAGCCGTACCAACCGGCAGCCGCCTCGGACCAGGCGAGCGCGCCATTTCCGGCCCGCTACTCCTCGTGCAGTCCGCCCGAGTGATCCGCTGACGATCCGTATTGCCCTCGATCGACCCTGATGATCATCCGCACCAGTTCCGGCACCGAGTCGGCGCCCATCTTTTCCATGACCCGCGAGCGGTGCAGTTCAATGGTGCGCAGATTGAGATTGAGCCTGTGCGCAATGATCTTGTTGGGCCGGCCTGAGAGTACCTCAATGAGCACGTCGTGCTCACGCTCCGTGAGTGATCCCAACCTCGCACGAATGGCGTCGATCTGGCTGGCGGTCCTGCGCTGGTTGTGATCCAGAGCAACCGCCTGCCGGATGTTGTCCATGAGCTCGAGGTTGGAAAACGACTTTTCCAGAAAGTTGAAAGCTCCCTGCCGCATGGCTTCCACCGCGTTGGCGACCTGCCCCTTATTGGTGACGAAGATGATCGGAATGGTGATTCCTCGCAGGGTCAACTCACGCTGTAGCGCGATACCACTGACATCCGGCAACACCAGATCGAGCACCAGGCATCCCGGCCTGAGTGCATCACAGCGCTCCAGGAACTCGGTCGCGCAGCCGAACGTCTCGCATCCCAGTCCCATCGATCGCACGACTGCGTAGTAGAGCGCTCGTGCATCGTCCTCATCCTCGACGATGTACACCGTGTCCCGAGGCTCCTCTACAAGCTGTCTCATAGATTGCTCAACCGAAGCCATCAGCAGCACCCCCGGGCCTCCTGAAATCGTACAACTCTCCTCCCGCACGGGACAGCCCGGTTTTCCGCAATGCGACCACAACCTCACATCGCGACAATTCGAGCCTGCGCCGATTCGCAAGAAGATGACAACATCAAACACGACACGGAAGTGTCGGTCAATGAGTGGAACCCGCATCGTGATGCGGTCGCGACCGAAGGGCGCCGTCAGGGATTGCCCAGCAGTGCCCTGATGAGCCCGAGGAGCTCTTCCGCACGGATGGGCTTGCTCGCCACCCGCAGATGCGGATCGGCCGGCAACTCCTTGATGGCCGTGGATGTATCCCCGGTAATGAGGACAGCCCGCAAAGATGAGCGTACCGCCGCGCGCAAGGCCGCTATGACCTGGATCCCCGTTTCACCGTCGCGCAAATGATAATCGGTCACGAGGAGATCGACTCCCTCGACCTCGCGAGTCTTCTGCAACGCCTCCGCCAATGAGCCGGCGGGCACGACCTCGTACCCTTCGACTTTCAGCAACAAACGGGTTGCATCCCGGACAGCAACATCGTCTTCGACCAGCATAATTCGCGATTTCGCGGTTTTTCGACCCGGCGGCCCGGCGGCCGTCGGGCGTTCGCGCGGCGCGGCGATCCGCTGCCCATTGCCTGCCGGCAGAGTGAGGGAAAAGGATGAGCCCTTGCCAACCTCCGAGCGTACATCCAGCCGTAGTTGCAACAGCTTGACCAGCCGCTGCACGATGCTCAATCCGAGACCGTAGCCCTCGCGCGTACTGTTGGTTGGCACGCCGACCTGATAGAACTCGTCATAGATGAACGGTATCTGGTCAGCCGGGATGCCGACTCCCGTATCGATGACCTCGAGGCGCACGACCGCTCCCTCGTGAAGGCAACGCAGCCGAACCCACCCTTGTTGGGTGTATTTGACGGCGTTCGACAGGAGATTACGCAAAATCTGCTCAACGAGCGAGGGGTCGCTGTGAACGCAGTCGTGGCAGTTGTCCACTTCCAGGCGCAGCCCCTTGTTGGCGGCTACATTGGCAAACTCGCGGCGCAGCTCCTCAAAAATAGCGGCGACGGTGAAATCGGTCGGCTCAGGCTTGATGGCACCCGACTCGAGCTTGCTGATGTCGAGCAGGGCGTTCAGCAGGCGTGACATGGCGCCGATGGCCTGCTCCTGCTGTTCCAGGGCATCAGAGCTGTCGGGATCGGTGTCGATGCGGCGCAGCGCGCCATTGAGCAAGGCAAGTGTCTGCAGCGGCTGGCGCAGATCGTGACTGGCGGTGGCCAGAAAGCGACTCTTCCCCTGGTTGGCGCGATCAGCGCTTTCCCGGGCTTCATCGGCAATGAGACGCTGGCGATCCGCGGCTGCCCGGGCCCGTTCGGCGGATTCGCGTGCCACGATCAGTTCGGCCTCGACCCGCTTGCGATCCGTCACGTCGCGGATCGCGGCTGCCGTGAGCGTTCGCTCCCCGTCCACAATCGGGCTCAAGCTGATCTCGACGGGAAATTCACTCCCGTCGCGCCGCCGACCAAACAACTCCAGCCCCTGGCCCATCGGACGCAAACGAACATTGCGGATGTAACTGTCCCGGTGAGCAAGATGCCTGCCGCGATAGCGCTCGGGCATGAGCTGCTCGACTTCCTTGCCGACGATGTTGTCATGGGAAAACCCGAACAAAGCCGACACCTGCTTGTTGGCATAGCGGATGATGCCGGTTGAGTCGATGATGATCATCGCATCAGGCGCGGCGTCCAGCGCACTACGGGCGAGCTCAGGAGAAATAGATAGCATTCCGACACGCGACGTAGAGGGGTGGCGTCTCTACGATGGATCCACCGCC
>DAITMW010000236.1:0-11778 GCA_036834945.1 Steroidobacteraceae bacterium
GGATAGCCGGACTTCGAAGACTTGGCGCCCCCCACCCAGAACTATTGTCCCATCCACCTGACACAACGCTCCCGCACCCGCAGCAAGCTCGAACGCCAACACAGCCACGTTGGCCGAAACTTGTCTCCTCGCAACGCCCCATCGCACCCTCAAAACACCGCTCCAACGCCCACCGGCCGGCACCTTCAGCCCCTCAGACACCCTCCATGTTCCCCAGCAAACCCTCAATTCCCCCGCAAACCACCCCGACACCCTCCTGACACTTTCCTAACACCCCAACCCTCCAACCACTCCCGGCGCCCCGGGCCGACACCTTTCACCCCGCCCCGCCAACAACCCGCAAAAATCGCTTTTTCCGCCGCCACCCCGCCCGCGGCGCCCCCCGCAGCCGCAAAACAGCGTTCAAGCATGGATTCCGCCCCCGGCCAGGAACAACATTCTGCGCCCCAACGCCCAAATCCCCCTCTCACGAACACCCACGTTGGATTAATTAATATTTACAATGACAGAGCGCTCTGGCAAACCTCGCTGTAAACTCAACCATGGAAGGGGGGTTCGTCGTTATGACGAGAGCAACAAACGCCGGTATCGGCGTAACGCGTTATTTACAGGTGTATACCGTCCTGTCCCAGGCGCTGGCCGAGGGAGACATCGGAGCGGGTGAGGCTCTGCCAAGTGAGCCCTCACTCGTACGCCAGTACGGTGTCTCCAGGACGACAGTACGCCGCGCGCTGGCACGACTGGCCGCGGAGCGCTGTATCGTGCGCCGCAGGGGGAGCGGGACTTTCGCCCGCGACAAAGTCGTACGGACGGCCAATGCCCGGCAGATCGCCTCCATCATCGACGACCCGCGCACGGTCGCCACCAACACGACGGTCCGGCTACTCGAATTCAAGCACACGCCAGTGCCTGACTTCCTCCACAGGGAATGGCCCGAGATCGGCGCCAACGTCCTGACCATCCGCAGGGTCCGGTACGTCGACCGTGAGCCGGTCGCCCTGGTCATCTCCTATTTGCCCGAAGACATCGGCCGGCAGCTTTCGGCGCGCCGGCTCGGCACTGATACGGTGCTGGCTGCCTTGGACAAGCTCGGCATTCACGCCGCGAGCATCCAGCAGGAAGCCGGGGCGGTCGCGGCCGACCCGTTCACCGCCAGGCACCTCGACTTCAGTGTGGGCTCCCCCATTCTCAACTTGAAATGTCTGGCGCGCGATGGACGTGGGCGGATCGTCAGGTTCGCCAACTACTTATATCGCCCGGACCGGTACGAAATTCATACTGTCGTCGAGCGCGAGAGAAGCCAGCGCGCGCGACAGGCATCCCGCCTCTGACAGCGGTACACAATATGGCATCGAGGACCGCGCACCGTACAAACAAATCCAAACCGGCGCGGGGCAACGGATTCAAGGCCCAGCGCAATGGCCGGGGCGTCGCACGGTACTACCTGCTCTATGAGCACCTGTCCGGCGCGCTGAACGACGGGACCATTCCGGCTGGAGGCGCGTTGCCCAGCGAGCCGGACCTGGTCGCCCGTTATAAGCTGTCGCGCACGACCGTACGGCGTGCATTGGCGCGGCTTGAAGAAGAAGGCCGGATCATCCGCCGCCGCGGCAGCGGCACTTTCGCGCGTCAGAATCGCAAGCCGAGCCGCCTGCATCTGAACCTTCACGACTTCTTCGAAGACGTGACGACGCTCGCCTCCCAGTCGACGACCACCATGCTGCGGTTCGAGATGGGAGCGGTGCCCACGTCACTGCGAGAGTTGCAGCCGCAGTTGGGCATGCAGGCACTCATCATCCAGCGCATCCACCGCGCCCATGGTGCGCCGTACGCCCTCTCAACGGCCTATGTTCCGGAGCGCTTCGGGAAGAAGATCAAGAAAGGATCGCTGGATCGTGTCTCGTTGGTGACGGTACTCGACCAACTCGGTCCGCGCAGCACCAGGACCGAGTACACCACCAGCGCGGTCGCCGCCGATGCCATTGCCGCGAAGCGCCTGGATGTCGCCTTGGGAGCGCCGCTGCTACGCACCAGGGCCGTCCTGATGGATGGCAACAACCAGCTCCATACAGTGATCGAAAGTCTATGCCGCCCTGATCGCTTCAACGTGCGTGCGGATTACGAACGAAACCCGAGCCGTGGCTCGAACCCGCGCTGGCGCCTGAAGCGCGGCTGAGAGAGTCGGCGGCGCCGTCACATCGGCGCTGCCGCCCCTTGCGACGCCAACATCCCCTCCAACACCTGGCCCGCCACGGGCCTGCTGTGCAGAAATCCCTGCGACTGCTCGCATCCGAGCGCGCGTAGGATCTCCAACTGCTCGGTAGTCTCCACTCCTTCCGCGACCGTGCTCAACTTGAACGCACGAGCCAGTGAGACAATGGTCGAGACCACGGCCTGCGAGCTCTCATCCCCCACCAGCGCGCTGGTAAAGGAGCGATCGATCTTCAACGCGTCGACCGGCAACTTCGAAAGCCGGCTGAGTGACGAATACCCCGTCCCGAAATCATCGATCGAGATCTGCGTACCTACCGCGCGCAGCGACTGCAGCGTCTGCGTAACGAAAAGCGAATCATCGAGCAGCGCACCCTCCGTGATTTCGATATCGAGCCCGTTACGGTCACCCGGCTGCCACCCGGTCGCCCGGACGAACCGCGCCGCGAACTCGCTTTCACGCAACTGCACCGGCGACACATTTACCGCGATGCGCATCGAGTCGAACCCGAGCTGTTGCCAATGCCGGAGGTCCTGCGCGGCCTGCTGTAACACCCACTCGCCCACATCCACGATCAATCCGGTCGATTCCAACACACTGAGGAATACGCCCGGCAGCACCAGCCCCTGCGCCGGGTCGCGCCACCGCAACAGCGCCTCCGCTCCGCAGATCGTCCCATCCACAATTGACAGCTGCGGCTGATAGTGCAGCTCGAACTGCTCGGCATCCAGGGCGGCGCGGAGCCGATGCTCGAGGGCCAGCCGTTCGGCGACCTCCGCATTGATTTCACGGCGGTGCCGTAAGAAACGCTCTCCCGACTTACGCGCCTTGTGCAGAGCGGCTTCGGCGTTCTGCAACAAGGACTCGGCATCGACGCCGTTCTCCGGAAACCGCGCCAGCCCCGCCTTCACGTTGACCCGGATCTCGTGATTCGCAATGACCAGCGGCTGCCCGAACGCGAGCGCCAGCCGCTCGTGCAACACTCGAACCGAGTTCTCGTACGACTCGCGCCCCGAGATCACGACAGCGAAATTTCCGCCGCCCAGGTGAGCGAGACTGTCCGTCCCGTCGAACTGACTCTTGACGCTGTCGGCAACAAACTGCACGACCTGGTCACCGACGTGCCGGCCAAAGGAATCATTGATGCTTCCCAGGTGCTCGATGTCGAAGGCGACGACCAGCACCTGGGTATCCTCGCCGGCATGCCGCGCCAACAGGCGCGAAACGCGCTCGCAGAACAGAGTCCGCTTGGCAAGGCCGGTGAGAGGATCGAAGTACGAGAGAAACCGGACAGCGTCTTCCTTATGAAGGTACTGCAGCGCGAACGCCAGGTTGGAAGCGACCTCACGCAACATGCGCATTTCTTCCTCGCTCACCGCGCAGGAGTCGGACGACCCCACGGTGAACGCACCGATCGGCGTATCGTCGATCAGAAGCGGAATGGAAACGACGCAATTGATCTGGAGAGCGAACAAGCGCCTGGCAAATCTCAGCCGGGTCCCCGCTCCGACCAGGTCATTACAAACGACCTCGCGCCCCGTACGCAGCGCGCGGCCGGTGACCGTATCGTCCGAATCCGACTCAGCCTCGTCCGTGCCATCATCGACAACTTTACCGTCCACGCGAAAGCGGATCTGGTCGATGTTCTCCGTCACGACACCCGCCCATGCGACTGGATTCGCGATACGGGTGGACGGATCGATGAGTACCACGAACGCCGACGCATACTTGCCGACGTCGTGCGCAATCCGGCACGTCTCCTCGAACAGGTGCATGCGATCGCGAATGCGGACGACGCCAGCATTGATTGCCGACAGCATCTGCAGAACGCGGCTCAATCGCTCGACACGCTGCTCCGCGGCGCGCTGCGCACGGCGCACCGCCACGTCCTTCAGTGCACGCCGCACCGCCGGAGCAAGGCGCTCGAGGTTGGATTTGAGCACGTAGTCGACGGCACCGGACTTGAGCGCCTCAATCGCGCGCTCCTCTCCGATGGTCGCCGACACGAATATGAAAGGAATCTCCGGCGCCTCGCGCCGCGTCAGGTCGAGGGCGGAGGAGCCGTCATAACCTGGGATCGAGAAATCCGAGAGAATCAGGTCCGGCCGCATTTCATGCAGCGCTTCTCGGAACGCCTCCTCGGTCTCAACACGTGTCCATGTGCAGTTGAGGCCCGCCCTCTTCAACTGATGGACGGCGAGCTCAGCCTCAGCAGCGACGTCTTCGAGAATCAGCAGGCGTAATCCCTGCTCCATGTTTCCATACCACTCCGCTTGGACGGCAGCTGGAAACCATACGAAAGTCTCTCTTTGGAGTCATGTTGCGACGCGCGAAACCAGGGGCGATTTTGTGCTGACTGCGTCACACATTGAACCGAAAGTGCATCACGTCACCTTCGTGCGTAACATATTCCTTGCCTTCCAGCCTCAGCTTCCCGGCTTCCTTCGCGCCAGCCTCACCTTTACCGGCGATGTAATCATCAAAGCCGATGACCTCGGCGCGAATGAATCCGCGTTCGAAATCCGTATGGATCACGCCTGCGGCTTGCGGTGCGGTAGATCCCGCCCGCACCGTCCACGCGCGCACTTCCTTCGGACCTGCAGTGAAGAATGTCTGTAAACCGAGGAGGCGATAAGCCGCGCGAATCACACGATCCAATCCCGGCTCCTTCAAACCCAGCTCCGCCAGGAATTCAGCGCGGTCTGCCTCATCGAGTTGGGCGACCTCCGCTTCGATCGCTGCGCAGACAGCGACGACGACGGCACCCTCACCGGCAGCCCGCTTTTCAACCGCAGCCAACAGCGGGTTGTTGACGAATCCGTTCTCAGAGACGTTGGCGACGTACATGACCGGCTTTGCCGTCAGCAGGCTCAGCTCGCGAAGGTCACGACGCTCTTCGTCAGTCAACACCAAAGCCCGCGCCGGCTTGGCGGCGTCGAGTTGTACCTTGACGCGCTCAAACAGCGCCCGCTTGCGCAGGGCATCCTTGTCACCACTCTTGGACGCTTTCGCGGCACGCTCCAGCGCTTTATCGACGGTGGCAAGATCGGCGAGCGCGAGCTCAGTATCGATGGTCTCAATATCGGCGATCGGATCGACCTTACCGGCGACATGGATGATGTCGCCGCTTTCGAAGCAACGCACGACATGCGCGATCGCATCGACTTCGCGGATATGCGAGAGAAACTGATTGCCGAGCCCCTCGCCCTGGGAGGCACCGGCGACGAGTCCGGCGATATCCACGAACTCAACGGTGGTCGGAACGATCTTCTCGGGATGCACGATCTCCGCAAGCTGCTGCAGGCGCGGATCGGGCACGGGCACCACGCCGACGTTGGGGTCGATGGTGCAGAAAGGGTAGTTCTCGGCCGCGATCTGCGCGCGCGTCAGGGCATTGAAGAGGGTCGACTTGCCCACATTCGGCAAACCTACGATGCCGCACCGGATAGCCATATATGAATCCTAAGGAGAGCCCGGGCCGCCCGTAGCGGGCGCACTGGAGGCTCGTGTATGTAAACGGTTCATGGCCTTCGCCGGCCCATCGGTGAGCAGCATCGGCACGATGTCGATGGCGGACGCCACGGCTTCCATTATGAGCCGCTCATCCTCCGCCTGCGGCCGTCCCAACACATAGTTGAGCACCGCGGATTTGTCGCCGGGATGACCGATGCCGATCCGCAGACGCCAGAACGGATCGCCCATCTGCGCGATGATATCCCGTATTCCATTGTGACCGCCGGCACCGCCACCCTGCTTGAGGCGGACGACGCCCGCGGGAAAATCGAGCTCGTCGTAAGCGACGATGATCGACTCGACCGGTACCTTGTAGAACCCGGCGAGGCTGTGAACGGGGCCACCACTGCGGTTCATGAAGCTCATCGGCTTCAGCAGCCACAGCTCCTCGCCCCCGATGCGTGCGCGCGCTACTTCGCCGTGGTGACGCGACTCATTGCGAAAAGTCGCCCCATGCCGGCGGGCGAGCTCATCGAGCATCCAGAAGCCCGCATTATGCCGGGTACGAGCGTACTCGCTGCCCGGATTGCCGAGCCCGACAACCAACTTGAGCGGCAAGGCTGACATGGTGGGAACCTTGAAATGGGCGAGAGCCGGATGGCTCTCGCCCAGACAGGCGGCTTACTTCTTGCCGCCTTCCTTCTTGGCGGGAGCAGCGGCGGCCTTGTCGCCACCCTTCGCATCGCCAGCCTTCGCGTCGCCAGCCTTGGCGGCACCAGCGGCCGGCGCGGCAGCAGCACCCGCGGCAGGAGCGGCGCCCTCCGCCGGCGCGGCGGCCTCGGCAGCGACTGCCTCCGGCTCTTCCGCACGCGGGCTGTGGATCGAAACGACAGGCGCGTTACGGCGACCCAGCTCCGGAATCGTCACACCCTCCGGCAGCGGAATGTCGGAGAGGAACTTCGTCTCGTTCAGGTTCATGGCCGCGAGATCGAGCTCGAGGAACTCCGGCAGATCCTTCGGCAGACAGGTGACCTCGACATCCGAGCGCATGTGCGAGACGACACCGCCCTGGACCTTCACGCCCGGAGAAACGGTCTCGTTCTTGAAGTGGATCGGCAGCATGATGCGGATCTTCTCGTTCTCGACCACACGCTGCAGGTCGACGTGCACGACGACGTTCTTCGCCGGGTGCATCTGGATGTCCTTGACGATCGCTTCCTGCGTGCGCTCGCCGATCTTCAACTGCACGATCGAGGAATAGAACTTCTCATTGCTGACCATGGTCAGCAGGTTCTGCTGGTCCAGCACCAACGCCAGGGCGTCCTGGTGGCCACCATAGAGAATCGCCGGCACTTTGCCACTGTGACGCAGGCGGCGGCTCGCACCTTTGCCCTGCGCGTCACGGAGGTCAGCGCCAAAAGTAAATGAAATGCGCATGTTTATCTCCAACAGTTACGATTTTCCAAAAGCTGAAAGTGACTTTCAGCCCTTTCGGGAGCGCCGGATCGCGACCAAAACGGCACCACCCAAAACTCACTCGGCCCGGCCCCGGCGTGCGCGGGGCCTCGCCATCAATCCACGTACAACGAGCTCACCGACTCCTCATCCCGGATACGGCGGATCGTCTCGGCGAGCAGCGCGGCCACCGACAACTGTCGGATCTTCCCGCAGCCCTTCGCCTGTGCCGACAGCGGAATCGTGTCCGTCACGACCAGCTCATCGAGCACCGAGTCTGAAATCAGGTCCACGGCCTTCCCCGACAGCACGGCGTGCGTGATGTAGGCGATGACCTTCTGGGCGCCTTCGTTCTTCAGCGCCTTCGCCGCCACGCACAGCGTGCCGGCCGTATCCACCATGTCATCGACGAGCACGCAGGTCTTACCCTTCACGTCGCCGATGATATTCATGACCTTCGACTCGTTCGGTCGCGGCCGCCGCTTGTCGATGATGGCGAGGTCGGCATCATCCAGGCGCTTCGCGAACGCCCGGGCACGCACCACGCCGCCGACATCGGGCGACACGACGATCACGTTCCGGTAGGCCTGCTTCCACGCGTCACCGAGCAACACCGGTGAGGCATAGAGGTTGTCGACCGGAATGTCGAAAAACCCTTCCACCTGGTTGGCATGCAGATCGATGGTCACCAACCGGTTCACACCCGCGCCCGAAATCATGTTGGCAACGAGCTTCGCCGTGATCGGCGAGCGCGTCGCACGCGGGCGGCGATCCTGGCGCGCGTAGCCGAAATACGGCATGACGGCGGTGATCCTTGCCGCGGAGGCCCGGCGGAGCGCATCCACCATCACGAGCAACTCCATCAGCGTGTCGTTCGCGGGTGGACAGGTCGGCTGCACGATGAAGACGTCGCGTCCGCGAACGTTCTCCATCAATTCGACCTTGCACTCGCCGTCACTGAAATGGGCGACCTCGGCATCCACCAGGCGTGTCTGCAAATGTCGCGCGATATCCTGCGCCAGCGCCGGGTTGGCATTGCCGGCAAACAGGGCCAACGTATCGCTCATATTATTCATGCGCTTCGCGCAACTTTCCTGCAGGTACGCGTACCTGCGAAGATTAGCGGCGCTTCGCGCCGGACCGAAACACTCTGCATCATTCGAACCGAAGTACGCCCCAAAAATCTGGCTGGGGAGGACGGATCGAAACCTCCGGATGGCGGGCTCAAAACCTGCCAGCGGCCCAAGCAAATCAATAACTTATTGACTAGCTTAGAAATCCGGTCCCCTCCACTGCCTCTGAGGCCCTCATTGCTGTCTCCAGGGCCGTCGACAGCGCCCTTGAATCCAGTGAGGAGCCAAAAAGGGCGCGCATCATACCCGATTCCCCGCCTCGAAGGCTCGATGTAGCAGCCTAATCCCTGATGTCCCGGGATTCAGCGGAATCTGAAGACAGGAATCCCCGACGGGTCAGCAAGTTACTGAATCACCAAGGCCAAGCCGAGGATTGGAGCCGATTCCAGCCACATCGCAAATTTGGGGCGATTTTCTGAGCCATCGCTCCGGCACGGAAAGAGGTCACGATCCTGTCCAGGTCATCGACGCGTACCCGTCCCGGCTCGAAGCCGCCGCCGCAGCCCTGAAGTCCGGTATCCGCCTCGAGCTGTGGAACGACGCAGCGCCCTTGGACAGTCGTGTTGGTTGGCTTGATCTTCGAGAGGCAATGCCTCAGTATCGATTTATTATGGTAGCGCTATCACACCACAGCTTTGAGACCGTAATCGGGGGATTTTGTGAGCTACGTTCCGCGCCATCACCTGCCATACGAACAGGTTGCCCCCAAGCCATGCTAACCCTGGGCAGAGTGTGTCTCCTCCTGGTCCTGACATCCGGGTCGAGTCTGTTCGCCGCCGACCTCACGATGCGGGTGAACGACAAGGGCTACCTGGACACCCGAGGTTTCAGCGTATTCCTCTACGACAGCACGTATCATCCGGTTTTCGTGGATCAGAAAAACACGGCCATGGAAATGATTCTCCACGGCCAGCGCATCGCCACCAACGGCGACGTGCGCCTGATGCCAACACCCGAGCAGTGGGACCTGGTGGCGGCCCTCAAAGGACGCCAGGCCGATCAGACCAACAACCGGCTGAGCGCCAACCTCGCATTTCCGACCTTTGATGTCAGCTACACGCTGGAGGTCGCCGCGGAGCCCGGTGGCGTGAAGGTCAGCGTCAATCTCGACAAGCCGCTACCTCAGAAACTGGCTGGACGGGCGGGCTTCAACCTGGAATTCCTGCCATCGATCTACATGGGCAAGGCTTACCTGGTGGATGGCACGAAAGCCGGCATCTTCCCCCGCACGCCCAACGATCCGATGGTCACTGTGCTGCCGCTGCCGGATGAGCCCAAAAAGGCCTACTACCTGGAAGACTGGGACAAGGCCAAAGGATACACACAGCCGCTGCCGTTCGCGCAGGGCAGGAGCATCACCCTGGGAGTCGACGACGCGCTGGCCCGGATCAACGTCAAGTCGGATACGGCCGACCTCCTGCTGTTCGATGGACGCGACCGCGCCCAGAACGGCTGGTTCGTTTTGCGTTCGCTCATCCCTTCGGGCAAGACGACCGGCGCCATCGTGTGGCACATCCGACCGGATGTGATTCCGAACTGGACGCGACCGCCGATGATCGCGCACAGCCAGGTCGGATATGCGCCGGATTTCTCGAAGGTGGCGGTACTGGAGCTCGACCCGAGGTACAACGGCCCGAAGACGGCCAAAGTGCTTCGCCTGACGGAGAATGGATCCTACGAGCAGGTGTTCGAGGGCCCGATCACGCCTTCCACGCCGTGGCTGCGTTACGTCTATTCGAAATTCGACTTCACCGCGGTCAAGGCCCCCGGCCTCTATGTCATTGAGTACGCGGATCAGCGTACGGCGCCCTTCCCCATCGCCAAAAACGCTTATGCCAACATCTGGCAGGACAGCCTGGACCATCATCTCGCGGAGCAGATGGATCACGTCTCTGTCCGCGAAGGCTACCGAGTGTGGCACGGAGCTTCGCACCTCGATGATGGCCGTCTGGCGCCCGTTGTTGGTGAGCAATTCGATGGCTGGAATCAGGCTACGGCCACCGACGGGAAGTACAAAGGCGGCGATCACATCCCCGGAATGAACGTGGGCGGCTGGTACGATGCCGGCGACTTCGACCTCGAGGAGCCCGCACAACTCAATGTGATTCAGAGCCTGGCCCTGGCCTATCGCGAATTCAACATCAGCTACGACGAGCTGACAGTAAATGAAGACGCTCGTCAGGTTGAGATGCACCGTCCTGACGGCGTGCCGGACGTTGTGCAGCAGGTCAAGCACGGCGCGCTGCTCATCCTCGCGCAGTTTCACAACATCGGCCACTCCATCCGCGGCACCCACGAACCCGATCTGCGTCAGTACACACACCTGGGCGACGCCGCGTCGAAGACCGATGGTCGAATCTACAACCCAAAGCTCGGCCCGAATGAAGTGGAGGGCGACTACTCCGGCAAGCCAGACGATCGCTGGATTTTCTCCACGACGAACCCGTATCTGCAGTGGAACTCCATCGCGGCGCTGGCTGCGGCTGCCGATACGCTGAAGGGCTGGGATGATGCGTTGGCAAAAGACGCCCTCGATACCGCGATCAAAGCATGGAATGACGAGAATGCTCATCCGACGCCGAATCCGGCACCCGAGAGCTCAGGAGCATCGGTTCCGGGCGGCTCTTCCGGATCGGGTGTGCTGGCCGCCTCTCAAGGCGCGCTGCCTGGCACACAAGCAGCGGGCAACGGAAAGCGCCGCTCGGGCGCGCGGGCAACACACGCCGCCACAGGCGTTGATGCGCCCCCTCCCGACGCGTTCGGTCGGGGCGACTTCGAGATCGGACAGGTCTGGACCGCGGCTCTGGAGTTGACGATTGCGACGCACGGCGCCGAGCCCTACAAGTCGCGCCTGCGCGAGTTATTTCCTCAGATGATCACCCCGCTCCAGATGGAGCGCCATGGTTGGACTGCGGTCCGGGCACTGCCCTACCTCGACGCGGACGCGAAAAATCAGCTGCGCGCAGCGGTCAAGACCTACATGACGACGCAAGACAAGCAGCTGGACTCCACCCCGTTCGGCGTTCCGCCAAGCCTGCGCAGTTGGGGCGGCTCAGGAGCGGTGGTCGACATGGCCATCCGGATGTACTTCCTCCATAAGGCATTCCCGGATCTCGTGAGCCCGGAATATACCCTTCGTGCCGTCAACTACATTCTGGGCACGCACCCGGTATCCAGCACTTCCTATGTGGCGGGCGTCGGTACGGTCTCGAAGACCAGGACATACAGCAACAACCGCGCCGACAACGCTTACATTCCAGGCGCCGTGATTCCGGGATACGTCATCATCAAGCCGGACTTCCCCGAGCTCATCGACGACTTCGGATTCCTCTGGTTCGAGGATGAAGCCGTCGTGGCCGGGTCAGCAAGTTGGGTTGTGGCCGGGAATGCCGCTGCCGCGATCACTCAGTGATGCGGTAGCCCACCGGGAGGGATTGGAAAGTTGGCTGGGGTGGAAGGATTCGAACCTCCGAATGGCGGGATCAAAACCCGCTGCCTTACCACTTGGCGACACCCCAACACGTA
>DAITMW010000237.1:0-5575 GCA_036834945.1 Steroidobacteraceae bacterium
TCAAACACCGCCGCTCGAGACCCGAGCAGTCGTGAATCGTCCTGCGGTTTCACCGGCTGCCGTGGGCAGCGCGGACAGGTTGATGCTTTCCTTCGCGGAATTGGCGTGCTCGCGCATCAGCGCCTCGGCGCGCGCGCTTTGTCCACGCTCCAAAGCTTCGACGATTGCGTAGTGCTGCCGATGCGCATAACGCAACATGTCGTACATCTGCTCCAGATTCGCTTTGTCGAACGCAAGGGCTTGCGGGGCAGCAAATGGGATCCGGCTGTTGCGCGCGAGGGTTTCGGCAAACAGCGCGCTACCGGACTCGATGAGGATGGCGCGGTGGAAGCGCTCATTCATCTCCGCGTACAGCCCTTCGTCGTTCTCTTCGACGTGCCGCTTACCGAGTATCGCGTCGCCATCTTCCAGGCAGGCGCGTAGCTCCCGCAGCAGTGCCTTGGAAGCCCCACGCTCAGTGACCTTTCTGATGGCGAGACCTTCGAGCGCTCCGCGAAGATCGATAGCGTCGACGATATCCTCGGCGGTGAAAGCGCGTACGACGTAGCCGCGGGTCTCGTGCTCGGAGAGCAGACCCTCCTGGGCCAGAAGAGGCAGCGCCTGGCGCACAGGCGTTCGCGACACGCCTAGCAAATCCGCGAGAGGCGCCTCCGCCACCCGCTGCCCCGGAGCCAGCTCACCACGCAGGATCATCTCGCGAATCCGGACAATGGCCTGGCTGAGCTGGGTGTTCATGGGCGGGATGGTCCTCTCAGGATCCCATCTCGTCAAATTGGGATCCAGAGATGCCCACCAGACGGTCTAGACAGCTCTAGAGTGGCTCAGTCTTGAGATTTTGGGATCCCGCGTTGCCGCCAAGCCTCAGGCAACCACCTCCACGCGGTTCCCATCGGGATCCAGCACCACGCTCTCGTAGTAGCCGTCGCCCGTGCGACGGGGGCCATCGAGCACCGGATGGCCGTCTTTGCGCAGCCGCTCGGTCAGTTGATTGACCCGCTCCTCGGAACCCATCGACAATGCCAGGTGCGTCAGCCCCATCCGCTGTGCCCCCGGCTCGTGCGGGACAGGCTGGAGCGACGTCGTTCGCATGAGCTCGAGCCGGGCACCCCCCGAGAAACTTACGAACCGCGATTCGAAACCCTTGGGCGGATTGACATACCTCTGGCCCGCGGTGGCGCCAAAGTAATCGCAATAGAACGCCGCCAGACGATCGACATCCTGCGTCCACAGGGCAACGTGCTCGATGCGGATCATTCAATCATTCCGTTGCATCACCAGGAATTGCTCCAGTTTGCCGTCAGGATAACCGCGCTCCACGGCCTGGAACCGCTTCGAGTGGCACAGGATCTTCCAGACCCGTGTAACCATGCCACCGCGTTTGCTTTCGTGGTCGAGCTCTATCAGCAAGGGGGCGCCTAATGGCCCCAGGCTGCTCTTGAGATCGGCGAGAGCCTGCGCGGTGAGCAGGCTGTTGCCGCTGTCGGTGAACAGGGAGTGGTCGATCACACCCTGTTGGTATTGGGAGAACACCGCGCGCGCCCGCGCCTCCGCGGGGTTGGGCGGCAGAACGATGAAGGCGATGCGATTCACGAGGTCATCGGGACTGGCCCAGTCATCGTTGGTGAGCACGATGATGGCCGTCTTCTCCTCGGGCCAGATGCGATGCGAGGACAGGAACCCCGAGCCCGCGCCGTCATGTCCGATGCGGACCCGCCCCGCCACGCGCTCGACATCCAACCCCAGCCCATAGCCTTTTCTGGAGCCGTCCTTGAGTCTCACCTCCTCGAGCATTGCGTCATAGGAGGCCGGCTGCAGAAAGGAGCGATTGATGAGGCTGATGTCCCAGAGCGCCAGCGCGCCGGGGGTCATCGCCAGCTCGCCCGCGGCATAGAGCCAGCCCGGCCCTTCCTTCGGCGCGCGTCGTGTTGGGCCCAGACCTTGTCTCGTGTAGGCCATCGCGTCCGTGGCCGACAACGGCCGGGTGTCGTCCTCAGTGACATCCTCCATCTTCAGGGGCGCGAAGATGTGCTGCTGGAGAAAGTCCATGAGTTTCGTGCCCGCGACCTGTTCCACGATGGCACCCGCGACGACGTACCCGGTGTTGGAATACTGCCATTGGGTTCCGGGCTCGAAATCGAGCGGCCGCCGGGCCCACTCCTCCATGATTGCCGCGGCTGACGTGGGCCGTAGCATTTCCGGCGGCACGAAATCCTGCGGCCAGTAGTCACGGATGCCGGACGTGTGACTGAGTAACTGCCGCACGGTCACTTTGGATGCATCGCCCAAATCGGGAAACCATTTCGCGACCCGATCATCCAGTGACAGCCTCCCCTGCTGCACGAGAAGTAACACGGCAGCCGCGGTGAACTCTTTCGACACGGAATCGACTGCGTAGCGAGTGGAGGTTGTCGCGGCAACCGCGGGCTCGAGTCGCGAGCTGCCATATGCCTGCGTGTAGCTCACCGCGCCGTTCTGTACCACTGCGATGGAAACGGACGGCACCCCACTGGTGGCCAACCACTCGCGGGCCGCGGCGTCGATGCGGGCTCCCATTGAGGCATCGTTGGTGGTGGTGGCGGCAAGCAGGCACAGAAGTTGGACGGCACGCATTCGAGACCCCCGCTACGTGTCAGGTTGTCAGTATAACCGAACAGTCCCGGTGTCCGGCCGGGGCGAAGGCCGAGCTCGCGGATTGACCTGGTCCGGCCTTCGCGGCTAATGTCGCGGCTGAACAATGGCAGCGACCGCACCCACTTTCGCACCTCCGGCAAGCGATCAGGCTTTCTCGGTTCACTTCTCGAATCCCAACCCTTTGTTGCGATTCGCACCGCAGCCCGTGACGCACTGGAAATTCATCGGAGAGGGCGAGCTCAGCTTCAAACCGAGCAGCATCCTGCTGCGCGGCCGCCGCCCGCGCCCGCTGGGCTACACGGAACAATCGCTCGAAATTCCTTTTGCAGACATCTTTAACGTCGCGCACGTGGGCAGGATCGTGCAGCTCCACGTGCGGATCCCACTTGCGGCCGAAAAGCTTCTGGAGCTCTGGGCCAGCGACGAAGAGTCCGCACGGCAGATCGTGCAACTTCTGCCGCGAGAGCGTACTCCGGACTTCGAGCGTGTCGTGTCCGAGCGGGACTCGTTCAAGCAGGCCCTCGAAAGCAGCGGTGCCCGCAGTGTGGTTACCCCCGCGTTGGTCGCATTGAACGTCCTTGCCTTTGCCTGGGCCGTATACGCCGGTGCCGGCTTTCTCTCACCGAATGCCTCGGTGCTCATCCAGTTGGGCAGCAACTTCGGACCGTTCACCCTGGACGGTCAGTGGTGGCGCCTGCTGTCGGCCCTGTTCCTGCATTTCGGGCCGCTGCATCTGCTGGTCAACATGTGGACGTTGTGGCAGGTCGGACGCATGACCGAGCGGTTGTTCGGCCCGGTGCATTTTCTATTGCTCTATGTCTTCTCTGGCCTGTGCGCGAGTATTGCCAGCCTGCTGTGGAATCCGGATATCAACACCGCGGGGGCCTCGGGCGCCCTGTTCGGCGTGTTGGGGGGCCTGCTGGCCTTCCTCCTCAAGCCCGACACCCGGGTGCCGACGGACTTCGTGAACGGGCTGCGCGTCAGCGCGGGCGTATTCATCCTGTACAGTCTCGTCGCCGGCTTCACCTACCCGGGTATCGACAACAGCGCGCACATCGGCGGGCTATTGGGCGGACTTGCGATGGGCTGGTCGCTCGCCCGCCCGCTGGATGCGGAAAGCCGCGAGGCTCCTCTCGGACAACTATCACTGGCCGCCGTGGGCGGCGGCATCGCACTGCTCGCCCTGTCATGGCCCTTGACTCATCCGGACCCGACCCGGGCCGCCGACCTGCATTTCCGCCACGAGCTGCAGTTGTTCAGCTGGGACGAACAGCAGGCACAGGCCGCGCAACGCGCCCTCGACCAACTCGAGATCAAGGGAAAAATCACGCATGCGGCCTGGGGCGAGCGCTTGATCCAGGATGTCGTGCCCCGCTGGGAAGCCGCGAAGAGGCGCTTCGCCTCGGTACACCTGCCGCCGGAATCCTCTTTCGGCCCCCTGCCGGCACAGCTAGTGTCCTACCTGAACGAAAGACGCCTGGCCCTCACCTTGTTGAGTGAGGCCGCACGCAACAATGATCGCGACAAGTTGCGCCTCGCGAGAGAGGTCCTCGCGAAGAACCGCGCCAGGCAACAGGAGCTCGCCGCCCGCCTGCCGCCGGCATACTGACTTCCTCTGTTTGGAGCGAGCCGGCGGCTCTGATCAACGCTTCGCGAGCAACTCCAGCTCCGGTGGCGGCGGATCGACGTCGACGATGACGTTGATACACGCCGGCTTGCCGCTCGCGAACGCCGCCTTGATGGCCTGGCCGAGGGCGCCGGCCTCGGTGACGCGCTGGGCGTGACACCCGAAAGCTTCGGCCACCTCGTGGTAGTTGGTGTTGGCCAGCTGTGTGCCGATGAGATGGGTCTTGCCCGAAACCATCTCCTGGAAGTGTTGTGACGCGGCCCAACTGCGATTGTTCATCACGACGACCACGATGGGCAGGCGTAACCGCACCATCGTGTCGAATTCCGCGATGGTGAATCCCACGGCGCCATCGCCAGCCAGGCACAAAACGGGGCGGTCGGGATGGGCGACCTGAACCCCCAGGGAGAGTCCGAGTCCATGACCCACGGCACCCAGGAAACCATGGGTGATGTAGCTGCCCGGCCGATCCTGGCTCACGACCTCGTTGAACCAGTGATAGGCCTCGGCGCCATCCCCTACGATCGTCGTATTCTCGTCGATGCTCTCGGCGATGGCCGCCACGGCCTGGTACGGATGGATTCCGGTTCCCAGGTATTCCTTGGCAGCCGCGCCCAACCGATGGCGGCGGTCCGCCTGCGCCTGCTGAATCGTACGTAACCAGGCTGACCAGTCGGGCCAGCTACGCCCGCTCGCCTGCGCATTGAGCGCGCTCAGCGCCTCACGACTGTCCGCGACCATTCCAACAGCAACATCGCGCAGTCGCCCGATCTCGCGCGCGTCAGTCTCGACATGTATCAGCTTCGCAGCCGAGGGCACGAGCAAGTCGCTCGCCCCGAGGGTGAACAAGCCAAAGCGGACCCCGAGCGCCAGGGCGACGTCGGGACGGTTGCCGGGCGTATCCAGATCCGCGAGCTTGTGGAAGGTGCCGCCGTGAAGTGGGTGACTGGCAGGTAGAAGGCCGTGCGCTTGAAAGTCCGAGTACACCGGGATGCCGGTCGTCTCGACGAATTTGCGCAACTCGGTTTCCGCGTGCCCATACCATGCACCGGCACCCACGAGAATCACGGGACGCTCCGCCTTCGCCAGCAGATCGATCGCGGCGGAGACGGCCTCGCCCTTCGGCGCCGACGAGCTGTCGACACGGATCGTCCGCGGTATCGGTGCGCCGGAGTCCTCGATCCGCGCCGACAGAACATCCATCGGCAGATCGAGCAGGACCGGCCCCATGGGTTCCGAGGTGGCGACGCGGATAGCCTGGGCCACCAGCCGCGGGATGTCTTTCGTCACCGTCACCTGGTGCGCCCACTTGGTCAC
>DAITMW010000237.1:5675-11778 GCA_036834945.1 Steroidobacteraceae bacterium
TGCGTCCAACTCAAGGCTGTCGCGGCAAGGAGACCCCCGAGGCAGATCAACAGCAGGCTCAGTTTCATGATAGTCACCGTCCGCTCGACTGCGGATGTTATAGGCCAGGCCGTGCCTTTGCGCAGCACGGACCAAGGCCCCGGGACTGTCTCAGGGAGACGACGGACGCGCGAGACCGCGCGAAGTCGACTTGTCTCGAGCGGGCGGCTGGCCCGCTGTGCGTTTCGCGCGCCGCCACCACATCGGAAACGCTTCTTCCACCGCAATCGCGGCGCCGGGCGCAGTGGGTGGCCGATAACCTGACAGGCCGACGAGAATGTCCCGCCAGCGCTCACCAGCGAGCACGGCGCGCAAACGCTGAACGGCCGGATGCTCCATGTTGGGAGTCAGGCAGGCAAGGAAGTAGCTTTCCTCGACGAGCGGAATGAAACGCAGCCCGAATTGCACGGCCGCCGCCTCGACGCCCACTCCAACATCCGCGACGCCACTGGCTATACAGAGTGCCACGGCGACGTGTGTGTGCTCCACGTGGTGGTGCTCGCCGAACAGGCTGTCAGATTTCACCGAATGCTCGCGAATCAGGTGATCCACGAGCATCCGGGTTCCCGAGCCTGGCTGCCGGTTCACGAAGCGCAACCGGTGACGCACGATATCCGGGAATCCGCGCACGAGAGCCGCATGCTCCTGCCTGAGCATCAGGCCCTGCATGCGTTGTGAGCAGGCAATCAGCTGGTGCAGCCCTGGCTTGAGCAGGGGCTTGAGCGCTCGAGCAAACACAGGGCTGGCCGCCTCCGGCGCGGCCACGTGGAAGCCCGCCACGAGGCACTGCCGATCGTTGAGCGCGCGCAGGGCGTCAACACTGCCCTGGAAACCGATGTCGAGGTGGAGATCCGCGCCCTCCGCCACCTGCTGCTGCAGGATGGGCAGCGCGAGGTCGTGGCTCGCCCGGACCGTAAGCAATTGATATCGCTCGTCGCGAGCGTCCGCGACCACCCGCGCCAGGCCTGATCGCAAGGCCTCGATATGGGGTTGCATCCGCGTGCGCGCCCGCCGCTCAGCCCATAGCAACCGCTCGGCAAACTGGGTCGGTCTTGCCTTCTGCCCCTGCGACCAGCTGACGAGCGGCTCGCCGAGGATCTTCTCCCACTTCCGCAGCGATCCCCACACGTATCGATAAGAAGTCCCCAGGGTTTGCGCGGCGTGACGGATCGAACCACTCTCGATCACCGCCGCCAGCAACTCGAAAAGAGCGTTGTCGAGCTCGGCTCCGCGCTGCTCGCCGCGTTCGAACGTGTAACGCAGATGTAGGCGGACGTCGTGGGGGTGCACCTCGTTAATGTATCAGAGATCGACGCTTACCGAGGCCTGCACGGTACGCGGCAAGCCCAGGTGGCCGATCAGGTTGCCCGTATTGGCGCCAGTGAGGTTGCTCGGAGCGATCGTGGACCAGTAGTGCCGGTCGGTGATGTTGTCCACCGCCAGGCGCCAGGTTACGACTTTGCTGAACAGGGTTGAGGTATAGCGCGCGCCCAGGTCGAAGAGGTTGTAGCCGGCGGCGAAGAACGAATTGGTGTCGTTCGCGGCCCGCGTCCCGGAGAACTGGTAGTCGAAGGTTGCCACCAGCCCCTGCAGACCCGGTAGGCGATATTCGAACAGCACATTCCCTTTGACCTTCGGAGCCCCCACGTAGATTCGGTCGTTGGTACTGGGGAACGGCGTGTGCTCGAGCCGGGCATCCAACAACGTCACACCACCGTACATCGTCAGCCCGTCGACGACCTCGCCGATCGCGGACAGCTCGAGCCCACGGTTGACCTGCAGGCCGCTGATCCCGAAGGTGTTGTTAGCGGAGTTTATATTGGCGAAAGGGCGTTCGATCCGGAACAGAGCGGCCGTGAAGTCGATCTTGTTGAAGGTCGCCTTGTAGCCGAACTCATATTCCTTGCTGCGGTAAGGCGGCAGGCTGCTGCCGGCGTTCGTCGTGTTCGCCGGCGCGAGGTCGCCAGCCTGGAGGCTGCTCGCGTAGGTGAAATAGGTCGTCATGTTGGCCGCGGGCTTGAAAATCAGGCTGCCCGTCGGGCTCACACCGTGATTGGCGTACTGGGTGGTCCGCACACTTTTCGCATTGAAGTTGTCGGTGTGGAACCAGTCCTGGCTGACACCGAAGCGCACCGACCAGTACTCGTCGAAGCGCAGCGTGTCGTTGATATTGAAACCCTGCTGATAGATGTTCGACGAATCGTAGTTCGCCAACACGAACGGCGGGCCGCCGGCCGGCTCCGGGAACACCAGGGGAGCGTAGATGTTGGCCTTCCCCAGGAGAACGCTCGCCGGCGTAGCCGGTGTCGAAACGGAGTACTGCTGCGCGCGGTAACCCGCTGTACCGAACGTGAAGTCGTGACCGACACCCCAGGTATCGAAGCTGCCATTCAGGTACGCGGTGTCGCTGGTGATGATGAAGCGCGGCGCGAACCCGTTCGCGAAAGACGAGGTGTAGGCACCGGCGCTCGAGGTCAGGTTGTTGACCGGCGTATTCATGTTGCGCGAGCCATCCTGATTCAGGATTCCCGCGACGAGATGCCAGTTGGAGCCCAGGTCCTGTTTGATGCGCGCCGTGGCGATGCGGGTATGCAGATCCACGCCGGCGTAGGATTGCCCATAGCCGACGCGCCTCGGGTCCGGTGCCGAGGGCAGGATGATCTGCTCGTTGTAGGTGAACCAGCCCGGGAATCCCTTGTTGATGAGCCGGTAGTCGCTGTAGTTCAGCTCCAGCACACCATGATCCCACGGCCGGATGTCGATGCCGATGTCGCCGAGCGTGCGACGCTGGTGACTGTCGGCGACATAGCCCGCGCCGCTGCCGTAGAGCGCGTTCAGGCGATAGCTGAAAATTCCGCCCGGATCGATCCTGCCGCTCAGGTCCACCTTGGCGGTACCGATGCTGTTGCTGTTGTAACTCGCGGTCACTTCGCGCAGGTCGGAATCGGTGGGCCGCTTCGACACGAAGTTGAAAATACCGGACGGGTTGGCGGGACCATACAGCGAGGCGGTCAGTCCGTTGACGACCTCGATCTGCTCGAACTGCTCGATCGCCACGGGGACGGTGATGAACATCGTCATCCCGTCGATCTTGGTGTTCTGGAAGTTGCCGCCCTGCATGCCACGGGTCTGTGGGCGCAGCACGTCCGGCCCCTGCTGCTCCTGGTAGGCGACGAGCGGCAGGTACTTCGACACATCCTTGAAGTTGGTCGCCTGGGAGTTCTCGAGCAGGTCATGCGGCAATATCCCGATCGAGTATGGCGTGTCGAGGACGGGCGTCGTGCCGAGAGGACCGATCGAGTCGACGGCCGGTACGCGGTAATGATCTTCCGCGTCGCGGGTTCCGGTCACGACCACGCGGGCCGAGGGGCTCTGCGGAGGCTGCGCCGCTGGCTGCTCCGCGTCGTCGGCGTATGCTGATGTCTCCAGCGCGAGGGGTAGAAGCGCCAGGAGTACGGGGTATTTTTTTGCTTTGTTCATGGTCGTCCGCCTCAAAAGTGCGGCGAAAGCTAGCACGGTGAATTCGCGCTAACGATATGAACGCGCGGGCATAAGTTGCACGGATGAGCTTTTTATTGCACGCAAACAGCACTCGCTGCGGCCGGACCGCCCGCGACCGCTATAATGGCAGCACCCAAGGTCATTTTTCAGCGAGGCTATACGGCAATCACACCGCAAACGGCCCAGGAAACGATCGCCGCACGCGTGACCGCGCTGCCGGTCGAGTCGCGTCCTTTGGAGCACTGCATCGGCGCCATTCTGCGCCAGGACGTTTACGCCGAGCGTGACAATCCACCCTTCGATCGTGTTTGCATGGATGGCATCGCGATCAACAGCGTCGTGTTTGATCGCGGCGTGCGCCGCTTCACTATCGAGGCGACACAGGCCGCCGGTGTCCCGGCGTTGACCCTGGCGACGGCGGATAACGCCGTGGAAGTCATGACGGGCGCGATGTTACCTCGCGGTACCGATAGCATCATTCCCCTGGAGGAGTATGACCTTGCAGGGAGTGTCGTCACGCTGAAGCCCAACGCGACCGGTGCTCGCTTCCGCAACGTGCAGCTGCGCGGGTCGGACAGTGAGCCTGGCGTTCCGATGCTTACCTCGGGAACCCGGTTGGAAGCTCCGGAAGTTGCCGTGGTTGCTTCGGCTGGCCTGGCCACCGTGAAGGTCAGCCGCGAGCCGAAATTCATGGTCATCTCGACCGGCAACGAGCTCGTCGAGCCCGGGCGCCCGATCGAGGAGCACCAGGTACGCCGTTCCAACGCGTATGCCGTGGTTGCGGCCCTGCGCCGTCGCGGATTCGAGCACGTCGGCAATGATCACATTCCAGACGACGAGAACACGCTTCAGGCGAGACTGGAACGCCACCTTTCCACGAGCGACGTATTGATCCTCAGCGGTGGCGTCTCCAAAGGGAAGTTCGACCTCGTACCGAAAGTACTGAAAAGCGTCGGCGTGGAAGAAGTGTTCCACCAGGTGGCGCAGCGGCCCGGTATGCCCATGTGGTTCGGCATGGGTCCTGGCGGCCAGGCGGTGTTTGGTTTGCCGGGCAACCCCGTGTCAACCCTCGTTTGCCTGATTCGCTACGTGGTTCCCGCCATGTCGGTAGCGATGGGCGCCAGGCGCGTGCTCCCGCAACCGCTGCCGTTGGCTGCACCCGTCAAGTTTCACCGCGCGGTGGCTTACTTCCTGCCGGTCTCGATCCAACACGACGAGCACGGACACGCCGGCGCGGTGCCACGACCGCCGAACGGGCCCGGGGATTTCCTGGCGCTCACGAAGGCGGACGGCTTCGTGGAGTTACCGCCGCGGTCGGAGAGTTTTCCCGCGGGGTTCGTCACCAGTTTCTATCGTTGGTGACGCTGCCAATCCTCCTGCTCCAGACGTCCCGCGATCGCGGCCAGGTCGGCCCGGGTGTTGATATTGGCGAAGGCTTCGGGCGATTGAAAGTGAACAGGCGCGGCACCGATGCTTTCTAACATGAGCCAGGTCGGAGGATGGGCACCGCCAACCAGTGCCGTCGTGACTTTTTCCAAAGCGCTGACTGGCCAGACGGCGCACAGTGGTTGCTTGCCGTCCGCCGTCTCGGCTATCGCGGCACCGCTGCCTGCCGCATGGAGGAGCCGCGCGAACAGATCATCAGGCAGCAACGGGACGTCGCAGGGACTGACCGCCAATGCTGTGGCACCTGACTCTCGGGCCCACGCGAGACCGGCTTTGACACCGGAAAGCGGGCCCGCGGGATCGCCCGGGCTGTCATGCAGAACCCTCAATCCTTCGGCCCGAGCCAGGGCTTCGGCTTCGGTGCCTGGGCGAGCATTCACGGCAACGGCTGAGCAGTCTCTCTGCAGGCGTTTGACCGCCCACATGAGCAACGGCAGGCCCGCCAGCACGGCTACAGCTTTCTCACCTCCAAAGCGCACGGACCGTCCGCCGGCGATGACGACGCCAACGACCGGAGCGCAGCGGAGGGAATCCCCAGAAGCGCCAGCGGCGCGACGCGGGACGACCGGATCCGAGGCTTTGGATTCCTTATCTGAGCTCATTACGCGCAATATACGGCACTAACATGAATTCACTCCAGACACGGCCTTTACCCCTGGCCGCCGCATTGCTGACCACCCTGATTGGAGCAGCCGCTGCTCCCATGGCCCGGGCGTCGGAAACCGTCGAGATCTACTCAGCCGGCAGCCTGCGTGGCGTGGTCACCGAGCTCGCCAAGGAGACGAACGCCGCTTTCAATATCGAATTGAAACCGACCTTCGGCGGTTCGGGATCCCTGCGCGAGCGGATCGAAAAAGGCGAGACGCCCGATCTGTTCATGTCAGCCGACGTCGGATCACCCCGCAAGCTCGAATCCGAGGGGCGCACCGTCGTTCCCGTGATTGCGTTCGCTCATAACCGCATGTGCATCGTCTCCAGGGAGTCGGCCGGTGTCACGGCGACTAATCTCGTCGACCGATTACTGGCCAAGGATGTGCGGATCAAGACATCGACGCCGGTCGTCGATCCGGCCGGCGACTACGCCTGGTCAATATTTGACCACATCGAAGCCTCGCGG
>DAITMW010000238.1:0-7487 GCA_036834945.1 Steroidobacteraceae bacterium
GGAAGGATGTCGGGCGCGCTACGCCGCTCGACAATGTCATCGATGTGCATATTGCGCGGCTGCGTCGCAAGATCGATGGGCCCAACCTCACCAAGTTGATTCATACGGTGCGGGGGGTGGGATTTTGTTTGAGCGATGGGGAGATTGACTGAGGGAGCGAGGATATTGTGGGATGGGTACGCGGGTTCTCGGTGGCTAGTAGGATCGCAGAGACGCCTGTTGCAACGCTGATGCCGGATCGGTGACTGAGCCGAAGTCACCCCGCATGGTCTGAAGTGCGGTGATTTCTTCGTGGATCTCCGCTGCGGTGCGCACGCCAAGTCGCCGAAACAACGGCAGCGGCGGACACCAACCTTGGATGGCATGCTGCAGCAGAAAGCCGCCGACAATTGCCGGCAAGGCCAGCCACCGCCGATCCACAAAAACACCAAGCCCGAGCCCGAGAAGCGCGACCGTGGCCGCGTTGGCTTCCAGAGCTCGCTCAATGTCCCACTCACGCCGCAGCTCAGCGATCCGGGCATCGATCATTTGGCTGTCAGCACCGTCAAAACGTTCGAGGCTTTCAAGCGTTTTGCGACGAATGCGTTCGTTGATAGCCTGGGGGGTGTGCCGTGGGACACGCTCGGAAGTGTTCGGAATGAACGTCTCGGCAGTCATGCACAGCTCGCAGCAATGCCCGTACCTAGTGGGAGCGGGACGTGGAGTCACCATGGTGTGAAGCTTATGTTCGCATCGGTCGCCGGGCCGCATAGTGTGGTCGTGGAGGCCCGGAGGAATGCGGCCGGCTCGGGCGATGCGGGTGAGGTTGACCCGGCGCATTGTGGTCTCGGTGAAGCGGCGACACACAGGGCACAGCTTCGCCCGCAAGTTCTCGCATGATGGCAGAACTGAGCTCGAGGTCATATCAACTGTAGAGGTTGATTCCCAGGTGATGCAGGCCTTTGTCTGCGTCGCCAATGGGAGTTGGACCGCGGCGGCTTCCGGCAAGGGTGATATATCGGATGGGTTTCAAGACACCCGCCTCCTGGACGTGGACTTCAATGAAGGAAAGGCGACTCACTTTGAGAAATCGGTCAGCTTTGCGGGTCCGCTTGGGTTCGTATTCGGGGCGCTTGCGAAGGATTTTCCGGGGACGGATTGGTGATCGGCGGCAGTTGTCTGGCGATCCGCGGGGAAACGAGGATACAGCCTTCAGCCTTACCTAAGCCGCTGATTAGCCTAGCGAATAGGGCTTGTTTCGTGGGTGGAATTACCCATTAAAATGCGGCATATGTTACAGTAGACGGGTCTGTTCGACGAGGGCGTACTGATGACGACTACCGCCGCTCAAGGCGTTGACCTTCACCACATCAATGCAGTCGCACTCGATCTGCTGCGCAAACCGCCCTCAGTCGGCTCTGGCGATCCAGCGGTCATGCGGGAATGGATCGAAAAGCGGCTTGCGAGCGGCAGCGGCACGATCAGTGGCATCGAGCTGCATCGGGAAATCGAGTCGGGAATTTCTGGGAAGTCGATACCGACGCTGATTATCGTCCTCGACATGACGCGCGAGGACTTCAGCGATCTTCTCGGCCGCGCTCGAAAAACACTGAACGATCTGGTGCGGCGAGAACATCTCTCGCGAGCGGATAGCGACCTCTTGTATCGGATCGCGCGTGCGATTGTGCATGCAGTCAGCGTCTTCGAGGATGCAGGTTACGCAGTCCAGTGGCTGAAGGAATCCAATGAAGCTCTTGCGGGGGCAACGCCCCTGAGCTTGCTGGGAACCCTGGAAGGTAATGAGGTGGTTCACTCAGAGCTTGGCGCCGTTGAGCACGGGATGCCGGTTTGAGGGCCTACCGTTTCGTGAGTACACGCTTCCCAGACGGGTTATCTTGTGAAGGCGCGCGCCGCTACGGCGGCAGATGGAACAGCAAAGGGGTTGCGGTGTTGTATTGTGCGACCAGTGAGTCGCTGGCCATGCTGGAATTGCGTGTGCATTCTCCGCATCCCTACCCTCGCACACGTTGGAAATTTACCCTGGAAGTCCCCGAAGACGCGCTGACTTCGATTGAAGCGGAGGCGCTACCGCGAGGATGGAACCAACTTCCACCGGGGCCGGCGAGCAAACGCATCGGCGACGAGTGGGTCGCCTCGAATTCGACGCTGGGTCTGTTGATACCCTCGGTCGTCGCATCGGACGAGAAGAATTTGGTCCTCAACCCGTCGCATCCGCGATTTCAGGAAGTGCGAGTTCTGACCAGGCGGCGCATCGTGCTCGATAAAAGACTTTGCTCCGTGCCGGCAAAACAACTTCCGAGCGCGCACCGGAAGAAAAAGAGGTGAAGAGCCTGCCGTGACGGGGCTTCGAAGCTCGCTCACGACGTTGGCCAGGTCGATTTGCCCACACGCAATATCGAAATCGCGTCCGTCGAGCGCCTTGGATTTCCTGAGCCCGGTGGCAGCGGGCTTGGTCGGTGTGCAGGCAACTCAGGTGTGAAACCACATCGCAAACCGCGCCGCCAACAGTCGCGCCACGAGCCCGAAAGGGTAGCCTGGATGAGCGGGGATACCCGCTGGCGCCTGCTTGGAGCGCGTGCAGATCGCCATCTGGACCGGCGGTACGGTCCCCTCTACACGGAAGTGATAGATGTCGACCCAGTGCTTGCTATCATCAAACCCCAGGTACATCGCCGAGTTGCAACAGGTCGCCACGACCCGGTTCGTCGCGGAGTCGGGCTTGATCTTGAGACTCTGCAGATGCTCCTCACCGGTCGAGCATTGCACCCGGTCCTTGCGATACGCGAGATAAGAGGTTCCACCGTCCGGATTCTTGACCGGCGCGGCGCCCGGCAACGCCTCGATTCTGCTCGCTGCCGTCTGACAGTCGTCGCAGTAGCAGGCGACGCTGACGATGGGCGCTCCTTGCATGCTGAGCACGACCCGGCCGCAAGTACACCGGGCCGTCAAGTTGGTTTCCGACATCCCGCGAGACTCCTGCTTACGATGCGTGAAAGGGCGGACCACTCAGCTCCGTCTCGATGGTCACGTCGATTTCATCGCCTACGCCGAACTGGGTACCCGGAGGCGGCAGGCCGAAGTTGACTCCGAAGTCGGAGCGCTTGAACGAGCCGTGCGCCGAGAAGCCTACCCGGCCATGCGGGTCCATCGGGTGTCCTGCATAGCCACCATTGAAGGTTCCATTCAATACCACTGGGCGGGTCACGCCGTGTAGCGTGAGCTCGCCCTGTATCCGCAGGGTGTTCGGGCCTGTGGACTCGACGCGGATCGAGCGGTAGGAGAGATCCGGAAAACGCTCCGTGTCGAGCCATTGCGGGCCCTCGAGGCTTTTCAGGAAACCCGCGGGCGCGTTGTCGCTTTCCAGGGAATTCGGGTCGATGCGCGCTGTGACGTGGGATCCGGCCAGGTGCGCGGGGTCGAGCTGCAGCTGGATATCGAAGCGGGCAAAACGGGCTGTGAAATGGGAGAAGCCCAGGTGGCTGACCCGCAGGACCAGGCTCGAGTGAGCTTTGTCCTCGGAATAAGCGCCCGCCGGGGGTGGCGCGGGGACGAACTTCGAGGGGTCGGAGGCGGTTTGGGTGGGTTTGGCCTGCTGCGCCAGGGCCAGGCAAGTGGTGAGGGCCAGGGTGCTGGCCAGGAGCTTACGAGACATCGGGGGTTCCTTTGGGGACGCCCGTTGGTGGGCGGTCTTGCCCCAAGGACGCGTGAGCTGGGGTGGATCCTACACTGCGGGCACGATTTTGCTTGTGGGTTTTGGTCCGCTGTGCGGTGTGTCCCGCTTGCGAGCCGAGAGGATCGGCGCGTGCGCTTAGTAGATTAGGGACGTGCGCCCAGTGGGCGTCACGTGGGTAAGCCGATGGCGCTCGTGAACGACGCGCGAATAGCGCGTGCTTATTCGACACGGCGTTTACTGTGTAGCCCCGCGTGAGTAACGCGTACGCCACATTACCAAAGACTCTCACGATTGTTGTGTGTTTCAAACACAAACAGGTATTGATTTCGAATCCGCGGGTGCGCTGAAATAACACAACTTCATTCGGCTTGGAGATGCAGTGCATGCTCGCGACACAAGGTGAAGTTTGGAAACAGGAATGGCTGGCGGAAGGCAAGGCCTCAGGCAGGACTGAAGGCCGGACCGAGGGCCGGATCGAGGGCAAGATCGATTCGCTCATCCGGCTCTTGATCAAGCGCTTTGGTCCGTTGGAGCCTGACCGCCAGGGACTGATTCGCTCTTCCAACCTCGCGACCGTCGAAACGTGGTTCGACCGCGCCATTGATGCTCGTGATTTGACCTCGGTGTTCGAGCCGCGGTAGCGCGTCTGACGTGAGGCGTGATTAGTGGACGTCGCAGCCTAGCTGTCGGGCGGCAGCGGTGCCTTTTGTCGGGACGGTTACGAGTACGCGGCGATATCTCGTTAGGGGTGGTGTGCCCTCGTCCGTAACACTCAACATGATGTGGTAGAGCATTTCGGGTGGTGTTTCTACGTTGGGTGCGGGCTTGAGGGTGGCGGGGATCGTTAGCTGCGCGTCCTTGGTATCGGCTCCGCTGACGGTCACTTCTTGCGGGTTGACGCCGCCAGTAGCCTCGCGGTACTGCCACCAGTGATAGGCCAACTCGTTGCCGTCGGGGTCGTGTGTGCCGGTGGCGCTTAGCGTTACGGTGCGATTCTCGCACGTGGTGATGGCGAGGGGCGCGTGGCCTTCGACGCCGTTTATCACCAGTTGCGGTGGATGGTTGGCGTGTGCGGGGTCAGGAGTGAGGGTCCACGAGATTCGGGCCGCGAAGTCGTTCTGGAACTCGCGGCGCCATCTCCAGATGCTGACCTGGTTTCCGGTGTACTCGAGGTTGTCCACGCCTTTGGTGCGGTCGGTGCTGTCGGACCACAGGCCGAGTGCGGGACCTACTTTTCCGTAACGCCCTCCCCAGCTGCCCCAGTCCGGGTGCTCCGGTGTACCAAGTCCGTTGGGCATGAGATACAGAAACGAGGGGGTGTCGCCTTCCATGAGGTATTTGGGGAGCGGATAGAGGGATCCCAACGGGCCTTTGCGGATGTGACTCTCGAGCCATTGGGGCGCGACGACGGAGAAGTCGGCGCCGGGCATGGGAGCGGATATGCCGATCCATGTGGCGAGTCGGTACTCTCCGAATGCGTGGATGCTCACTATCCAGAATAGTGAAGGGAAGTTGGCGCGTATCCAGGAGGCGGCGTCATCCTGATCGGAGATCGAGTACACACGCAACTTCGCGACAAATCGCGCCAGGGCGTCGGCGGAGCGTGTGGAGCGTACTGTCCATAGCGCCTGCGCCAGATCTGTTGTGCCTCCCCATAGGGTCAACCATAGGGGTCGTGGGTCGGGGCGGTCGGTGGCCGCGATGATCAGCCTGGAGGCTTCGGTGTCTTTTCCGGGACCGACTCCGGCCATGCCGTATTCGGGGCGGCCTGCTCGGATGAGTTGCAGAAGGGTTTGCATTTCCGGGTAGCCGGGTGCGTGGGCCTTCAGGTTGGGCAGTACCTGGCCGTAGGCGCGCACTCTTTCCTCGATCAACTCCGGATGCACCGCGGTGCGTTGCCAGGTTGAAGTGACGGCCAACAGGCCTTCGACGTCGAATTCGTTGGTGTAGAGGAGGAACCTGACCATCGATTCGGAGTCGTCGGGTTCGTTGCCGATGTCGGTGAGGACCATGACGCGGGGCTTGCCCGAGTCCGGGGTGGGCTGCGTGGTTGGAGATGAGGGAGTTGAGGGAGTTGAGGGAGTTGAGGTGGCTGAGGTGGTTGAGGCGGCCGAGGCCGTCACGCTCGTCGATGCGACCCAAGCTATCAACATCCGCGACGTGATACTCACGGTTACGCCTGGCGTAGCATGAGGCGGCGCAAATCGGCTAGCGGGTCGTTCTCGATGCGGCTGTGCAGATTGAAGATCATGGTGCTGCGGGATTTCGTGTCGTATTGGGGCCAATGCGGGAGGATCCGGGTGTTGGGACTGCCGGTTTTCGCGAATGCGACCCAGGCGGGATGCATTTGTGATGCCATGCGCTCCGGTCCAGGGCCCGGGCCGACGAAGTGGCGGATACTCTCGTAAGTGCCGAACACGAATGACAGCTCCATCGCGTGTGCTGCCTTCAGGATACCGTTATTGATGGGCGAGCCCCAGTCCATCCGGTACATGTAGACTGGGGCGGTGTTCTGGGCGACCTTTCTTTCTGCCAGAACGATGCTGTTCAGCCAGAACCATTGTGCCGTGGTCACTTCCGCCAGGAGATAAGGCGGGGTGTAGGCGGGATAGGCCGCGCGCATCGCCGCGGCGATCTGGTTGGCATCGATTGGAAAAGCCTTTGCGACGGCCGCCTGGAAGTCGGCGTCCGTCCGGCTGAAGAAGTCCTTACTGGCGGTCATGAACAAGGTGGCTTCGTCCTTGTTCGTTCCGATCAGTAACGGGATATGTGCGGACATCGCCGGGGCTTCGGGCGCGAAGGGACCTTGCGGCAAGTCCACTGGGTTGAGGCTGGGGACGAAGCCCGAGTTGAGAAATCCTCCGGGTGCCACGAGCGAGCTCACCCTCGCGACAGCCGCATCCTGTGCATTGAAGATCCTAGCTGTCTCGAGCGCCGCCAATCCCGCCGTGTCGCCGGCCATCACGCCGAGGGAATCCAACAGCGCTCCGCCCAGGGCCTGGGCGTACTGTCGCGGAGCGGCCTCGAGCTGCGCGCCACTCTGGATGATCGCCTTGTGATACAGGCCCTTTGCTGTCGGCATTGCCAGCAGCAAAGACACCTTCGCGCCACCGCCGCTTTCGCCGAAGATCGTCACGTTGGACGGATCGCCGCCAAAGCGCCTGATGTTCTCCTTGACCCACTTCAATGCGGCCACGATATCGAGTATTCCTGCCACACCGGAGGATGCGTATTCCGGGCCCCAGCTGTCCGGAAGTTGCGCGTAGCCGAATACATTGAGACGATGATTCACCGAGACGAGAACGATGCCATCTCGTGCGAAATGGTCGCCGAAATAGGTTGGCCGTCCAGCCGCTCCCGTTGAAAAGGCACCGCCGTGCAGCCAGACCATCACGGGGCGCCTTCCCTGCAGGGATGAAGTCCAGACGTTGAGGAAGAGGCAGTCTTCGCTGTGCTGCTCATCAGAGGGCATATCTGGCTGCCCTGGCGCCTGGATGGATGCGGCACCGAACTGGCCGGCGTCGGCGATGCCGCTCCAGGGGGTTAGCTTCTGTGGCGGCTTGAAGCGCAGATTGCCTACAGGAGGCGCGGCGTAGCGCAGACCACGGAAGGCGAGCACCCTGTCCTCGGCCCGTCCTCGCACTTGCCCATGCGAGGTGTGTACGATGGGATTCCGGCGGCTCGCTGGGAAGGCCGCCGCGGTTCCAACGGCCAGGGTTGATTTCAGAAGCGTCCGTCGCGTCAGATGTCTCATTTGTACTCCCTCAACCACCAAACTTCTTGCGGAATCCCACCGAGACCAGCCGGCCGTAGG
>DAITMW010000238.1:7587-11759 GCA_036834945.1 Steroidobacteraceae bacterium
CTCCCTCAACCACCAAACTTCTTGCGGAATCCCACCGAGACCAGCCGGCCGTAGGTCGATCCGTTAGCCACGCCGGGGTTCGCGTTGTAGAACGGCGGGGCGCGGTTGAAGGCGTTTTCGATGTTGAGCAATAGCGAGGTGTCTTTCAACACGCCTCCGCCGGAGAAGTCGTAATTCAAGAAGAAGTCCATGGGCATGAACGAGGCCACGCGAGTCTGCGGCAACAGGCCGATGACCGGGTATCCTCCACTGTAGAACGCCGTTGCGCGAGCGCCGAATGCCCCGATCTGCCAGCCCAGCGAGGCCGAGAAATGCACGTGCGCGGTGCCGTTGTCCAGGTTGTCGACGAACGGGCTGTTGGTTACCGCCTGGGTTTCGCGCTTGAGCGTGTAGCTGCCGGCTACTTCTCCGGTCCACACGCCGAACCCGCTCTGGTAGCGGTACGATCCATCGAAATCGATGCCGTCCTGTTTGATCGTCCCCAGGTTGTAGCGTCGTGCGTCGAACAATGCGTAAGGTACGACGCCGTTGGCATAAACGCTGGCGATACTCGGGAAATTGTCGATACGGATTCCGGCGGCGGCCGCGGTCACCTGCGCTTGGGTGGGATTGAGGATGTAGAAGCGCGCGTTGTTGGGATCGGCGAAGTAAGGAGCGCCCAGAAAGAACTGTCCCAGGCCGATGGCATCCGTGTAGTCGACGTTGTAGTAGGTGGCGCTCAAGCGCAGACCCGGAACGGCCGTCGGGGTCCAGTCACCTCCCAGGGACCAGGTGGTCGCGCGCTCCGGTTTCAGATCGGATCCGCCGGAGATGAACAACGTCGGGCGCAGGAAGTCGGAGAACGGGCTGCCCGCGGCGCGGAACGGGCTCACCGGGATCAACGTCAGCCGCGTATCCACTGTGTTGCCTTCATCCTCGAGGCTCGCCGCATGGAACGACTTCCCCCAGGTGCCTCGGATGAGCAAGTCCGTGATCGGGCGATAGTTCAAGCCCAGTTTGGGATTGGTGGTGCTGCCGACGTCGGTGTATTTGTCGTAACGGCCGGATGCGGAGAGCTCCAACGCTTGCACTCCGGGCAGTGCATTGTCCTTGCCTACGATCGGGACGAATAGCTCGCCGTAGGCTGACTTGATGTTACGGGAGGCGTAATCGCGGATTGTCGTGGCGCTGGTGCTGGGACCACTCACCAGCAGGGGGCTCACGTTTTCAAAGTGATATTCGGTTCCGAGCGCGAGCTTCATATTGCCACCCGGCAGAGTGAGTAGCGTTCCGTCGGCGACGGCGCGCAGCTCACGCATTTCCTGCCAGGCATCCGAGAGGTTGCTGTCATCTCGGATGGCTGCCAGCACTGCGGGGTTGGTTCCGGTGATGCTGTACGGATTCAGCGCTGTCTGGGGCGTCGTGCCAGCCAGGCCCGCATTGATGGCGGTACTGTTTAGCAGATACTCCAGGGTCTCGTTGGTGCTGCGTCCATAGTTTGCCATCAGCCGCAGCTGCCAGTCTCCTTGCAGGTTCCACGTGAGGGTCGGCGTAACTCCGTAGGAGGCGAACCGGGCGGGGTCGTGAAAGCTGTGGCCGAAGGCGGGGTCGAAGGCGAAATTGACAGTTTGCGAGGTCTCGCCGGCTACCGACTGGAAATAGGGGTTGGTCGAGTTGATGGTGCCCGAGGCGCCCAGGACCTGGGTGTTCCGGTCCGCGGTGTCCGTGTTGCGCAGCGACCAGTAGGCTTGGATTGTCAATGACAATGAGTCAGTAATGGTTTGGTTGAGAGTGGCGAATACGCTCTGGCGCTGCTCGCGGGGGAAAATATCGGTGTAATCCGTTTGGTCACAGCGGTTTGACGTGTTGGGAGCGAGCCCGGGCAGAGCATAGTTCACCCCATTAGCGACGATGGTCGGCGGGGAGCAATTCGTGGCGCGATTGTCTGCGCCGCCGTGAGGCGTCAGGTTGTTGGTGTAGTACCCGCGCTCGATGCCGAGAATGTCATCGTGCCAGGCATATGCGTAGGAGATGAGCGCTGAGCCGCTCCCCCAGTCATGCCCGGCTGTAATGTTGCCATCCGCTGTATTGAACTCATCCGCGAAGCCGTAGCGGCCCGTGACCTCGACGCCATCGAAATGCTTGCGCGTGATGAAGTTGATGACGCCGCCGATAGCATCGGATCCATAGATCGCGGAACCGCCGTCCGGTACGACTTCCACTCGTTCGATGACGCCGGGCGGGATGATCGAGGGGTCGGCGTAGGTTTGCAGGATGCCGGCGCCCACGAGGCGATGGCCATCCAGCAGGACCAGGGTGGTCGTGCCGCCGGAGGCGCCCAGGCCGCGGATGTTCGTCTGGGCGATCGGCTGGCCGAAGTTGGACGTGCCCACCGGGACGGTATTGAAGTTGCTGAGTTGCGGGATTTTTGCGATCAGGTCGTTCGTCGAGACCGCGCCCGATGCTTCGACATCGGCCTGACTCACGTCGATGAGGTTCGTGCCGGTCGGAGCGATGCCGCGCAGCAATGTACCTGTCACCACGACTTCCTGGAGCTGATCGTCCGCGGCGGTGGTCGTACTGGATGGCGGAGCGGGTTGCGCGACACTCTGGGTTGGAGCGCTTTGCGCGTGAGCCGCGTCGATGACGAGGAAAGCCGCGGTCGAACCCAACAGCGCACGTAGCCGTGTCTTCTCGAGCATGTGTCCCCCTGGTTATTGCTATCGATTGCAGGCGCTCTGCGAGCGCTCACAAGCTCGATGAGTCGGGCATCGGTATAGGACAATATTCGGCTACCGTCTTCCGCGAATTTCGCGAAAAACTTCCCGTATCCTAATGTGGTGGTGAGCTGGCGACAGGGGCCCGGGAAGGCGGCGCAGGCGGGCGTGGGTTGACAGGCGACGCTGTCTGGGAAGAATGGGCGTCAGAATAATGATTCGCAGGGGGCGTCGTGAATCTCGTGACCTGGCTCGGATACAACTGTGTCCTGGGCGGCTTGCTGCCGATTGTGCTGGTCAGGGTCGGCTTGTCGTGGACGGCGGGAAGCACGACCTTCGCCAGGCTCGTCAAGGATGGTCAGCTATTTCTCTACTCCGCGCTTCTCGCCGCCGCGGCTATCGGGGATCTGATGAAAGAGCCGGACCCGGCCGCAGGTCCTGTGGCAAGGGATCCGTTGTGGTTGTTCGCCCTGGTCGTTTGCGTCATGTGTTCGACGTTCTTCTTCGCTCTGGCTGCCTGTGCTTCGAAGGCCAGCGCGCGGAAGGTCGCGTCGATGTCGTACATTTTTACCATCGGGACCACTGCGCTCGTTGCTGGCATGCGCTACCAGTTCGGGCTGTTTTGATATGCCGGTCCACGGTCACAACAGTGCTCTGGAAGATGAGGATGACCGGCGACCGTCGTCCGATCGTCTGATTTCCTACGCTCTCGCAGCCTCCTGGGCCTCGGCGCTCGGCTGCATCATGGGCATCTGGATCGCGGTGTTTTTCCCACATTCGCGTGGGCTGGTTGCAACGTTGGGCGCTCTGGGCTTTATCGCCGGGCTGATCATCGGGCCGATCGTGCGACACTTACGGGGATCGAATGTGCGGAGCGATACGCTTGTAGCGATATCCGCCGAAGACACCGCCAGGGAATTCGACGAGGCTAGTCGGATTGCTCAGGTCGCCGGGTCCCTTTTACCGTTCGCATACGCGACTTCCCTTGGCGCGACGCTCGGGTGTGTTGGCGGTATCTCAGTCTTTGCCCTGGCACACGGTGCGATGGGCTCATTGGCACGCTTCTGTGCCGGCGGATTTCTCTTAGGGGCTCTTGCCGGGCTTACACTGATCACCATCTATCGCGGTGTCACGGGCGGCCGGGCGCAATCAGCTCAGTCCGATCATCGAGAGTCATACGCCTGAGGGTATCAGCCGGCGCTGGGTGTGGATCCCAGCGCCGGCCGGGCTGTCGATCTCAGAAGTTGCGCTTCAGGGTCAGCCCCCATTCCAGTGGGGGAGCGACGTTGCCTTGCTCGCGGCCGAAGAAGGTGATGAGGCTCAACTTGCCTGAGAAGTAGGCTTTGTCGGTCAAGTTACGACCCCACAGTGACACTTCCCACAGCTTCGAGCTGTTCTGCCAGGTGAGGCGCGCGTTCAGAAGCCCGTAGCCGCCCTGCCCTCCGCTGCCGCAACCCTCCGGGCCGGTATTGGTGA
>DAITMW010000239.1:0-4201 GCA_036834945.1 Steroidobacteraceae bacterium
CGAGCATTGCAAGGCGGGAAGGAAGCCTACCTGGCGCGCCCGGTGACTTTGATATTTTCCAGGTGCGTACCGGTGTCGCTCACCACGACGTCGGATTGGATGGCGTCGGCGGTGTCTACTGAGCAGCGCCTGCGTAAGCGCTGAAACGCACAGGCGTCCCGGCAGCAGGCGCGGAGGCGCCAGTGGCGTAGTGTTGGGTCACGGTCAGCTCTGTTCCCTTGGGAAGAGACACCGCTTTTCGCAGGACATACGGTGTCGGCCAGTCCATCGGAATGTCTTTCGCGAACAGAAGAATCCGCGTCGCACCGTTTGGTGCGCGCGCGGCGACTTCGATGGATTGGATTCCCGGGCTCAACTCGGGCTGCAAGGAGAGGATATTGGTATCCGCGTCCAGGGTTTTACGACCCACGACACTGAAGTGGGTCACCGCGCGCTGCGGTGCCCGGTCCGCGAAATACAGTCCCAGCGATCCGCGGGCGGCCGCGGGCTCCGCGATGATGTGGCATCGGGCGGGCAGCTTGTAGGCGAGTCCCTTCGGCAGGCTCACGAACCCGTACCATGGCGTCCAGCTCCCGAGCCACTCGCCGGTTTCCTGAATGGTGAAGGAGACGGCGTGCGCGACCTGGCGGTCGCCAGGTTTGTACTCCAAACCGCGCAGCCAACGATCGGACGTCAACTTGGGATCGAGGACGGCGCGCGGTGTGGCAGGAACCGTTAGCGTTGCGTCAGGCTTGCCGAGCGTCCAGCGATCGGGATCGAAATGCGCCTGGATGACTTTTGGCGCCGACGTCGTGGCAGCGACCCCTGTATAGACGCCGCCGTTGTTGCGCGGCCCAAAGCTTTCGGCCCACGAGACCAGGAAATCGATCTCCCGCTGCGTGAGATCGTTGCGGTTGATGAAGTCTCCATAGCCGGCAACCGCGGCCCACGGTGCCATGTGCCGGGCCATGACGTCCTGGCGTATCTTCCAGCGTGCTGCGTAAGTCTGCTCGTAGGTCACGAGAGGGAAAGCCGCTCCCTTCTCCTCGTGACACATGACACAGTGGTTGTCCAGGATACGCACGACTTCGCGATCAAACTGCACCGTCGTGGTGACCGGTGCGTGCGCGAGGGCAACTTCGCAAACAGCAGTCAGCAGCAGGAGTGCGGGAGAGTGCTTCACGAGAGCACCGGCTCTGCCGGTCCTGGCGCGACGTTGAATGTGAATGCGACGGTGCGAATCTGATTGTTGCGTTGAAATTGCGCCCAGGCCCGGAAGATGCCTGCCTTTGGCATGAGGGCATCAAAGGTCACACGCGGGCCGCCGCGGATCTTGTCCAGGTCGGCATCGGGCGGAATGATGTATTCGGGGATGGCCGATTCATCTTCCTGCTGGACCAGGAAGTTGACCGGGTGGGAGTGCACGTAACACTGCAGGTCCTCGCTCATCAGGAGCATGTGGCTGAACTGGCCGAGGTAGGTCTGGAGGTCCGTGATCGGCTGCCGCGTCTTCGTGTCGGTGAGGAAGAAGTTGAGGTGGACGTACTGACACGAAGTGGGCTGTGGAGGATCGAACGAGACCGCGACCGTGATGTCTTCCACGCTCTTGGTGAAGGTTTTATCGGGCGTGAGATGGGCGCTATCGGAGGCCAGGTCGCCCGCATAGTTCGCGGTCACCAGCGGAGCGGCGAGGAACTGTGCGGTGCCTCCCGTCGGCATGAAGTCGCACAGCACCTGGTAATAGCCGGATTTGGGAACCGTCGTCTCGATGGTCCATGTTCCGTCCGGCCGCATGATCGGGTGGATGTGCTCGAAGAACTCCATGTCCTGGCTGATGACGAACAGGTGGAACGGCTTGGTGTGGACGATCTCGAAATCCTTGACGATCTCGTTGGTGTCCGGCCTTAGGAATGTGAACAGGAGACGGATCTTCTCACCCGGGCGTACTTGCGCGGGCTCGGTGCGAAACAGGAGCCGGTAGTCACGAGTGTCGTAGGGTCGGGTCTGTACGAGAGGCATGCCGCAAATCGGACACGTGCCGGATGCGGTCGCGGTGTAGGACGGGTGCATGGGACAGACCCATGCAACTTCCTCGTCGGGCGGGTCGCGCAGCGGTGCAGCTTCCTGCGCGGCCGCCCGCTTCACCAACAGGGTGCGGCCGACCAGTGCTCCGGCGAGCAGCTTGCCGAGCAACTGGCGACGATCGAGACTCACCGATGGGGGCTCGTGGCGTTGCCTTCGTAGACTCCCTTTGTTGGTATCTCCTCGGCGTAGGGCCCGGTGTATTTCGCAACGTGCAGACCCGTCCGGTTGTCGGCCCAATACATCAGGCCGTCCTTGAACACGGGATAGGTCCTTGCAATGCCTTGTGGGACCGGCAACGCATAACCTACTTCACGCGGTGTCATCGGGTTGGAGATGTCGATGACCCGCAGACCGTGGCCGTACCAGGTGGTGAAGACCAGGTCCTTGAACACTGTCGGATTGTGGTTCTGCTGTGGGATGGGGCGTCGCCTGGTGACACCATCCGGCTCGGTAACCGCCTGTTTGAGGCAGTTGTCGAGCAGGTTGTCCGGAATCGCGAACGCGCCGATCATGGCGGGAAACGCCTCCTCCTCGACCGAAACCATGCGCGCGTAGTTCAGAGGGCAGCCGCCGAAGTTCTCGTCACTGAGCCAGACGAAGGCGGGGCGTCCTTTGGTGTTGCCCCGCACTTCGGCGGGGCGGTCCGGCACGACCACCGCGCTGTGCGTCCCTGTTGGAAACGCGTTGAATGGCGGGTACACGTCGAAACGTGAGCGGTTTTCCAGGGCCAGGTATCTTTCAACCTTCGCCTCCGGAGGAGTCGCCGAGGCCAGGTAGGCTTTCAGGCCCGGATCATCGTTGACGACCATGTGGACGCAGTCATTGGCGAGATCCGGAAGCTTGGCGGCATCGATGCCACCGCCCCGCGCCACGCTGGTCGTATGCAGGTTGCAACCGGCTTTGCCGGCCGACAGGTCGGCATCCGTGTGATGCGCGATGGCCTCGGTATTGAGGACGTAGAATCCTGAAGTGGTGCCGGCCACGTAGCCGCGCTCGCCGTCGTTCGAGACCGAGATCGAGTGCAACTTGTTCTGCTCGGTTTTGGTGGCGATGCCGGGCACACCCCACAGGTCCTTGTTCACCGAGTAGTCGATGAAGCGGCCGTCGGAGTACAAGCCGCTCGCGTCCGGCTTCTCGTTGAGCCTCGGTCCGCCGGCATCCTGCAGGGTAAAGGTCGCATCGATCCGCGGGTCCTTCAGGATCTCACCGGTCTTCTCGTCCGTGACGGCCATGACATACAGGTCGGCGACCAACAGCCCCGGGTGGTTGGGGTCGGGAACCGCCGGGGTCCAGATGGTCATGTAGACCAGGATCCGGTTCGGATTCACCGGGTCGTGCCACAGGTAGAACTCGTGGGACTGGCCGCCGAAGTCGTACACGCCGCTGACCGATTTCACCTGGCAGCTGTCCACGTCGATGTCATAGACCATCTGCCTGCCGATGGACTGCGTGCCGCCATTGCGGACCATGATCTGACGGTCCTGGCCGCCGGAGGTGCTGTAGACGAGTGAGCGCAGCTCGCGATCGTCGAATCCCTGGTCCCCCTGGGACATGGCCGGGATCTCGCCGACCTGCGCGGGGGCCTCTTTCAGTGGGTCCGACGGGATCTTGAAGATGTTGATGGCATGCTTCTCTCCCAGACCGTTCTCGTGGCCGACGAAGATGCATTTGCCGCCGATACCCAGTCCGCGGGCATCGCCCATCGCGTCGAGGTCACCCCCGGTCCAGCCGCCCGTGGCCGGGTCCTTGGTGGACGGGGTGGTGAGCGTCCAATGAATGGGGGTGATGTTCCGAAAGAGATGCAACTTTCTCTCGAGCAGTGCCGCTCCCGCCCGGGCCTCCGCCTCGGAGGATTTCGGATCGAGCTTGCCGTCCTTGCCGATCCGGCGCGAGGGCAGCTGCCCGGTGGGCGTCGCGAAGGTCGACGGCTGGCACCCGGAGGGGTCGTCGGAGTAGTCGATGCACGGCGAACGGGGTGTCTTGCCCCGCGCCTGGGCCGGAACGCCCGCCAGGATGCAGATCATCATGACGGAGAGCCCAAGCGCTGCGACGCTGCGAACGGTACTGACTAACATCCCCATCGTTCTCCAGATGCCGGCGAGACGCTGATTATTGGCTACGGCGACCGGGATGGAAA
>DAITMW010000239.1:4301-11722 GCA_036834945.1 Steroidobacteraceae bacterium
GTTCTCCAGATGCCGGCGAGACGCTGATTATTGGCTACGGCGACCGGGATGGAAATGCCGGCGTACCGCCCCGTCCAAATTGGCAGCCGCACCGTGAACGGCAACCGCGGCCATCCAAGCCGTCGGTGATCAACACCTTCCGCGCGAACGCGCCGAGCGGGACTTGCTGAGTGTCGTTGCCAGGAGGGCCGCAGCGATTTCCCACCAGCTGAGTGAGCCGCCGCCGCCATGGCCACCGGAATCAGTGGTCGTCGCGGGCGCTGGTGGAGACTGAGGCGGCGCGGCCTGCGGGTTGGTGACTGTGACGTGCATCGTCGCGGGCGCCGCGCGGCCCGCGCCGTCGACTGCCGATACTGTGACGGTTGCGGTGCCTCCTTGGTAGGGGGCCGCAGTAACCGTCAGCGAGCAGGTTAGTGTCGTCGATCCACATTCGGCCGGGGAGACACTGACTCCAGGGGATCCCGCCGCGACGACCGATGCGGGGATCAGCGTGGCGTTGGTGCTCGATACCGAAAAGTGCAGGTTGCCTGTACCGCTGACGGTAAAGGGCACGGATGTGGATGTCGTCGAGGCGCTCGCGTCGATTGAAACATCCGTGAGGTTCGTCATGGTCGGAGATGCGAAGGTCGCGAGCGCTCCCATCGCATCGACGCGTCCGTATCCGAATGTGCCGTCGGGGGCGCTTGCGCCGAGTTGGGCGGCTCCGTCCTGTAACGCCTGCCGCAGTTGCGCGACAGTCAGGTTTGGAAAGGCTCCACGGATGAGCGCGGCCACGGCGGCCGCGTTCGGGGCCGCGGCCGAGGTGCCATAGAAATTCCCATCCGGGAACAGGTTGGAAGCGAAATAGGTACCGTCCGCATCGACGTAGATGCCATCAGGAGCGACGAGGATGGGCGCCTGGAGTTTTGCCGGGGCCGGGAAGACCACCGAGATGGGGCCCCGGCCGCTGAAGGATTCGATGGTGTTGCCAATCCCATCGGCGCCATTGACGGCACCGACGGTGATCGCGCCCGTCGCGAATGTCTGGGGTGAGACCAGGCTGCCGGAGGTCGAGATCAACAGGCTCGTGAGGCCATCTCCACCGACCCAGAGCTTCAGGAACTTCCCGGCGGCCGAGGCGTCGGGCGTGGCGATGTGGAGCTTGTTGGGTCCGGGATACAGGGTGATGGATTGGCTGACGACGGCATCGGTGGACGAGGCAGTCAACACGCAGCCCGACTTCGTGGGGTCGCTCGCGTTGGTCCAGTAGATCTCGAACTTGCTGTTGTTCTGTCCCGGCGGGTCCGACCAGGCGAACGTCAGCGGGACCGAGATCGCATAGGACGGTGTGATCGTCAGGACCTGGTCCGCCACGGCGCTGAACTGGTTCACATAGGTGTCGACCTGGGTGCTGCCGGGGCAGGTGAGGCTCGGGGCGCCCAATGAGCTCGCGGAAGTCGCGATCGGCGTGTAGGTGCCTTCCCAATAGCTGCCATTGTCATTGCCGGCCGCGGTGAAGAGCGCCACGTTGGGATTCTGCGCCAGGAACTGTTGGAGCGCCGCGGTATCGGTGCCATTCGCCGACATGGGATCCTGCTCGAAGAACAGGATGTCATCGACCACGATGGTTGCGCCGGCTTTGACGAACTGCTGCAGGCAGGCGGTGTAGGCAACGAAAGTCTGTGGATCGCAGAAGGCCAGGCCGGCGTTCGGTGCGATCGCATGGACCTCCTCGAGCAACACGGTCCCCTCGTCCCCAGTAGTGGGCGTGCTGCCGGCTGCGGTAGTGAGAATGCGCACGCTCGGCAATTCGCCGCGAGCCTGTATGGTGCTGATGTTGGTAACGCCCTGTGATTGCACTCCGACAATGACACCGTTGCCGCCGCCGCCGGCCTGCGCGACGAACTGGTCGGCGTGCATGATGGTGAGTGCGTTGCCGTTGATCCGGGCGCCGGCCTGTGGCGCGGCGGTGGTCTTCACGGCAGGTCGCGGCGCGTGTCTTACATAAGATGGGACCTTTACGCGTGTTACCCCTGAGACGGCGGCCAGCGCCGGCAGCGCGTTGGGTGCGACCCAACCTTCCACGACACACAAGGGCGGCAGGTGCGTCGCACCGCTTGCCGATAGTCCGGCGGCGGCCAATGCCGTTGTGGGAACGCTGGAGGAGCAGTCGTATTGGACGTCAGCTTCGACTCGACCTTGCGCGTCGAAGCGCGCTGTGGCGGAGGTGGCTGAAGAGGTCCGAAGTGGAGAGTCAAAGGCCGACTGCAAGGCGGGGGCGACCCGCGACCGCCAGGCCTCTATGGCCCTGGTATCGCGAGGCATGACTGTCAGAAACAGCGCGAGCGCGCCTGACAGAATCACCGCCAACAGCCGGCAGACCTGTGTTGCCCCCATCGAGCTCATTCTTCCCCTGGTATGCTTCGGCAGCGTACCCCACCGGGGGCGGGCGGGGTAGCGGAAAATTCACCGCACGTGCGGTCGGAACATCAGATCGAACCACGGCTGCCACGACTTTCCGTTGTCCTCGGAGCGAGCCGCGATCTCGCGGACACCGTGGTCGACGGCCTGCCATGTCGCACGAGTCAACCGGTCGTGAGCCCCGGCGGCCGCGCGATCCACCCCCGAGAGCTCCATGATGCCGGAGTGGAAGTGGCCTTCAATGACGAGCAGCTGGCCGCGATTGGTGACCCAGCTCTGATGCCACACGTTGCGTGTCGAGTCGAAAGTGCTGAAGCTGCGCCCTTCGTAACCGTCGCTGTCGCTGTACGTTTCCAACAGCACGCATCCGTTCAGGATGGATTGCACCTGCACTCGCGCGACGACTTTCGTACTGTCTGTCGTGTCGAAGACATCCCAGTCGCCGAGCCAGAAGTCGAACTGTTTGTGCGCGGCCGACGTGCAGGCGGCAGCGGGCGAGGTGCTCGCCGCCGCCTGAGCCCGGTCACCATGGCTCCAGAGACAAGTTGTCACCAGAGCCCCTGTTGCGAGGGCGCGCAAGCCTGAAAAGCGATCGGTCGTCATCATTCACCATCGTCATGGATCGGAATAGCCAGAAACGCCTGGCCGGAGGTGGTGGCACCAGTTATCTCACCGCGGTCGTTGATGTCAAACGCCAGTTCGAGCGAGTCGTGCGCCAGGGAGCCCGGCTCGACCAGGTCGTTCAGGTTGCGCGTCACGCCGTTTTGCCAGATCCAGGCGTGGAAATGAGGCGCGCTGTCGTTCGAGTAGCCGACGACCTGGCGCCGGCTGTTGATGCTCGTCGCGACGCCGGCGATATCCTGCTTCGTTACGCCCGCGACCGTGATCAGCGGAAGAGGGATCCATTGCCACCCTCCCTGGCGCGTCCACATGAATGGTGGAGTGAGGTTGCCTGCCGGATCGTCGGGGACTCCGGCGAAGCCCACTACATCCCCGCGTCGGTTGATCATCATCGGCGTGTTCCAGTACAGCGCACCGTTGGGATTGACGATCTCCTGGACTCCGCCGTTCTCCCAGATCACCGCGTGCCGGGCGCTTACCCCTCCTACCGCGATGCCGCATGCGCCCGTGATCCCTACAATCTGGCCGCGATCATTGACGGCCGTCGCCGCGCCGGTCGTATCTCCTGTGGGTTTTCCGGAGCTGTCGGTTTCGAGCACCGGCAGCTCATGGATGCGTCCGCCTCCCGGTCCCCAGACCACGGGTCTGAACTGCAGCACTTGCGGCGCCACGCACGAGGAGTCCTCGACGCCATTCTCCGCCCAGCCCACCGTTTCGCCCAGGTCGTTGGTTCCTGTGGCGAAACTGTTGGTCCCGCCCGGAAGCGGTCCCAACGAATGCATCGTCGCGGTCAGGGGATCCCAGACGAATCCGAGGCATTGCCGCAGGGTTGGATTGGGCAGAAAGGCCGAGCAACTCCAGCCTTCGCGGTTCGGATCCGGTTGGTCGGTCAGCGAGAGTCCGGACACCAGGCCCAGGTTGTTTTTGGCGGGCCACTGGACCGTGCTGTTGAGCGAGCTGCCTTTGCCGAGGGTGCCCAGGTCGAGCCGCCTGCCGAAGGCCCAGACCGTGGCGTGCAGAGTATTGTTGGGCAGTGTCCTGCTGCCGGCGACCAGACCGAAGTCATTGATGCTGTTGCCCGAGCCCGCCGGGTCGAGAAGGGTGATGCGATAGAGCGTATGAGAGTGGGGGCTGGCCGTGACCGTGTGGACGAGAGTCATGCCGCAGGCCGCTGCCAGGATCACTTTGAGTGTGTGGCGCATGAGAGGTCTCCCTGATGTTCGTCAATCGAGCGACGGTGCTCGCGACTCTAATCAGGGCGGGAGCCGGGAACCGGCCGTGTTCGGACCTGCAATGTCCCCGAGATAGAGGGCCGCGTACCCACGGAAGGGGCGCCATAGCTGTGCGCGGTTTCCTGGCGGGGCGGCCAACGGGAAAGCATCAGGGTCACCGAGTCCATACAACGACAAACCCTCGATCAGCAACCCAACGTCGATGGGCACAGTCCGCAATATCCGCTGGATCTCGACAGTTTGTAACGCTTCGCTGACGGTCAACCGTCCCGCGACGTCCCGGGCGAAGCAATGCAGACTGTTGGCCAGCGCGGCGCCAAACCCGAGCTCGGCCAGGTCGGCTCGCGCTAGCTCCTGGGGCAGCGGAAACAGTCGGTGCAGTGCATCGGTGGCATCGCTGATAGGAGATCCGGCGCGGTGGACCAATGCGGTGAGCCGTTTCGGGGCCTGGCGTGAATCGGCCAGGTCCAGCAATAATCGCACCGCGCCTTCAAACAAATCCCAGTGCCCCGGAATGCGCAGCCCCGGGTGCCGCGCGACGTCAGGGGCGAGGTGAGGATCGCGCCGCAGGACTTCGGCGATTTTCGCGGGATCTGCGCAAAGGTCGAACATCCGACGCACCGACGATGCGAGGGATAGCAATTCGGATGACTCGCCCCCGCGGATACGTAACTCGAGCGCGTCGGCGTCCGCGATCGGGCTCACCGTTACGATAGCGTGGCCGTTCGCACCGTGCACCGTTCGCTCATAGCGGTCGGCCGTAACCGATTCAACGCCCTCGATCGCACGCCGGGCCAGGGCGTGGCTGATCAGTTGCCAGTCATAGGGCGGGCGGTAGGTGAGGCGAAGTTTGATCTCGGCATCTGCGCTGCGCCGGGTTGCCTTGCGGATCTCACGAGGTGAGCGGTGATAAGTCGCCTTGAAGACATCGTTGAAGCGCCGCACGCTGCCAAAACCTGAGCCCAGTGCGATCCGGGTGATGGGCAAGTCGGTCTCATCGAGAAGTTGCTTCGCGAAATGCAGCCGTCGGGTATGCGCTACGGCCAGCGGGGAGGCGCCCACGTGGCGTGTAAAGAGCCTCGACAGGTGCCGTGAGCCGACACCAAGTCGCATTGCCAGCTCTTCAACCGAGCCGTGGTCCAGCGCGCCATCCTGTATCAGACGCAAGGCCCTGCGCACGACTGCGGAAGTACCCAGCCAGGCCGGTGATCCCGGCGCAGCCTCGGGTCGGCAGCGCAGGCAGGGCCGGAAGCCAGCCGCGGACGCTTCCGCGGCAGTCGCGTAGTAGCGGATGTTGGCGTCCTTGGAGGTTTTCGCGGGGCAGATGGAGCGACAGTAGATCCGTGTCGAAGTCACCGCGATGAAGAATTTCCCGTCAAAGCGCGCATCACGGCTGCGCCGGGCGCGGTCGAGAACGTCGCGAGTCATTCCCAACCGTTCCAACATCGGCGGACTATAGCTGGCACCAGCCTCCCGGACTGGCCGCTTTCGGCTGCGGAATGAAATCCGCCTAGCGTGGCTGGGCGCCGCGCCGCTCTTTGGCGAGGACCAACGTGTCGAAGAGCTCATAGGTTGACGTTGGAGCGCGGTCCGCGCCGGTCGCATGGTAGTAGCGCATCGTGATCGAAGTTTTACCGTTCTCGACACCGGGGTCGAGGTCGAATACCGCGATCCCATAGCCAGTCACCGAGTCACGGCGCGCGGACCAGATAGCGTCTTCAACAGCGTCGGCGCCAGCTTTGACGAAGACACCCGGGATGGGGCCGGGCACGGGGCGGTTCGTTTTCGTGATGACCTTGGCCTGCGGCGCGCCGGTGTGGGGATTCACTCCGTAGGCATCCAGTGGCGCGCTGGTGCCGCCTCCGCCGAGGATCAGGTGAATCGTGCCATGGCTGGTGTCGAAACGGCCTTCGGCCGGCTCGCTCGTGATGACCGGTTGGGGCTGACGAGTGTCCACCGGCGCACCGGTCGCAGCGTCCCGCCCTACATGGTGGTTACAGCCCCGCACCGGCCAACTTCTCTCATAGTCATGATCGTGACCGCACAGGACGAGGTCCACACCGTAGCGATCGAACAGCGGCAGCCATGCTTCCCGGATTCCCTTGTCGGAGCCGTTGCCTTCTTTCGAAGAGCTCATCGCATCCTGGTGCATCTGCACGATGATCCAGTCGATGGAGGGATCCTCGCTGGCCGCGGCGAGGGTTTCCTCTAGCCAGCGCGTCTGCTCGCCCCCGCTGTAACCGCGCACGTAAATGGATGTGCCGGGTTTGATCGGCGCGTTGCCGGTTCGCGGTGCGGGTACGAGCGGCTCGGGCCCCGCGAGAAAGGCACCACTGTCCTGGTAGATCACGTCGTCGGCGGCGAGTGAAATGAACATGGCCGAGCCGATTTTGAAGCGGTACCAGCGGCCGGGAAAACGCGTGCCGTTGTCCGGTAGCGAATATCGGGTCAGATAGGAATTCAGCCCCTGCTCACCGTTGCCGAACTCGATTTCGTGGTTGCCCGGGCAGGGCATCCACGGGCGATGCGCGGCCGAGCGTTGTACGTTGTTGCCGAAGTCGGCCCAGACCGCCGGTTGCGAGCGTGGGTTCAGATTGGCGTAGCACAGGTCGCCGTTGATCAAGTGGAACAGCGGCTCGAAGCGCTCGACCGCATCGACGGCATGTCGGCTCTGTGGCGAAGAGAGCACCCACGATGTCACCGGGGTCGACAGGTCACCGTAACTCGTCCAGCGAAACGCGGCCCGGCCTCGCGGCGCGGTCCGGAAGGCTGCAGTGAACGGGCTGTGCTTATGGCTGTCGTTGTCCGCGGTGACGGAGTAGCGGTACGACGAAGCAGGCTCCAGTCCGTCGAGGCGCGCGTGATACGTGAATACGGTTTGTCCATTGATGCCGTCCGTGTAGGTGCGTTGGACGGCGTGGATCACGGCGGGCGTCGCGCCATGGCGCTCCAGAAGGACCCGGGGATTGGCCGCTTGCGCGGGCGAGGCCCAGGACACGAACACTGTCCGGGAAGGATCGTCGCCCCAGGTCAAATGAATCTGCTCTGGCGTGCCATCCGCCGCCGTTGCCGAGGTCGTCTCGCCTCCCAGGGCAAGGGGGGAGGCCGCCGCCGCGGCCCCTTTGAAGAAATCACGTCTGGATACCGGGTGCTGGTCCGAAGCTTCGA
>DAITMW010000240.1:0-11652 GCA_036834945.1 Steroidobacteraceae bacterium
GCCCGGGTCATTCATTGTGTCCGCGACGCCGCGGACACCTCATTCTCGTGCTACCTCCAGGATTTTCTCGAGGGCAACGCCTTCAGCTATAGCCTCGAGGACTGCGGTTGGTTTTATAACCAGTACCGCTTGTTGATGGACCACTGGAAGCGAGTACTGCCGCCCTATCCTCTGTTCGAACTCCATTACGAGGACCTGGTGAGCGACCCGGAGCGCACCGTCCGCCAGCTGCTCGATTTCTGCGACCTCGAATGGGACCCTGCGTGCCTGAGCTTTCACCAATCGAAACGCGTGGTGCATACCGCAAGCTACCAGCAGGTGCGTCAGCCCTTGTACAAGCGTGCTGTGGGCCGTTGGCGCCTGTACGAAGAGCACCTCGGTGAGCTTCTAGGGGAGCTCAACAAGTATCCGCAACCAGCCCAGCAATCCGGCTGATGGCCTCCTCCTCGTTGAAGCCTGCGTGTCTGGCAGCGAATCGCGATGCGGCGTCCCGATATTGCCGCTCCGACAACAGCCGCTCCAACAGCGCTGGATACGACTGCGGCAACCCGCTGCTCCGCACAATGAGTCCTGCGCCCAGCGCCTCCACACGAAGGGCAGTGAGGTACTGCTCTGCCCAGCGCGGTGTGAGCAGCAAAGGCACACCAGCAAGCAGCGCGCTGGCTACCATTCCGCTGCCGTAAGCGATAATCAAATTTGCCTCGGCAAGAAGGGGGTTGATAGCGACCGGTCGGGTGAAGATCCGCAGGCGCGGCGAGGAGTACCGCTGCAGGAGATGGGCGGGTGCGCTGGGAAAGGCGCAAATGACATCGGCGCCACTGCGTCGTAGCGCGAGCAGCAAGTCCTCGACGCGGGTGGTCCAAGGGCGCAGGTAGGCAAAGATTCTTTTTTGCCCGGATCCCGGCAACCACTGTACTTGCTGCGCCTGCGGCAACTCTGACACCGGGCCCGTATATTCCTCCTCCGCGCGTGCTCCGAAATGATCGAGCTCGGGGAAGGTCGTGAGCATTCTCCGCATACCTTGGAAGACCTGCGCAACCTGTTGTAGGGGTGCGGCTTTCCAATGATCGAGGACCTGGTTGATGTGTTTCAGCACCAACTCCTCTGCGAGCAGCAGACGCGATGACTGGACTGTCTCCCATGTTCGAAACGAAGGCAGCGGGGTCACGCGCGGTGGCAGCTCGAAGCCCGTGCCGATGAGTACGGTCGGTACGCCGCAGGTTCGTGCGGCAAGTACGGCCGTAGGCGCATAGTCGATGAGAAGGACGTCTGGACGTGTTATCTCGATTAACCCCCGCCAGGCTCCGACGAGTCCTCGCAGGATGCCGGAGTCGTCGTAGCCGCCGGTCATGGCGATTTCGGCATGGCTCACCGGTGTTTTGGGAGACCGGTCGGAGCGACGCGGCGTCGGCGCCTGGATAAAGGTGATCCGCGTCGAGCCCAACAGGTCTGAAGCGACTTTCGTATCGATAGCCGCACAGACCACCCGGTGGCCGGCAGATAACAGTTGCCGGGCGATCGGCAGATCACGCGACAGGTGACCCCAGTTCTGTCCGAATTCCCAAGCGATGAGGATGTTGCTCATGTAAGTTATCCTACCGTGACGGTGGGCTTTTGAGTTAGTTCTTAGTAGCATCACCTTCCGAAGAGGCAATGAGTTGCATCATGGACGCTGAAGTTAGGGACGCTGCGGCCGACGAACCAGGACGAGGTCACCCGCTGATGCCCTCCGGCATCTGGGCTCTTGCGCGCATCGCTGCCTATCATCAACGTCCAGTGGATGCCGATCAGATCTTGCGCGCGTTGGGTCTCGAACATCGCGCCGTGGATATCGCGGATATCCTGCAGGCGTGCGCTGAGTTGAGGCTCAAAGGCCGCACGGTCAGTCTCAACTGGGACGAATTCGTCGCTTCGAAGCTGCCGTCGATCGTGCGCCTGAAAGACGGGAGTTTCGCCGTGGCGGGCCGGGCTCGCCAGGAACGCATTCCCTTGAGCCGCCAGCAGTCCCAGCGCCCGCAGTGGCTCGAGCGGGAGGCCTGGGAAGAGCTGTATGGCGGTGCCGCCATCGTCATCAACGAGCGACTGACACTCTCCAATCCCAACCGGCCGTTCGGTTTCGGCTGGTTCCTGCCAGTGCTGGCCAAGTTCCGCAAGGAGCTGATCGAAGCGCTGGTCGCAGCGCTGTTTTTCCAGCTCATGGGAATCGGGCTGCCGCTGTTCATCCAGGTCATTGTTGACAAGGTCTTTGTTTACAACAACCAGTCGACCCTGGTGGTGGTCTCGGCGGGGATGCTGGCGGTCATCGCGTTCGAGGGTACGTTCGGGACGCTTCAGACGGTGCTGCTCGCGCACGCGGGCAATCGAATCGATGTGACGCTCGGTACGGCTGTCTTTCGGCGGCTCGTGCGGATCCCGTTACGCTATTTCGAGACCCGACGCGTCGGTGATACCACCGCTCGCGTTCGTGAAGTGGAGCGTGTCCGCAACTTTCTGACCGGCCAGGCGCTGCTTTCCTTCGTCGACGGATTGTTCGTCTTTGTGTACATCGGTTTTCTTCTGTTCTACAGCACAGAGTTGACCGCGATCGTCTTGCTGTCCGTCTTCCTCATCGCCGGGACGACGCTGAGCTTTCGTAAGGTGCTGCGCAAGCGCCTGGAAGAGCGTTTCGATGCCGGCGCCGACGCGCAATCCTTTCTGGTTGAGACCGTGACCGGAATGGAAACGGTCAAGGCGATGGCACTCGAGCCCACCATGGCGCAGCGTTGGGACCGGTTGTTGGCGCGCAGTGTGACCGCCGACTATCGTGTTGACAATCTTGGCGGTATCGCCGGGGGTATCGGCAGAGTCCTGCGTAACCTGGCGACGTTGGCCATCCTGTGGTTTGGCGCTCAAAAGGTGCTCTCGCGCGAGCTGACCGTGGGGGCCCTGGTGGCCTTTCAGATGTTGTCCTCTCGCGCGATGGGGCCCGTTCTGCGCATCAGTTCCTTGTGGCAGCAGTTCCAACAGATCGGGCTTTCCATCAGGCGTCTCGGCGATCTGATGGATGCGCCCCTCGAGCCGGTGATGAATCCCGACAAGTCCAGCCTGCCGCGGTTGGAAGGCAGGATCCGCTTCGAGCGCGTCTCTTTTGTTTACCATCCCGATGCACCCCGCGTCGTGGATGAAGTCTCCTTCGAGATTCGTCCCGGTATGACGGTGGGAATCGTTGGCCGCAGCGGCTCCGGCAAAAGCACCCTCGCAAAACTGATGCAACGGCTCTATCTTCCCGCGAGTGGCCGGATATTCGTCGACGGGCACGATGTAGCCCAGGTGGACCCCGCCTGGCTGCGCCGCCAGATCTCCGTGGTGCCCCAGGAAAGCTTTCTCTTCGGGGGTTCCATCCGAGAGAACATCTCAGTGCGGGTGCCCAACGCGCCCATGCCGCGCGTTATCGCAGCCGCCAGGCTTGCCGGGGCCCATGACTTCATCACGGCGATGACGGAAGGCTACGATACCCCTGTTGGAGAGCGGGGTACGTCACTGTCAGGAGGGCAACGCCAACGCCTGGCGCTTGCCCGCGCACTGATCACCGATCCGCGTATTCTGATTCTCGATGAGGCCACCAGTGCCCTCGACTATGAGTCCGAAAGGATCATCCAGAACAACCTGGCGCGCATGTCCGAAGGGCGTACGGTCATCTTGGTGGCTCACCGGTTGTCCATGTTGCGCCGGGCGGATCGCATTCTGGTCATGGACCAGGGGCGACTGGTGGAGTCGGGAAACCACGATGAGCTCATTCGCCTGGGTGGGGTGTACCGACATCTCTATCAACAGCAGGGCATGGTCGCATGAGTGTGCAGGAGCTGGCGTCGCGGCCGAAGCGGTTGTCATCACGCCGACGGCGGCGGGACAACGGGTTGATACTGAGAGACTTTCAACCGCATGCGCTCGCCATCGAAGAGACACCGCCGTCGCCTTTCACAAGGATCGTGCTCTGGAGCCTGGTCGCTTTTTTGGTCACGGGCGTTGGGTGGTCCTGGCTGAGCCACATGCCGATCATGACGACCGCGCCGGGCAAATTCATCACCGACGCCCACACGAAGGTTGTGCAATCCCTGAATTCAGGCACCGTGGAGAGCATCCTGGTGAAGCCGGGAGAGACGGTGACGAACGGCCAGACTCTCGTGACGTTGGATCCGCACGTCAACCTGGCGAAGCTCGATTCGGCCTCCCGGGATCTCGGATTCAATCGGCTGCAGCAGCGACGCATTCAGCACGAGCTGGGCGAGCGGTCGGAATCTTCTGCGGCGCCCGGAGAAACGCCCGAAATGATCCGGTTGGAGAAGCGTCTTGCCGCTGCACAGCTGGCTGCACAGCGTAGCAAGCTCGAAATGGACGACGCACAAATTCTCGGGGCGAGCGCCAACCTGGCCGCCGGTAGGGAACTCCTGGACGAATACATCAAGCGCGAGGCCCAAGATTCCGAGCTCGCGCAGGCGGCTGCGCCACTGGTCGGTGAGGGAGCGCTTTCAGGTCAGGAATTCACTCAGCTCAAAGACCAGGTGATTGTGGATCAGGGCCAGTTGTCCGCGCAAAGGGAGCAGGTCGTGCAACTCGCCGCAGCCCTCAGTGCCGCTCGAAAACAGCGCAACGAAGACGCCCGCGCGTTCGAGGCGCAGCGCTACCAGGACCTGGAGTCAACAGCGGGCAAGAGCTACGACCTGGCGAGTCAGTATGCGGGAGCGCAGCGCGATGCGGATCTCGACCACCTCGCAGCTCCGGTGAACGGGACCGTACAGAGCGTCGATGTCGGTAGCCGTGGCACAGTCGTACAGCCGGGCCAGACCGTACTCACCATCGTGCCGACCGATGCTCCCATCGTGGTCGAGGTGGACCTTCCTTCGCAACAGATGGGTTTCGTGAAAGTCGGGCAGAAAACACAGATCAAAGTTTCGGCGTATCCGTTCGAGGAGTATGGGTCCATCCCCGGGAGGGTGCTGTCTGTCAGCCCGACCGCTGAGTCGACTTCCGAGTTGGCTTCCTTGCCCGAGGGTGAGAGTCATCAGCCCGCCACACCACCCCAGGGTAATTCCCAGGCCGACGGGGACGCACAGAAGGCCTCAGCGCCACCAACCCTCTACTACCGTGTCAAGGTGCAGCCCGACAGGGCCTGGCTCGACGCGGAGGGACAGCGACGGGTCATGCGACCCGGCATGACCGCGAGCGTGGACATCGAGACAGGACGGCGTCGCGTGCTGGACTTCTTCCTCGATCCCATTATCAAGTACATCTCAAACGGGCTGACCGTACAGTGACGAAGCAGACCTGCCACAGCGGCGCTTCAAGCTGATTCCGTTCGCGCTATCGACATGCGACGAATCGCCACAATTGTGCAGGTCATGTTCTTCGCATGGGCGTGTCACGGTTTGCATGCGCAAACCGCTGTCGATTCCAGACCCATCGAGCTCGCTCAGACCGTTCATTTTGCGCTCGATCATGCCCCTTCTCTCACGATCGCCCGGTCGACTGTCTCCTCGGCCGAGTCGCAGAAGCTGGCAGCCACTGCGGCATTTCTGCCCAGCCTGGTGCTTACGGACCAGCCCGAGATCTTTACTCCGGTCACCCCTACAGGCAGCAGCGTAGTCGGCGGTGTCGTCATTCCTAACGGGCACGGCTATAACGCTAATGTTGCCTCCGCGACATTGAGCATGAACGTTTTTTCGGGCGGCAAGGACATAGCGAACTATCGTGCGAGCCTGAAGGCCCTGAGCTCTGCCAGTCTGGCCTTGACGGCGACTCTGGACAGCACCCTGGAGCAGCTGCTGACCGACTTCACGGCTGTCTGTGTCGACCAGATCGCGCTCGAGCATCAGCAGCAGATTGTGCAACTGAGTCAGCATGTGGTGGATCTCACCAGCCTGCGCGTCGAAGGTACCGTCTCGAACAACATCGATCTGCTCAGGGCGGAACAGCAGGCGTTGCAGGCTCGGTCGCAGTTGAGCCAGGTGCGACAGCAGCATATTGCCGATCTCGAGAAGGTTTATACCGACATGGGATTCCCTCAGACCAGCCGAGTTGCGGCTCTGCGGGTCTGGATTCCGGAGGCGCCGAGCGTAGCCTCCGATGAAGTTCCAATAGCCGAAGATCCCTCAGTCAGTTCGGCGCGTGAGGCCATATCTGCCGCGCAGGAGAAGGTTTCAGCCGCGCGCGCTGAGCATTACCCGACGGTGGCTTTGACATTTCAGTACAACTACCTGGGGATAGATCCTTCGTCTTTGCATGGGGCGTTCGATCGTACCCGTGCGAACAACTACGTCGTGGGACTCGCCGTCACAGTGCCTCTGCTGCCCTACTTCAACGTCAGCGCGGACATCGACGCCGCTCGGGCGGCTGTCAAGAACGCTGAGGGGCAGTATCAGAGTGCGCTCGTGAGCGCCACCAACCGGAGCACCGACGCCTGGATGAAGCTCAATGAGGCCCGGGAGACCCTGAGTCTCGCGACGCGCTCCGCAGATCTCGCCCGGCAGAGTTTGCGGCTGATTCAGGACCGGTACACGGCACGTCAGGCGGACCAGCGTGACGTGGATGCTGCAAGTGTTTCGGCGGCACAGGCGGAACAATCGTTCGCCATCGCGGAGCTGAACTTCCGGTTGGCAACGTGGGAGCACTATCGCTCGCTGCATCCGAAGGAGTTTCCGACGGCTTTGCTTGCTGCAATCGAGCAGTCCGTGGAGTGAAGCCTCGCACCCATCTGGGCGCTGCATACGCTCGGGGGTTATTGCCGAGCGTGTGCGGCGCCGGGTGATGAGTCGGTCGTGTGCTATTGAAACGCGACGAACTGGTCGATTTGGACGTAATTATCCCTGGCGGTGGCATCGTGTTTGCCGGCCACCACGATCTTGATGGTGTGCTGGCCCGCGGGTAGTTTCTTCGCGAACAGCAGGTACGAGTTGAGGGTGTCGTCGTCGACGGAGCCCCAGTGGGCGTCGATCGAGGCTACGGGTGTCGGGTTTGAGTCAATGTAGACGTTCATGTAGCCGTTTTCATAGTCGGGGCGGCCGAAGACTTCGATGAGGCTGCCGACGAATGTCCAGGAGACGCTGGAGTTGGCCGTCTTCGACCAATAGTGGCCGCCGGAGAGATCGGAGGCGTCGGTCACCTTGCCGCCATCCCAGGTTCCTGTGAACTTGAGTTCCGAGGAGTTGAATCCTGCCGTGATGGCCTGGGTCGCGGCCAAGGATGAGCCTTCGATGTCGAAGGCGTCGATGGTCTGCCAGTAGCCGGTGGAGGCGGACTGCTTCTTGTCGAGGAGGGAAATCGACAGGACGTGCGATTCGGAGGGCAGGCCTGAGACCGTGATGATTGGGTTCTGGTTGAGCTTCGTGGCGCTATAGTTGTCCACCGTCTGGGGGGTGCCGCCGTCGATGGAGTAGCTGGCTATTCCATAGTTGGGGCCTTTCTTACCAATCCAGGTTACGCCGGTGCCGTTGAAATTGACGACGACGCCGGTTCCTGTGATGGGTCCTCCGCCTCGGACGAAATTGCTGGAGTGCTCGTCCTGCTGGTAATCCTCGGGGGAGGGTTTGTATTCGCGCCAGTTCGGGATCTTGTCGTTGCCTCTGCTGTAGATGACTGAGGGGTCGGTGTCGTTGATCCGGGTTGTAGTCGAGGACGTTGTGGTCGGCTGCGCCTGGGACGTGGCGGACGGCGATGGCGATGGCGTGGCGGTGGACTGCGCGGGCGTCGTGGTTGAGGTCGCCGGTGCGGGCGACGTCGCTGAAGTCGTAGTGGATGTCGCAGGGGTCGCAGCGGATGTGGCTGCCATCGCGGTAGATGCAACCGGGTTGTCCGAACCATCGCAACCGGCGCAGGCGAGCAGAATTGCGGTTACCAAGAGGGTGGGTTTCAGTCGGTGCATGGGGCCTCTCTGATCATCGGGTCACAGGGCGTGCGCTCGAGTACTTGCTTCACGCTCGGCGTGTACAAGTTGCAAACGCAACGGGTTGGCGGCGGCGCGCTACCACGGCCGCGGCGTCGCTTCAGTGACGCTGCGGCGATGATGTCCTGCGTACTCGATGGGGCGCTGTTGGCGGAGGGCCTAAGGCACCGGGACGAAAACACAGCAACGCTGTTTCATGGACAGGCGAACCGCGCGGGGCTGACAGCTGGAATTGTGCCTAAGTCGGGCCGGGTGTCACACATCGGCGACGGGTGCGGCAATTTTTCAATCACTCTCGAGTCAGCGCGCCACTGGAATCTCAGGTGTCGCTCCGACATGTTATTTCGGAGTCTGTCGCCAGACGGCGACCGTAAGCGCGACCCCGAGAGTTCAGCAAGAGTCGCGCAATCGCCAAGGTTGCACCTTTATGCGGACAAGCTCCAAGGGGCCAACGAGCGCGAGAATGCGCAAGTCTCCTAGACCGAAACTCGGGACGCTGGTGGGGGTCATCAAGTAGATGATTTCGATGGCCGGAAGAATGCCGCGCGCTTTACGGTGCCTGGGCCTAGGGCTACGAAGTTAATAACACGATCACAAGCAGACATTTCGATCTCCTACATTTTCTCGAGCCCCGCCAAATCCTCTAGTGAGCTGTTATGATCACGTTGGGGGCTTGGACCATGAAAAGAACATACAGGCTCGAAGTCAAAAAACTCTGCCGGGAGCGGCTGCGCGAGTTCATCAAGTCCGGCTTCACGCCTGGCAAACTTGCCGTTGTACGAGTGCTGTGCTTCGCGGGCCGCGAGGCACTCGAGGTTTTCGAGGTTTACGACCAACTCGGCATTGCGCGTAAGAACATTGTGTGTCTTGAGAAGGATCGCAAGGTCTGCAATGAGATCAGGCGCCGGTATCTGGGTATACAGATCCGGCGGCAGACGCTCGATGAATTCATAGATGGGCCCGACGGCGGCCGCTTCGATATCATTTCGTTGGATTTTACGGGCCAGCTCGGAACGTACGCGCACACTCTGCAGCGCTTGCGGGCCCGAGGACGGGTCGCCGATCATGCGATCTTTTTTACGAATTTCTGTGGTGCCCGTGAAGCGGATGCGTCCAAGGGCATTTATGGACTGACCCGGACTTCTTGGGAGAAACATTCGCCTGTCGAGGTCGCGGCGTGTTTCTTCAACGCGCTGTGTCGAGAGGGGCTTTCGGGCAGAGATGTGGAGGCGCTCCAGGATACTCTTGGTTACCTGTTCACTGGACGGGGCGTGATATCTGACGGCGCCTTGCGTGGCAGACGCAGTGAGGCGATTCACAAAGGTGTCCGGCAGATGCTGCGGTCCCCCACTAATAGCCTGGCCGGGATTCTATTTCGGGAATGCGATTCCGATGGTTCGCTCAGTCGGGAGATTCAGGACTTTCTGCATCCTCTCGTCATGGAGAGTATTCCGGCCATTGCCGCGGAAGCGGCCGCTGTGTACAGGCAACAGCTCGCCCTAGCGCGGAAGCAAGGTGACGCCATGCCTTCAGGCGTCCGCAAAATGCTCGATGAGCGGGTGCAAATGCGGATCAACACGACGATTGAGCGCTTTGCGCAGGGGAGCCCGCACGTGATGTACGCCTGGGATGTTGCGGCCGCGGGTCCATTGCTGATCAGTGCTCTCGATGCCTTTATCGGCCGCGAGCAGTTCGTCGTCGCGGCCGCAAGCTACAAGTACGTTAGCGACGGCGGCACACCGATGTATGCCGATCTGATCCGGGCTCGGCGAATCGGCCACTTCGATGCACTTCAGAGACTCGTGCGGAGGAATGCGGAAACCCTGGATGAGGTGTTGAAACCCATTGAGCAGCTGTCTCAGTTCCATTTTGACTTCCTGCTCTACGAGCTGCGCCAAGGATCGAAGGCCCTCCGTGACATGCGCTGGCAAGAGGCACCCATCCCACAACGGGTCGATCTCGGACGCGAGTCCGTGATCGGAGGCCGGCGTGCGCGCGCCACGTTCGATCTGTCCAGGCGCAAAGAGCGGGCGCTCCGGCTTCTGGCAAGGGAACCTTCTTTGACCCTTGAGGACATCGCACTGGCCGTCGGGGCTCAGTCGACGCAGCAGGTCGCCGGCTGGAAGGCACATATCACGCTCGGCAGCTACTCGGGCGGCTCGGTGGAGGCGCTGGAGAGGACGGCGGACCTCGAGTTCGAGGCGGGTCGATGTCAGTCCGCCTTGGAGATCACGAAGCGGCTGCTGCGGCGGAATCCTTTCAATGTTCGCCTGCTGAGGACACAGGCGAAGTGCCTGGAGGAACTCGGACAGCGGAGAGAGGCCCTCGCGGCAGTGCAAAAGGCACTCGAGGTGGAACCCCGGAATGTCGAGTTGCTGCTGCGTCGAGGTAGCTTGCTTCGGATATTGGGCCAGTATGGCCAGGCCGTACGGACGTTTCAGGTGGCGTTGCGAGTCGCGCCTCGCAATGTCGCTGCCCTGGTCGGGCAAGCGCAGGCGCTTCTGGCGCAGGAGAAGCTCGCCGACGCGCGGAACGTTTTCGAGAGCGCGAGGCAGATCGATCCCTTATGTTTCGCGGCGAGGTTTGGTAGCGCGAGTTGTCTCATCGGGTTGCAGGGTGCCAAGACGGCTTTCACGACTTGCGATGAGCTCGCACGTGAGAGCCCGGACGTTCCAAAGGTTTGGTACAACCGAGGCATCGTGTGCATCTATCTCAACCAGATGCTGGCGGCGGCCGAGGATCTGTCACGTGCGGTCCACCTGGATCCTCGCTTTTTTCTCGCCTGGTTGAATCTGGGTCATTGTTATTTCGTGGAACGGCGTTTGGAGAATGCCTATTCCGCGTACAGCCAGGCCTCAGCCATTGTTCCTGGCAATCGCGAGACGCTCACGAGTCTGCTGGTCGTCTGCGCTCGTTTGCGGAAGAACCAGGAATTTAACGAGCTGTCGAGATGGCTGGACGACAATGCGCCGGTCGGGGACGTCGAGGGCAGGCATGTGGATCTCGAGCGAGAATTGCAGCTTGCTCCGATTGGTTCCGCCGCGTTGATGAGACGCGGGCGTGCGCTTTTTAAGCAGGGGTTGTACGGGGCTGCGGCCAGGTCTTTCGGGCGGGTATTGAGGCTGAGGCGCAACCATTGTGAGGCGCGGATCGGGCGGGCGGCGGCGCTGAGTCGGCTGATGCGCTTTGATAAGGCGCTTAGTGATCTCTACCGGGTGCAGGCGCTGGATCCGGAGTTTCGTGGTATCCGGCGTCATATCGAGAGGACGCGTGCGGAGCGCGATCGGGCTCGGGCAAACGTGCGTTGTGCGCAAGCTCACTCGGGAGTTGGCGAGGGCACGGTCATGTGATGCCGAGCTGTTGGAGACAATAGTGGTGCGGAATTCTCTCTTGCTCAGGAGCCAGCCCTTGGCTTTGAGTACATCGTAGGCTTCGCGCTCAGGCTGTGTGAGATGCGAGACCGTTTCATAGGTGGCCGGCTTCGCAGGTATACAGTCGGACTGAAATTGCATCAGCGTCTGGGAATCCATCATCACGCTGCTGAGCGACGGGAACGCGCGACGTAGTCGCGAGAGGATGTAGAAGCCGTGGACGTCCAGGTCGCCCCAGTAGACAACGCGGCAGTCGGAGAGCCACGGCACGGACGTCAATCACTCGGCGGCTGCGCCGTTGCCGAATACGCCAATTGTGTTCGCCTGAGTCGGAAGAGTGAAGAAGGGCTTCTTGTTCTCCGC